>CAKTYT010000002.1 GCA_934633695.1 uncultured Clostridia bacterium | reverse complement strand
TATACACGAAAGCAGCAAACCGGACAACCCGTCTTGAGTTGCCCGGTTTTGTTTTGGGGACTAATGCAACAGCCCCTCTGTTTTGAAACAAGCCTACCTAATTATTCTATGCACCGCTGCATCAAACTATGCTGTCAAATTAAATCTTGAGTTTGACAATTTCGCCGTCCGCACTTTCAACTTCGATATCGACAAGCCATCCGTTTTTTCGTTTGAGTCTGCGAAGCTCACGGGCGAGCTTGCCGGCATCAAAACGGGCGGCGGTTTTATCCTGCCCGACTACTTCGTTAACAGCAGGTTCACCTTCAGCCGGAGCGTTTTTTGCTTTGTTCTTTCTGCTGAGAGCCTTGTATGCAGCTTTTATACAAGGCCTGCTGAGCAGTAAACGAGTGGGGATGACAAAGGCAATCGGAACATTGTGTTCTTTATCTTTGATGTAAACCCTCATTTATTCAACGTAGACCTCCACAATGTCTCCATCGGCACTTTCAACCTCCACAAGCTTACCCACAACGCCGACATCTACCAGGGAAAGGATTTTTTCCAGATCGATATTTTTTAATGCCTTTATGCCGTTGACTTCAGGGAGAAGGTCAGATTCAAGTGCGATTCTTACAAGAGCGACGGGGAGATTAACATTGACCTTATCTCCGTCGTTGCTATTAACGCGGACTTTAAAGAGCATTTTATCAAGGTCTTTTCGCTCGCCTTCGACGAGATAGGTCGTTTCGGGAGTGCCTTTCCCGGTGAGAAGTTCGTCCGTTGTTATTCCGAAAAGATCGGCAAGACTGGGGAGAATCATTATGTCGGGACAGGTAATGTCATTTTCCCATTTTGAAACTGCCTGAGCAGAGATACCGAATTTCTCTGCAAGGTCATCCTGCGTCAGGCCCTTGAGTTTCCTGTAGTATGCAATTCTTGAACCCAGAGTCATGAGTCCTTTGTTTTCAAACAGCTTTTCCATCGCCGTTCCTCCTTACTTTTGATGGTGCTATTTTAGCACGGCTGCAATTTGAATTGAACATACCGGAGGTTGCTTTTAACAAAAAAACTAAACCCGAGGTTAAATTTTCACTCAACCCGAGGTTGTTAAGCGGGAATTGCCGGTAAAATTAACGGTAAAACGAAAGCTCCCGACACAATGAAGACCGGGAACGTTCGTTGAAGAAAGGAAAACATGTATTCGCAAGTGAATCCGGAAACCAGTCATTAGATGTCAGTTCTTCGCAGGGTACACTGCGGACAGGTTTAATAGACAAATTTGGATGACCAGCCACCGATGCCTATACTATAACACATATAGAGATTCTTGTCAACAGGAAATAAGGACTTTTTATCGATGATGAAAAAGCTCCTCAATATTGACTTATTCGCAATAACAGTGTATCATGAGTAGAATCATAAAGGCTGAAAGGAGATTGCATGAAGATTGCAATAGAAAAATACGAAGATTATTCCGAACGTGAGATTCTTCCGCTGTATCAAGCAGTCGGTTGGACGAACTATGCAAATAATCCTGCGATGCTAGAGAATGCATACGGGAATTCACTTTGTACCTTGGCGGCAAAGGACGGACAAACGATAATAGGTATCGTCCGTGCGGTTGGCGATGGGCATTCCATCCTCTATATACAGGATTTGATCGTTCTTCCGAAATTCCAACGCAGGGGCATCGGAAGGAAGTTAATCGAGGCGATCATGAGTTTGTACGGAAATGTTTATCAAACGGTCCTTATAACGGATGCGGCAGAGGAAAACGTTTCATTTTACAGTAATGTCGGTCTTGTTGACGGAAGCAGATTCAACTGTGTTCCGTTTATGAAAATCAATGCAGGTGGTACAGATAAAGATGAATAAAAGCAGGACTATTTTAAAACTATTTACAATTTTCTTTAAAATTGGTGCGTTTACCTTCGGGGGCGGTCACGCAATGATACCGCTAATCAGGAAGGAAGTTACGGAAAAGAACGGAATGATAACCGATGAGGAGGTCGTAGATATGGTTGCAATCAGTGAATCAACCCCCGGACCAGTTGCAGTGAATATGGCAACGTTCGTCGGATTTAAAATCGGCGGATTTATGGGGGCGTTGGTTTCAACACTGGGCGTTGTACTTCCTTCGTTCATAATAATCAGTATAATTTCAAGGTTTTTAAGTCATTTCAGCGAGCTCGAAGCGGTTAAATTCGCTTTTATGGGCATTCGTGCCGCCGTACTTGTCCTTGTAGTGAACGCATTGGTGACGATTTTCAAGCACGGAAAGCGTGGACTTCTGCCGTACACCATCATGGTGCTCGCCTTTGCCGCAACGGCTGTATTCGAATTCAGTGTGCCGTTGATCATTCTTGCCGGTGCAGCCGTGGGCATAGCGTCCTTTTTAATTGCCGGAAGGCAGAAAGGCAGTGAAGCATGAGTATTCTTGATCTTTTCCTGACTTTTCTTAAAATCGGTGCATTCACCTTTGGCGGTGGTTATGCAATGATACCGTTGATACAGGAGGAAGTGCTGGGTCATGGTTGGCTGAGCATGGAGGAAATTATTGATTTTATTGCGGTGAGCGAATCAACCCCCGGTCCGATAGCGATAAATATGGCGACATATGTCGGAATGAGAGTAGCAGGTCTTTGGGGTGCGGCAGTTGCAACGTTCAGTGTAGTTCTTCCTTCATTCATAATAATCTTGTTGATTGCAAAGCTCTTTTCAAAGTTTTCGAGCAATAAGTACGTTGATGCAGCCATGTCCGGCGTGCGGCCGGTCGTTGTCGGCCTCATTGCCGCCTCCGTTTTTTCCGTTGGTAAAGCTGTATTCTTTCCAAATGGTGTTGCAGCAGAGGCTATGCTTTCGCCTGAATTCTTCTTTTCGCTGTTTACAGCGGCAGGCGGTTTTATAATGCTGAAAAAGAAAGTCAATCCAATTCTCGTCATCGTCATCTGTGCAGCCGCTGGAGTCGCCTTCGGTTATGCAATGAAACTGTTTTAGTCATTCATAACGAAATCGAAAATGTGACATTTCTGTTAAATGACTGTAAAAAATAAGAAAAATTTGCTATAATAACATTAAAGCTGTTAAGGCAGCTGACTACGCTCTATGTTCAGAGAAAGGAATGGATAAAATACTATGTCCAAACAGGAAATGAGTGAAAGAAAACGCATTGCTTCTGAGAAACGGGCAGAACGCAAGAAGCGGCGAAAGCTGAGAAGAGAAGACAGAACCCCGTTTGCAAAGGCAATGATTTGGACCGGTGCTGCTGCTCTGGCGGCAGTTCTGGTATTTGCAGGAATTCAGATTTATAAGTACATTGACGTCGTTGTCAATAAACCGCAGGATGCATTTTTCAGCCCTGCACCGGTAATAACGCCTGCACTGCATACTAAGGAGCCCGACGTATCAGCAAATGTCGCAGAAACGGAAATTCCGGGAGATATTCGCAAAGAACTCGAAAAAGAGGCGGATAAGACGATTATAACCGATGGCATCCTGAATGTCCTGCTCGTCGGTGTTGACTATGCAGATGAACGCGTCAGCGATGAGTGGAACGGCAAACGTGCGTTCCATGCCGATGTTATGATGATCGTTGCGATTAATTTCAAGGAAAACAAGGTCGACCTTATTTCTCTTCCGAGGGACACCTATGCACAAATTCCCGGTGTAAAGGGGATCTATAAACTCAATGCATCGCTCGACTGTGGCGGTGGAATGTGTAAGGAGGGTTATGAAAAGGTCTGCGAGGCGGCAGAATGGATGCTCGGCGGTATACCGGTTGACTATTATTACGCCGTCACAATGCCCATCGTTAAGAGACTCGGAAATGCGGTCGGAGGAATTGACTATGATGTCGATATGGATTTCAGCATGGCGGGAAGACATTACAGTGCCGGTATGCAGCACCTTGACGGACAGGGGATTCTCGATTATCTGAGGGTTCGCAAGGGTGTTGAGGAGTCGGGTGACCTTAATCGCGTCAACCGGCAGAAGAAAATGCTGGTTGCCCTCTTCTTCGAAATGAAACGTACAAATAAACTTGTGCTTATTCCGGAAATTCTTTCGAGCTTTGGTCAGGATGTTGCAACAAATACCTCAATCCAACAAACGATGGCGTTGACCCTCTGGGCGTTGAATCTTGACGCAAATGATATCACAATGTCTTCCATGAATGGTCAAATCAACAGTGTTTTTGCATGGAACTTCTGTCTTACCGATCAGGCGAACCGTGTCAAAGTTATCAAAGAAGTATACGGTGTGGATGTTGAGCCGTACCTCGAGTACACAGGAGAGTATGCACACTACCGTTGGCAGTCGATGCTCTATGGTCAAGCACTTGCAACTACTGAAAGTCTGATTGCAAAAATTCAGGAGGTTTATGGGGACTTTCTCCCTGGTGATGTAGATTTGCCGATTGAGCCGATTGAACCGGATTTGGGTGTTGACATGGCGGAATTCGGAGCTGTTGCGGGGGGTTGCAGTGCGAATGCGACCGAAGAGCCGACACAGACACCCAATGCAACGGATCTACCGGAAATCACGCCTGAACCGTCAAGCTCTCCGTCACAGGAGCCTTCACCATCACCGAAACCTGAAAGTCCGTTTGATAACGAACACCACGATGCTTATGCATGGATCGTACAGAGCTACAACGACATGGTTGCTGCATATAGAGAAGCAAGCAAGCAGGCAAAACTCTTCCTTAAAGGAAAGCCGAATGACCTTGCCGGCTGTACGGTAACGCTTTCAAGACAGCGTGACCGCTTTATTGCAGCGGCGAAGAATGCAGCGGAAGTATTCAACATCAAACGCAATTTCTTCTGGGGTTATCAATACTGGCTTGATCCGGATTTTAACGAAATCATGGTTGATTTCAGATAAACAGTCAAAACAAAAGAGCCGTGTCGGATTCATCGCATTCCGCCACAGCTCTTTTAGTTTACTTATTAGTGAAAGTTCACTATCATTGCAAGTGTACCGATGACTATCAGCAGCAGACCTACCAGAGCTTTTTTGGTAAGTTTTTCCTCAAATACGATGTATGAGAACGCTATGGAGACGACGATGCTGAGCTTGTCTATCGGGACGACAATGCTGGCAGGACCATCGCGGAGAGCTTTATAATAGCACAGCCAAGAGGCTCCGGTTGCAATACCGGACAGGCAGATAAAGAGCAGTTCCCTTTTTTCGATGCTTTTGAAAACATCCGCAGGCATGGTTTTAAAGACACATTTTTTCAAATAAACGATGAGCCATGCCATTACCAGTACAACGCAGGTTCGTATTGCAGTTCCGAGGTTTGACTCTACTCCGGCGATGCCTATCTTGCCGAGAATTGACGTGAGACTCGCAAAAATCGTGGATAAAAATGCGTAGATGAGCCATGTCCATGAATCTTCCTTTTTTACTGAATCCTTCTTTTGTATCATCATGAACGTACCCACCGATATCAGAACAAGTGCAATGCCCTTGACTACGGTTATATCCTCATGAAGGAATATAAATGCCAGCAGTATTGTCAATACAGTGCTGGATTTGTCTATAGGGATAACCTTATTGACGTCCCCGAGCTGCAGAGCCTTGAAATAGCAAAGCCATGAACCGCCGGTAGCGATTCCGGACAGGATGAGAAAGAGCCAGCTTTTTGCACTGATTGACGATAGTGTGCCGATGGAACCGGTTATAAGCACCATTATCCAGGAAAAAATAAGCACAACAAAGGTCCGTATCGCAGTTGCAATATCGGAGTCTGTTTTACTTATTCCGCATTTCGCCAATATTGCGGTCAACCCTGCGAAAAGAGCTGAACCGAAAGCAAATAAAATCCACATTACTGTTGCTTCCCAATTTACATTAAATTATGACGTGAGTTATCTGATCTTGTAAATTTTCACGCCGTCACTGTCATAAACGCACTGAAGATTTGTTTCAAACCATGCACTGTCAATGCCGGGATAGAAGCTCCTTTCAGTGGCTGAGATGAGTACATAGTCAATGTCATACTCAATCGCCGTGCTGAGCAGATTCTGCTCCGGCTGTTCGTAGAGTCCTTTAAGCATATTGACTCTGTACTGGAAGTTGACACCGTGATAATAGAGGAAGGATGGTGAACCGACGAAAATATTGCGCCCAGTCAGCATTGCAACGGCATTGTTATGGTTGTTATGCGTCAGGAAGGTTGCAGAAGGCATTGTATTCTCCTTGATCCATTCAGCTGCCTTCACAAGTTCGGCAGATACGGGTTCGTAACCGCTTTCAACCAATCCGAAAACCTGTTTGCCATCCTTTTCGTAGAAACCGAGGTGGTCGCCGGAGCGGTATTCACGCACAAGAGTCAGCGTTCCCGAAAGGAAGAGCGATACGAGGACCACGAGTGCAAGGATAGTGTTGCCGGCACGTTTGAACGTATGGTTTTCTTCATTTGCGACGCTGAGGTTCAACCGGTTGTAAATATTGATGAGGAAACTCGCAACAATTCCGCAACTCAATGCAAACCATACAAACAGGAGTTTATTGTTGTCATAGGGGTTGGGCTGGAAGAGGATGACCTCACAGACGAGCCAGATAAGCAGTCCGCCGCAGTAGAAGGCCCTTGTATCTTTCTTCGAGTAGAGGAAGGCAGGCGGGAGCAGAATGAAAATCAAACCGAGGTTCTTTATATAGAACCAGAGAAAACTGTCACTTTCGTTGTCCCAATTAAAGTTCCAACGGAGGAACTGCTCGTTTGAGGCTTGTTTGAAGGTAAAGCCGAATAATTGAGGTGCGGCGAGCAGCACGGCAATTATGCCGAAGTAGAGGAATGAGAGAAGCTGCTTTCCGTTTTCCGTAAGGTGATTATCTTCGCTGAATACCTGCTTTTTCGCAGAAAAGATAACGAACAGTGCAGTGAAAAAAGCAAAGCCTGCAAGGGCAGCGAGAAGCGAAATCTGTTTGACCTTGCTCATGGTCACGCCGACACCGGCAATGGCAACGAGGGCGATAGATACAATTGTCAGCAGGAATGCACTGCGTGAACCTTCTCTTTTGTATTTTTTTACGCTTGAATACAGCAGGAAGAGCGTCTGTAAGACAAAAAACAGACATGCCGCCAGTACAACGCCGTTGCCGAAACCAGCGTCACCCGTGCCGTCAATGTAGACGTGGATTACGCAGACTGCGAGAAGTCCCGTAAAAATACCGAAGGAGTGAATCAGCATTGCGTCGAATACAGAGGCGGTTTTCTCAAGCAGGGAACGTCTAACCGTGATGATGAGCAATGCAATTGAGATTATGCCGATTGCGAGAAAACTGTGGGTATGAACGAGGGGAAGACAGCCTGCAAGGACGCCGAGTGGAACGAAAAGCCGTCTCTCCCTTTCGATTGCAGCACGGTAGAGCAGCTGCAGGCCGGGGAAGAGCAGAGCCCAGCCGAAAAGCGTTGCACGCTGGGGAACGGCCATATCAGCGATGGCATTGACCCAGCGAAGCCCTTCTGCGGGAAGGTTTGTGGGGGTTTTATAAAAACCTTCGAGCATGTCCTTCCAGCGGTCGATTCCATCTGCTGCAAGAAGCTGTTTGTTATTGAAAATGTATGCAAAACCAAGTCCTCCGCCGATGAAGAACATGTATGTTGCAAGCACGGATACGGAGTTTTTTTTGAACCAGGCATCAAAGAAAAACCATACCCCGAGTACGGCAACAAGGTAGGCATATAGTGATGGCAGAATTGCTGCGAATCTCAGAGAAGCTCCGAGGGTGTAAAAAGTTGAGCTTACGCTGTCGCAGAGGAAGGGGTAGCCGAGTGCTGTGCCGGGGAGAAGAGAATAATCCGGCGGAAAATTTTCACACTGAACACTGATACTCGTTATGAACCCGAGGTGCATACAGGTGTCGCCGTATGTACTTTGACCCGAATGAAGCGAACCGTTTGAAGCAGGTACAATGTTGTGGTTTATTATAAGCACCCATCCGATAACAACGAGCGGAATAACGGTCCACAACATGGGTTTAAGCCCGCAGCATGGTTCATCAGAGCGGACGGGGGAAGCTTTGCTCTTTTTGTTATAGACGAGCAGACACGAAATTCCGCCCGCTGCCGCAGCGAACGCCGCAAGCAGCTGTGCCGTGACGGTAAACTTTATCACGAAAGCAAAAAGGACCGGCAGCCACAGCAGCATGGCAAGTCCGAACGCAAGTCCGAAGAAAATACGTCGGTCGAGTCGGTCACGTCTGAATACAAGTCTTGAAATTGATATGCCCGACATGACATAAACGAGCATATACACTACGGATAGAATGTTCATAACGCCTCCATAGAATTAATATGCAGAAATTATAACATAAATCGTGCATTATGAACAGTGCGAAAGGGAAAATGATGGAAAATAGTGTGAAAACTGATTTAAGTACCATTCAACTTTACTCAGCAAAAACGCAGGCTGAAGGAACTTTGTATGAATCAGCCTACGTTTATTTGGATTTCCGCTGCTGTTGCAGTGCCGTGAAGGTATTAAGCAAAGGCCAGCAACAGGGCACATACGGCGGTAATCAGGGCACCGATTACACTGATGACAGTGTAAATTTTCTTGGATTCCGGGTCGTGTTTTTCTTTTGCAAGGTAGTAAATACCTGCACCGAAAACGAGGATGCCGATGATGATACCAATAATCTTTACGAACATTATTTCTTCCTCCATTTCAATAAGAATGCTGAGTTTGTGATCACAAGCACGGAGCCTGCGTTATGCACCAGAGCACCGACCACGGGGTTCAATGCTCCGATAATCGCAATGGCAATAAAATTTAAGGTCATTGAGAAAATCATGTTGAGCCTGATGGTTGTCATCATGTGCCTTGACAGTGATGTAAGGTACTGAAAATCGGCGACCTCGAGCCGCATGGAGAGGAGATATTTAACGTGCGAAACGACTTTGTACAATATTGAAATGTCAGCATTTTGCTGTGGTTTTGGCCATCAAATCATTCCACATCGACGGGATGATTTTGCCTTCATGCAGAGGAGCGACAAGGCAGCTGCAAATACGGTACACATATTCATTTTTTTGTGGACAGCCTTTCCTTTTTGGGCATTGACAGCAATTGCCGCCGGAGTATACTCAGTGCGAGTGGGCGATGATGCCTTGATATTTTATTAAAACAGCCTGCAAACATGCGGGCAGGGAGGTACAAAGTTGAAAAGAAATCTGTTTAAATCTATTGTCAGCATTGTTCTTTGTCTGACATTGTGCGTGAACTGCTTTACAGGCGTTTCGGCAATGAGCTATGTTCAGCCGGGTGGCACGCTGAGTTTTGAAAAAATCACCCATCCCGACAACGGTTCGGGACAGAATGACGGCATTGTTGACTATGTGGGCAACGGTGTCATTACCGCATCGGATGCAGGACAGGGTGCACGCGGTCAAAGTTACTCGTGGTGTGCGGCGGGCCATGGGCAATATGTCTATGTCGGTACATGCTACGGTGCATTGACAAACACGCTGACTCTTATGAGCAACATTCTCGGAGGCAATTTTGACCAGGAAAAACTGACCGCACTTTTAAACGTGCTGTACAACGGTGCTTTTTTCACCGGTGAAGAGGACGGAGCAAATGCAGGCGGCATCTTGACAAAAATTGACACCGTAACGGGTGAAGTCACGGTTCTCATGTCAAAATGCACCACGGGCGACAACGCAATGTTCCGCAATGTTACGGAATACAACGGTAAGTTCTATTTCTGCGGTGCGGTAAACAATCTGCCCACCATCTATGAGCTTGATCCCGAAACGGATGAGATCACGATGGTTTACCAGGGAATGACGCTGCAGGACTACTATCAGGGCTACCTCAACGGAATTTGTGCCGGTATCCGCGGACTCTGCGAGTACGACGGCGAACTTATACTGAGCTGTGTCACAAAGGATGGTCCCGTTATATTGTCTTCATCCAATCCGAGAGAAGGTTTCACGGTCATTGCAAATCAGGATGACCTGTTCGATTATCCTGCCTACCATTTCGCTGACAGCATATACGGCGGCTCCATCTGGGAAATCGTTGAGTTCAACGGCAAGCTTTATGTATCCATCTGTACGGGTACGCCCGAAAACATGCCTGATGAGAACACAATGCAGTCCTTTGCCCTCGTTCGCGGAGATAAGGCGGCGGATGGCAGCTGGAGCTGGACGCCCGTCATCGGAGATACGGAAAATGATGGTGCAAGGTACACTTTTGGCATTGACCCGGAACGCACGCGTTCAGGTGCAGGTGTGCTGCAGGTTTATAACGGTTACCTTTACATTGGCGAGTACAATGATGAAGAGATTGCCTTGGGCAACGTATTGAAGTATACGAATTTTGACTTCATGAATGAAAACCTTCGTCAGTCAGTAAATCTCTATCGTATGGACGCTGATGAAAATATTGAGCTTGTTGTCGGGGATGCGACTGAAATGTTCCCTGACGGCGGTATTTCGGGAATCGGTTCCGGTTTCGGCAGGAATGAGAACCAGTATATCTGGAGAATGACCGAATACAATGGCAAGCTCTGCATCGGTACATTTGACACGAGCAGCTTGCTTGAACCGCTGGGCCAGTTCGTAAACGGTGATGTTATGAATATGACTCCCGAGGAGTGGGTCAGACTCATAGGCTTTATTCGTGACCTTATCAATATCAGCAGCGGGAGCGACGATGAAGACGGAACGGATGCAATGGACAGGCTGTTCGTTGAATTCAGTGATGAAGATATCGCACATATGCTTGCAACGGGTGATGTTTCGAAGCTTGGAATCGACCTAAATAAGAAGGGTATTGTGCCGGAAACTGTTAAAGCGTATCTGATGCGTGATGAAATGGATCCTGATGCTCTCCCAGATTTCGGAAGCATTGGCGATCTCATTGAAAAACTCGGCGGTCTTGAGGGACTGATGGCAACGGTCCGCAGCCTTTTGACCTGTGCGTCCTATCTCGGCGATGCAGAACGCGGCTTTGACATGTATGTTTCTGACGACGGTGTAAACTTTGAAACCGTGACGACCAACGGCTTCGGCGATCCATACAACCACGGTCTGAGGGTCTTTGCCGAAACTTCAAGCGGACTTACAATCGGAACAGCAAATCCCTTCTACGGCACTCAGGTATGGCTTATGGATGAGGGCGGAGAGGCTGACGAATACACTGTTACTTTTGCAGACGGAGTGACGGGAGAGGTTCTTGCCTCAGCGGCTGTTCCCGCCGGCGAGACTCTCGATGCCGAAATGTTCCCTGATGTGCCAGAGCACGAGGGATTCACCTTTGTCGGTTGGGATTATGATGGTTCACCCATTGCTTCCGACACGACCGTAACCGCACTCTATGAGCAAACGGTTCCCCCGGCTGAAATGGGAGATGTGAACATGGACGGTTCGATTGACACAGTTGATGCACTTCTCGTTATGCGGTACGTAATGCAGCTCGGCGAGCTGGAGCATCCCGAACTTGCAGACATGGACGGCGACGGAAATGTTACTGCAATGGATGCACTGACGATCCTTCGCATTGCACTTTCTTAAGCCGAACGCCGCAGTTGACTTGACTGCCCTTTACATATTAAAATTTTAAGCAAAACAGAACCGGGCGACTCGCAGCAGCCGTCCGGTTCACTGTTTTACTACACAGAACTTTTTATTGATGTGACAGAGATGAAACGTTTGCGTCGGGGAGAAAAACTGACTGTTGCAAAACAGAGAAAAGCGTTATACAATTTACACAGATAACAACTCGGAGGTGCAGATATGTCCTTTTCAGGCAGAATGCAAAACAGCCACTACTTCAGTACCTTCTTTGCACCGAGAGGCAAAGACAGGATCTATGACCTCGGTATGCAGATATCGCAGATGTACCTTAGCCCTTATGACAAACTCATCGGTATTATCGGTGAGGCCGGTTCGGGAAAGAGTATGCTCATAAAGGGCATGTTTCCGGGACTTGAGCTGACCAATGATGATAACGGGATAAACGTTCGTCCGCTTCCGCTGCTGGATCAGAACGATTACGGTTTCTTCAGTGCCCATACTTATCATGTTGATATAAGGTTTGAGTCGGGCTTCACTCAGTATCACGAGCTTGCGGATGCGATTCTTCATGCCGTTCAGAACGGCAAGCGTGTTATTGTGGAGCACTTTGACATGATTTATCCGTTTATCAAAACAAATGCTCATCTGCTCATAGGTGTCGGAGAGGAGATAATTATCAACAGACCCACAGTTTTCGGTCCCAGACCGGAAGAAATTCACGATATCGTCGCAAAGTCGATTATCTATCGTCGAATGGCTCACACTGCAGAGGACCTTTGTGAAATGTTCATACCGAAGGAAATACTGGATGATTGTCATCACGGTGATGTCAAGCACGGCTTTGTTCTCTGCTTCGATAAAAAGGCCCCCGATATTGATCTTGATGAGCTTGAGGCAAATGTCAGGAAGGCGATATCGGAAGATTTGATTGTTTCATACGTCGATGAAGGCCATGTCCAAATCGGCGACACGCTGCATGACTGTACGGGGCCGAGGACACATGTTTCAAGCACGGGCTGTATAGAAAATTTTCGTCTCATCAAGAAGTATTTCTATGATCCCATCGGCGACAAGTACATGCTTGCCGGTCGCATAGGACCGCTTATGCGTGCGGAGCGGGAGGATGATCTCAACGATCTCCATTGAGCATAGTCATTTAACCAAAATATGTCCGGTGTGCAGTTGACGGTATCATTCCCGAAATGCACACCGATTTTTGTGTCAAAATCTTTGCAATATATTATTGCCTGTGCTATAATACCGTTCAAAGAATGAATGGAAGAAAGGACAAATATGAGTAGAAAAAAAGACAATACTCGCTTGAGCAGCGGCTTTGTGCGGCTGCTTCCATGTGCGAAGGGTTATGTGGTTCCGACCGTATTGACCCCGCTTTTTATTATTTTTGAGGTATTGATGGAAGTCTTTATCCCAATGCTTATGGCTGCTCTTGTTGACGGCGGTCTGTACAGGAGCGAAGACTTTACCCTCAAACAATTCTTTTCCCCGGAACTCATTGCGGACAACAAACGCTTTGTTATTGTCGTCGGCTGTATCATGGTTGCGGCGGCTTTGTGTTCACTTGCTTTCGGGATGCTTGCGGCAAGAACAGCAGCTGTTGCCAGCATGGGCTTTGCGAAAAACCTGAGAAGGCGTATTTTTGAAAAGATTCAGTCGTTCTCCTTCAAGAATACTGACAAGTTCTCAACTCCGTCGCTGGTCATGCGTGCCACGGCGGATGTCAACAACGTTCAAAATCTCTATCAGCAGGTTATAAGGATCCTTGTTCGATCACCTGTCATGATGGTAATGGCGGCAGTTATGGCATTGAGGATAAATGCAGAGCTTTCGCTCATCTTCATCATCGCTTTGCCGATTCTCCTTTCCGTGCTGATTCTCATCGGAAGGATCGGAAAGCCGAGGTTTGAAGTGATGCTCAAAAAGTACGATAAGATGAATGCTTCCGTGCAGGAGAATCTCGTTGCGGCACGAGTTGTTAAATCTTTCGTAAGAGAAGACTATGAAGAGAAAAAATTTGCGGACTCTGCTGAAGACCTGAAAAAGGCTCAGGTCTTTGCTCAGAGGCTCTTTACCCTCATCGGACCGATTCAAATGGGTGTGATGTGGACCTGTGCGATAGTGCTCCTGCTCATGGGCGGTAAGCAGGTCATTTTTGCAGGCACGCTCCAGAAGGGCGAGCTTGTCAGCATGCTGACATACACGAATCAGGTAGTCAGCAGCCTTGCAATGGCAGCAATGATTTTTACCATGCTGAGCATGACCAGGGCTTCCGTGACCCGCATAAACGAAGTCCTCGATGAGCAAATCGATATTGTTGGTCCCGAAAATGACCTTAAGGTCGAAAACGGCGATATTGAGTTCAGAAATGTTGACTTCAGCTACACCAATAATCCTTCAAACCTCAATCTTCACGGACTGAACCTGCATATCCGTTCCGGCGAAACGATTGGCATTGTCGGCGGCACGGGGGAAGGTAAATCGACATTTGTTCAGCTCATACCGAGGTTCTATGATGTGCTGAACGGCGAAGTCCTGCTTGCGGGCAGAAACGTTAAGGAGTACTCCCTTTACGAACTCCGCGAAAGCGTCTCAATGGTGCTTCAGAAGAACATGCTGTTCTCAGGTACGATAAAGGATAACCTTCGCTGGGGCAACAAAAATGCGACCGATGAGCAGATTGTTGAGGCATGTAAGCTCGCCTGTGCGGATGATTTCGTTATGAATTTCCCAAAGGGCTACGATACCGATCTTGGTCAGGGCGGTGTAAATGTCTCCGGAGGTCAGAAGCAGAGACTGTGCATTGCAAGAGCACTGCTTAAAAATCCCAAGGTTTTGATTCTTGACGATTCCACAAGTGCGGTCGATTCAAGGACGGATGAAAGCATTCGCCGTGCGTTCAGGGAAAACCTGAAAGGGACGACAAAGATAATCATTGCTCAGCGTATCGCCTCAATAATGGATGCAGACAGAATAATTGTCGTGGACGAAGGCACGATCTCCGACGTCGGCACCCATGAAGAGCTGATGGGCAGGAGCGAAATTTATCGTGAAGTCTACCAGTCACAAAACAAATCCGAAACGGCGGGGGAGGTGTGCTAAATGCCGAAACAGAGTGATATTACTGCAAACTTTAAGGGCAAACGCAAACCGGATAATCCCTTTAAAACCTTTGCAAGGCTGTTTAGATACTACGGCAGCTGCAAATGGATGTTCATTATTGCCGTTATTTCGATCATGCTGTACTCAGCATCGATCATTGCGGCTTCCTATCAGATGAAACCCCTTGTCGGCATTCTCGAGCAGAGCAATATTTTGCCCGATGCAAAGTACGCAAAATACCTTGCACTGCTTATCGGCATGGCATTTCTGTACCTTGCGGGAGTCGTGACAAACTTCCTGTTGAACTATCTCATGCTGATTTGTTCGACAAAGGTTTTGTGTGAACTGAGGAAGGATATGTTCAATAAAATGCAGAGCCTTCCCATAAGCTACTTTGATACTCACACGCATGGTGAGCTGATGAGCTACTACACGAATGATATTGACGCAATAAGGGAGCTTTTGCATCACAGCATAACGCAGCTCATCATTTCCGTGACGTCGCTCATTGGCGTTGTTGCAATGATGCTCGTGCTGTCGGTATCGTTGTTCTGCATAGTTGCAGTCATGGGCTTTATCGTCTTCTTTACCGTTAAGCTCATCGGCAAAAAGAGCGGAAAGAACTTTGCAAGGCAGCAAAAGGCTGTCGCTTCCATAAACGGCTATATCGAAGAAATGATGGCGGGACAGAAGGTCGTCAAGGCTTTTAACCATGAGGAAGAATGTCTCAACGCATTTGACGGGCTGAATGAAGAGGTTTGCTCCTGCGGTACGCGTGCAAACACCTATGCAAGCATCATGGGTCCGATAATGAACAACCTTGCACATATTTTCTATTCGCTGACAACTATGCTTGGCGTACTCGGTCTTGTTTCATCGGGCAGTGTGCTGATTGCATTCCTGCAATACATTCGTCAGTTTGCAGACAGGGTTTCACAGATTTCTCAGCAGTTCAACTTCGTTCTGCTCGCTCTTGCGGGTGCGGAACGTGTCTTCAGGCTCATGGATGTCAAGCCCGAGGTTGATGACGGCGACGTTACTCTCGGTGAAGAGAATGGTGAAAGGTTCTGGCTCGTTCCCGAAAACGGCACGGTTAAAAAGGTTCCCCTCGTCGGCAGGGTTGAGCTGCACGATGTCTCGTTCAGTTATGATGGTGTAACTCCCGTGTTGAATGATGTGTCGCTCTACGCAAAATGTGGGCAGAAGATTGCGTTTGTCGGCTCCACCGGTGCAGGCAAAACGACCATTACAAATCTCATCAATCGTTTCTACGATGTCAACAGCGGTGAGATCACGTACGATGGAATTGATGTTCGACGGATAAAGAAGAATGATCTGCGCGGCACTCTGGGCATCGTTTTGCAGGATACGCACCTGTTCACGGGTACGGTTATGGAAAATATCCGCTACGGCAGGCTCAGTGCGACCGATGAAGAGTGCATCAATGCGGCGAAAATCGCAAATGCCCATTATTTCGTTTCCCATTTGCCCGATGGCTACGATACAATGCTCGTTTCCGACGGTGCAAACCTTTCACAGGGGCAGCGTCAGCTCATAGCGATCGCACGTGCTGCCGTCTCAGACCCGACTGTCCTCATCCTCGATGAGGCGACAAGCTCCATTGATACGCGAACGGAGCTGCTTATCGAACGCGGTA
The DNA here is from genome assembly GCA_934633695.1 of uncultured Clostridia bacterium. Taxonomy (GTDB): domain Bacteria; phylum Bacillota; class Clostridia; order Christensenellales; family CAG-138; genus PeH17. The sequence continues at coordinate 173,007 of CAKTYT010000002.1, read as the reverse complement.
TGGATGGGCTGATGGAGGGCAGGACAGTGTTCGTTATCGCCCACAGGCTCTCGACCGTCCGCAATTCCAACGCAATTATGGTGCTCGAAAAGGGCAGGATAATCGAACGCGGCGATCACGATGAGCTGCTCAAAAAGAAGGGCAGGTACTACGAACTCTATACCGGTATGTTTGAATTGAGCTGATGCAAGCACAGCCGGCACAAACGGAACAGTAAAATGAAACGCCTGATAGGATTACGTTCCGTCGGGCGTTTTTTGTGTATCTCGAAAGCACACAGGTATTAATTAAGGGAATAGAATACAAAAGCAAAAGTGATACATACTTGAAATCATGAGCAAATGTGGCTAAAATGTGGCACACAGGGTTTTCCGGCCAAAAAAAGCGAAAATTTTCTCGGTAAATGAGCAATATATCGGGTATAAATGCAAAAAAATGCTTGACCGAACCGTGAAATTATGTTATGATACTGAGGTTGCGGGTACTTTGCAGTCAGATATCCTGCATACGTGCTTCTCCAAATATCCGATAGCAAAGACTTTGCAGACAAATGAAAGTCCGTTCCCCCTCGAATCGGGAATCGGCTCATAAAATTAGGAGGAAGGTAAATGAAAAAAATCAAGAAAATGCTGGCTCTCCTGCTGGCAGCAGTTATGCTGTTGACTTCGCTCTCAACGGTTGCATTTGCTGATGGCGAACAGATGCATACGGTTACTGTTTTCTACGTGAGAGCGGACAACGGAGATCAGGTTGCGTCTCCGTTCACGGCAACGATTACGCATGGTCAGCAGTTTACCCAGACCATTCCAAGTCCAACGGTCATTGGTTATGAAGCTGATCAGTCTGTTGTCACCATAGATCAGGTGATCAACGCCGATCTTAGCATAACCGTTACGTACATGCCGGCAGTCGTTTCATATTCTGTAGAACACTATCAGCAGAATATAAGTGATGATGGTTATACTCTTGTCGAGACAGTACCGCACAGCGGTCGTACGGGCGACTTTGTGTCGAGCGATCTCGAAATCAATTATAGCGGCTTCTATGCACTGCCATATGATTCGGAGGTTAGGATTGCGGCAGACGGAAGTACCGTTATCGAAATCAGGTACGATCGTAATTACTATCTTCTGACTCTCGACCTTCAGGGCGGCTTTGGTGCAGAACCGGTTTATGCACGCTACGGGACACCCCTCAGCGTAACAAATCCCACCAAGCCCGGCTATACATTTACCGGCTGGACTCCCGCTGTTCCTGCAACAATGCCTGCGGAAGATACGAGCCATACTGCACAGTGGACTGACGGTAGTGCGAACTATGTTGTTCAGTATTGGCAGGAGAATGCCAATGACACTGACTACAGCTTTGTTGAATCAGCACAGAGAACAGCCACTACCGGAACGAAAGTCAGTGGTCCAAACGATAAGACCTATCAGGGATTCACCTTTGACCATGCCGACACGGATGTCACGGTTTCAGGCGATGGTACGACTGTTGTAAATGTATACTACAAAAGAAACATTTACACTGTGAAGTTCTACTCCTACAGCGGATGGTTTACCAGCTCGGAAGAATACGAAAAACTTAGAATCACTGCAAAGTATGGTGCCTATATTGGCGATAACTGGCCAACTTACAATGGCAGCAATACATGGTCTACGACTGATGGGGGTGATACTTATCAGGTAAATATGAAGGCTATGCCACTCGATGGCGCTACATTTTATGGACCGAAAACAGACGATGGCAGTGAGTCCGCTTATTATTATGTTGAGATTCTGCCTGGTGAGACACCGGATACAACATTCAACGGAGTGAGTTATAAGCTTGATCATAAGGATACTTCCCCTGGTACTGGCTATAGAGTAACTCAAGAGGACAAGTACGCAATAGAGGGCTTTACGTATAAGGAAGGTACTGAGAACGGCAAAAGTTACAACAACGCAAAGTTCTATTATACTCGTAACATCTATGATCTTGTCTTCAACGACAACTATGGTGGAACGGTATCGGACCAGCTCCCATTTGAACAGAGCCTTTCCGAATCCGAAAAATATAAAAACAATTATGTCCCCGCTTATCCTGCGACTCTCGAAGCAGGTGCCTACGAATTTGGAGGTTGGTACATGGATCCCGGCTGCACGACGCAAGTTGACTGGGAGAATACCAAGATGCCTGCAGCGAACGTAGTTGTTTATGCAAAGTGGGTTCCGATTGTACATACAGTCACATTCGCAAAGAATGAAGGCGGAATGCCCGAGTACGATGAGACGGTAAACCATGGTGCATTGGCTGAAGAATATAACACAACAAACGATCCTTATACGTTCATTGGTTGGTTCTATAAAGATGATAGCGGCATTGAGCATGCATATCATCACACGATGCCCGTTAAGAGTGACCTGAACCTCTATGCGAAGTGGAGATCAGATTTCTATGTAAACTACATCATCCACTTTGTACTCCAGGATGACAATTCTGTCAAGGTCGCACAGGATGTTACCGGCAGGATTCCCGCAGGCTACACCAAAACATTCGAAGCGAAGTATGGTGTTCAGCTTGATGAAGGTTACAAGACCGGATATTATCCTACCCTTGCAAGCCATTCGGAAACCATGACGGAATATTCGGAGGGTGAAACGTACGAGTATACCTTCTACTACGTTCACAGAGAATCCGTAAACTATACGGTTCGCTACTTGGAAGTGGGGACTGAGAATGTGCTTCATGCCCCGAAGACTGGATCAACAACTGATGCCGTAGTCACGGAGACGTACGAAGTTATAACAGGGTATCTCCCTGACGCATACCAGAAAACCCTTATTCTCAGCTCAGATGACAGTGAGAATATTATCACCTTCTGGTACAGTAAGGATACGGTTAACCAGCTTGTTCAGGTCAACCATTGGGTTGAAAAGCCCAATGTTGAGGACGTGGATAACAAGGATAACTATAACCTTTATTCATCGTACAGTACGAAGGTAACAATTGGAAGCACTTACACTGCTGACGAATTGAATATTACTGGATACACCTATTATGCGGAGATCAGCAATAAGAGCGGCACTGCAATTGCAGGAGAGGTTCTTGTTCTCAATCTGTATTACACTAGGAACATGTATCCTTATGAGTTCAGGTTTGTAAATGAACTCACCGATGAAATTATTGCAGATTCTGTTACCGGTAATGCGAAGTTCCAAGCCAGTGTTTCACAAACGGCGAAAAACATCGACGGATACGTACTTGATACCGCAAAGAGCCCAAGCATTCAGACGATAATCATTCAGAAAGAGGATGGTCAGGATGCGGTAAAGAATGTCAAGATTTTCTATTATCTTCCTCTGTTCTATGTTAAGCACAGACACGAGAACATTGAGCTTGATACTACCGTTGAATATACATTGACGAGGGATCTGCATGACAACGGCGGATTTGACCTTACGAATAAGGTTCCCAGCGGCTATCTCTACGGCGGTTCGTTCAACAGTGACGATTGTAAAGTGGCACAGACATATGCAGAAGGTCAGACTCCCCAGTCCTTCACCCCCGTGGCAGGTGAAACGTACTATATTTGGGAAGTGCCCAATGCATACCTTGTTCCCAAGAGTCTCAGCTGTTGGGAGCATCCCATGGTAAACCCCACTGACTACGATATTGTCGATGTTATCGGTTTCTACCTTGTAACTCCCGTCGACCGTGAGTATTATTATGAAGTCGGATTCGATGGAACCTATAAGGCGAATTCCAATGCAGATGCAGTAAGTACGACAGTACACTTTGTTGCGAATCAGGATACGGAGGAATTTCTTGATACGGATAACTACGGAACGAGGGTTGTAATTACGAAACGTGATAACGCTGTTCTTTACAATGAAGTTCGTATCGGTCTCAAGAATGGAAATACAGACCGTTACAATGCTGCTGCTTTCCTCAGTGGCGGTTACACCACCGGTTATATTGCATGCTACGGCATGGACAAGAATACCTACTGGAACAGTGAAAATAATGTAGGAGCGACCATTGAGTACACTCCCTACTGGATCACACTTGACGGTGTAAAGGTTTCTCAGAAGACCCGCACCTGCAAGTATGAGGGACCCGGCAGCACATCTGAAGGTGTCAAACACAAGATGATTGGCATGACCCATGAGACGGACGCAAGTCCCGTATGTACTTATGTTGGAACGACAGCCAATGTTACATCATTGACACTCCTGTCAACCTACATTGCCGACGGCGGTCCCATCGTTTACTCCGAACCCGAGGTAAATGATGTTGCAATCACCGTCCACGACAATGGCAATGTTTACGATGTAAACGTACAGCCCGGCGATGCAACAGGTCTTGTAACCTACGAGGGTGTAGATGGCAAACGTTTTGCAGGCTGGTACTTCGATGAAGCACTCACCGTTCCTGCGGACTTTACCGATATTCAGGAAGCGGTCGATGTCTACGCCAAGTACATTGACGATGCGTTCTTCTCCGTTAAGTACATGGAACGTGGCTTCTTCACCGTCAACGGAATTTCCGTTGTTTCGGCTGTCGATACCGATACCTATCGGGACACCGGTTTTGTGATCAACGGCGAGGTCATCTCCTGCACCGAGTACTCAAGGTATTTTGGAATTCTCTCCGCACAGACCCTCTTCGGAAGGGAAGTCGGAAGGAATGCAAAGCTGATGAGCTGCACCTATTCCCTCAAGGGAATGAGCAACGGTGATGCAATTGTCATCACTCCCTATTGGGTAACGCCCGATGGCACCACTGTATACGGCGAAACTCTCAACCTTACCTACCACCGTTATGGACTGGAAGGTTAAAGAAAGGAGAATGAGATGAAGAAATTTAATCCCATCCTGTTTTTGCCCGAAGAGATAAGCGAAACTCTCTTGCGTGGAAAGCCGAGCGGAACAATTATTCAGAGCATTGGTCCGAATCAAAACATTATGATCAGTCCGGATGGCGAGATTATCGGGGTGTTCGATAATTACGGCAATCCTATTAACTGAACATTGAGCTAAGAAATGGCGGAGGGGAGCGTTCTTCTCCGCCATTTTCGGATAACATGGAAAAGATAACGATTGAATTTGCCGGAATACCACTGAGAATAGGGTTTAATTTCAATACATATTGTGAGGCTTTCAGGCGTTTTGCGTCTGGTAAACCACCGCTTGCGGAAGTATCGATGAGTATGAGTGAAATTGAATCCGCTTTTGACTTTTATGCGGAAGATTCAGATGTCGTTCCGACAGAAGCCTATGTTGAGGAACTCGAACTCGGTACAAAAGTGAGCGACAAGCTGATTGAATATGACTGCATAGTGTTTCATGCAGCAGCTTTTGTGTGGAGCGGCAGGGCGTGGCTTTTGAGTGCTCCCAGCGGTACGGGAAAAAGCACCCAGTATGCTTTGTGGAAAACCCTATACGGCGAAAAGGTTCAGATGCTTAACGGCGACAAACCAATTTTGAAAAAAAATAGCAATGGATTCAGTGTTCACCCCTCGCCGTGGGCGGGTAAGGAAAACATGGGACAAAATATCACTGCTCCGCTTGGCGGCATAATTTTTCTTGAACAGTGCAACGAGAACAGCATTTGCAGACTTACCCCTGCTCAGGCGGTCGGCAGAGTGCTTGTTCAATTTGTTTTCTCACGAGACAATGAATGCCAAGTGAGAGCGGTTTGCCGTTTAGAGGAGGAAATGCTGAATTCGATCCCTGTTTACTTGCTCAAAAATAGGGGTGATTTTGATTCGGCAAAGTTGTGCCATGATTTTCTCGAAAGGGAGGGAATTAAAGATGAAGTATAAGATTTCGTCCGGCGTAGTTCATGAGACAATATGCGGAGAAGAGCTGCTGATTGCCTCCGGCGAGGCGAGAAAAAAAGTTCCAATGGTGCGTTGGCTTAACGAATCGGGTGCATATCTCTGGAAACTGCTTGAAAAGGGTGAAACCGGGGAAAAAATCATTATGCATGTCGTAAATGATTACGAAATTGACAGGGATGAAGCATTGGCAATAATTCAGTCTTTTTTTAATGAACTTTGTAAAGCCGGTTATCTTGTGCCCGTGGAGGATACGGATGAAGAAGGAAGAACTGCTGATTGAAATTTTACGTTCGACATTTGAAGGAAAAAAAATAGCAGTTTGTATAACGCCTGATGAGTGGAAGGCGTTGTTCTCGTTTGCTCATAACCAATATCTTTTTCCAATTGTATTTGAATCGGTGCGGTTGCTGCCGGTCGATGAAGCTTGCGAAAGAGTGTTTTGCGAGTACAAGAGAAAGGCAATAATTCAAGTCGCCGCTCAAATCATTCGCAACACGGAATTTCGCAATTTATATGCAAAATTAATTGATTCATCACTGCACCCAATTGTTGTGAAGGGTCAGCTTTGCAGCAGACTGTATCCCATGCCGAAATACAGGATCACGGCAGATGATGATATTTTCATTTCGAAGGGTGAAGCGATGGCACTTCACAATAAATTAATTGAGTTTGGAATGACCACGGACGCTGCCGACGACGAAATCAACTCTGCTGACGAAGTCAGCTATTATAACGATGATAAGACAATGTACATCGAGGTACATCGTTCACTTTTTGACAGCGCGGCAGAATCGCAGTGCGGTTTGAATCGTTTCTTTGACGGCATTTTTGAGAGAACTGTTGAAATTGACGGCTTTCTTGCGATGCCTCCGCACGAGCATTTGCTTTATCTTCTGCTTCATGCTTACAAGCATTTTATTTACAGTGGGGTCGGGATTCGACAGGTTTGCGATATTGGGCTTTGGGCGAGGGAATACGAAGCCGATATAGACTGGGAGCTCTTGGCCGAGCAGTGTGGGGAAGTCCACGCCTTTGGGTTTGCCGCAGCTGTTTTTGCCATTGCCGGAAGGAAACTTGGCATTCTGAAGGAAGAGTCAGCCGTCTCTGTCTGTCCTGCCTGGGCGGAAATGCAGAAAATTGATGTTGAACCGCTGCTTGACGATATGCTGAACGGCGGCGTGTACGGCTCTGACAGCCTTACAAGGCTGCATTCATCAACCATAACGCTTAATGCGGTTGCGGCAAACAGGACGGGGAAGAGACACAGCGTTTTAAAAAGCATTTTCCCGGGGAAAAGATACATGTCGGCGAGATATCCGTGCATCAAAAAATGTTCCCTGCTCCTGCCTGCGGCATGGGTGAGCAGGGCTGTTTCCTATTTTTTTGAAACTGTAAGGACGAAAAACAGCAGTGCCTCGGCAAGTATAGCTCTCGGTAGGTCGAGAATTGAACTGTTGAGAAAATACGGCGTGATTGACAGGTGAAAAATGCGTTCATGCATAGAGACTAAAATTCTGAATACTGTCTGCCTTACTCTTGTGCTGCTTGTTCCGATTGTGAGACTTCTAAAGGAGACAAATCCCGGCATATCGAGTAATTTATTGATCTTTTTCTTTCTGCTGGCAGCTGTACTTATATGGATGAGCCAGGTAGGACGCCGTCTTGTTCAATACGAAGAAAGAAAATACTTGCTTGGAATTGGGGCCCTTGTCGGTTTTCTTTTGTTTGTCCGGACTGCAAAGTTCGTAATTTTCAAGGGCCTTGGTACTGCCATAAGGTACGCATGGTATGCCTACTATATTCCAATAGTGCTTATGCCGCTTTTGATGCTCTTTGCCGTACTCCATATCGGGATGCGTCAGGATGAAAGGATCAATAAAAACTGGAAGCTGCTTTATGTTCCTGCCATACTGCTGATACTCGTCATAATGACCAACGACTTTCATCAGCTTGTGTTTTGCTTTCCCGATGGATTTGCGGTGTGGGAAAAAACAGACAGCTATGCATATGGCATTGTTTATTTTGTGGTGATTGCATGGATCACGCTGATTTTTATTGCCATTATTTACGTTGTTGCAGCCAAAAGCATGGCATCGGGCTACAAGACGAAGGTTGTACGGCCGCTTATTCCGTTGATTATCGGAGTGGTCTATGCGTTTTTTTATGTTTTTGCCGATAAAATGAAATTAATAGAACTATACAAAATGCCTGAAATGTTCTGTATCTGCTTTGTAGCATTCAGCGAATGTCTCATTCTTGGATATTTTTTTCTGTCAAACGACAGTTACGGCGATTTGTGGAATGCATCGTCGCTTGGCGGCGGGATAATGGATTCGGAAGGCAGAATTTGCTATAAATCCGAGAGGTGCATTGAAGCGGCTCTTGAGCAGGTTCAGCGGGCAGAAAGCGAAGCGGTGCCGATCGACAATGGCAAATTCTCACTAAAAAGTCACCGGGTACACGGTGGTTGGAGCTTTTGGGTAAGGGATGTTGAAAAACTGAATAAGATAATCGATGAGCTTGAAACGCTTGGAGATGTACTCGAACAGGAACGCACGATTATTGAAAATGAGAATCGCCTGCGAAGTGAGAGCTTCAAGGTTGAACAGCAGGCGATGATTTATGCCGACATTGCGAAAAGTGTCAAGCCACAGCTGCTGAAGCTGAAGCAGCTGCTCGATCATCCACCGGAAGAGGAAAAGGATTTTGTGGAGATGATGAAGTACTCGGCAGTATTGACGGCGTATGTCAAGCGTTATGCAAATATGGTGCTTAACCTTCACAGCTCTGATTGCTTTTACAGCGATGAACTGGAACGGGCAATTTTTGAGTCGCTTGAGTACATACGTTTAAGCGGAATAGCAGCTCACTCAGTTTTTAGCGGAGAGGCACTGCTCTATGGCAGGAGCGTGATGCTTGCATATGAAGTGTTTGAAAACGTAATCGAGACTGTTCTGCCTAAACCGGATGAATGCGAGTCAAGACTCAGTGCCGTTATTGCCTACTTGACAATTTCGGATAAACTGACACTGAAGATGGAGATGGGGTTTGACGGAGAAACGCCGAAAATCAACTTTCCAAATGAGTGGGTGGCAGTTCAGCACGGCAAAGTGAGTTTTGAACGGGACGAAAATACGGCATTTGTAACGCTGATTCTTGACGAAGCCGTCTCAAATAAAAGTGAAAAGGAGGTTGCGTGGTGAAAACTCTGGGCGAAGTATCGCAATTGGGTTATATCGTTCTCGGTATTTATGCAATCATTCTTTTAACGGCATCGACGATTGTATTGGTCAACTCGTGTACTATGCACCTTCGAAAACGCAATAGATTTGCAGCAATGCTGCTGACACTCATGTCCATCGCCATGCTCATCCTGGTTGCGGGAAAATTTGATGTGGATGAGGAAATGTACATATCACCGATAACGGAAAGGGTAGGATTGGATTACATTTTCTTTGCATTTGTGTTGCTGACTGCTGCCATTGTGGGGCAGTATATGCGTCAGGTTATTGACAAAAGGAAAACTATCACAAAGATGACGGTGAAGGAGAGTCTTGATGCTCTCCCCGATGCAGTATGCTTCTTCACCTGTGAAGGACTTCCGCTGCTGATGAATACAGAGATGATTCGCTTTTGCAATGAGTTGACTGGAGCAGGGATGATGAATGCGTACGATTTTCTCAATTTAGTTGGGTCTGGCAAAATCAAAACCGGCAGGATGTTGTCAGAAAATACATCGCTAAGCACAATTGAGACAGAGGATGGGCGAGTAAGGCAGTTAAACTTGACCGAGCTTGATGTTGACGGATATAAAGTTAATGAAATGATTGCATATGACATAACTGATATGTACCGCCTGACCCAAATGCTCATCGATAATAACGGGAAGATGAATGCAATATGCAAGCGGTTGGGAAAATTCAGTGAGAACCTCTATCAGTTGACACATGAAAAAGAAGTCCTTGACGCCATTGTACGCGTGCATGATGATCTGGGACGTGCTCTGCTGGCTCTGAGAAAATACATTGTCAATGATGAAGGAGAGAGCAGGGCAAAAGAGCGTGAGCAGCTTCTGTTTCTGTGGCGGTACAATACTGCTGTTCTAAACATGGAGACGTCACCCGCAAGTGATGAAAGCTGGATACAGGTCACTCAGACGGCTGAGAGGATGGGTGTTTCTGTAAAGGTTCACGGAAATCTTCCATGCGGGCCTAAACAGCTTGAGCTTGTGATTGCCGCTTTGCAGACCTGCCTTACAAACACTGTAGAACATGCAAATGGCAATGAAATCAATGCTTTATTTACGGAAAGCAGTGATCGCTTTACCGTTGAATTCAAAAACAACGGAAGGCCGCCGCAAGGTCGGATACAGGAGGGCGGAGGGCTGAGAGGACTTCGTTCAAAGGTTGAACGAGCGGGTGGAACGATGCTTATAAGCAGCTTGCCGGAATTTATTTTGAGACTTGAAATTCCGGTGGCTATGTACGAATTCGACAGTCAGAACAAACGGTGTCGAGCAACGAAAGGGTAATGGTGTTGCAGTGAAAAAAAACAGCGTAATGATAGTTGATGATTCAAGAGTCGCACAGGAACTGTTCACTCTCTATATTAAGGGGAGCGACAGATACGAGCTTGTGTGGACTGAGCGATCAGCAGAGTTTGCAGAAAGCTTTGATAGAAATTCGTCAATTGATTTGATTCTCATGGACATTTTAATGGACCGAGGACCAAATGGTTTGCTGGCAGCGGAGAAGATCAAGGCCGTTCGGCCGGATATAAAGATAATCGCTGTTACTTCAATGGTCGATGGGGAATGGATGAAACGTGCAAGGCAAATAGGAATAGAAAGCTTTTGGTACAAGGAGATTTCGAAGGAAACGATTCTCAACATCATGGACAGGACCATGGCGGGGGAATCTGTGTATCCGGACAGTGTGCCAAAGCATGACAAGAGCATTAACGGTGCATTCAGCGAGGAACTTACTTCATCAGAACTGAAAGTTTTGCGTCTGATGACGGCGGGATTTTCAAATGCGGAAATTGCGAGAAAACTTAACATATCTGAGCATACCGTTAAAAGTCACGTGCATAATATGCTCGAAAAGACGGGCTGTGCAAACAGGACTCTTTTGGCAATTCAGGCAAGAGTGAACGGGATTGCAGTGAATGTTGAATAACGCAGATGGCAGGAAAAACCGTTTTTTACGAGAAACCGACACGAAAAAATGCTTCGCGTCGGTTTCTTTATGCAAAAATATTGCCTGAAAATTCTGAACCATATCGAGAAAGGTAAAAAAGGGCAGAAATCAATCCTTTGATTGATGAATTTAAGACAGTTCAAATGTATAATGGAAACAGCTGAAGCGTGACATTGCATATCTGAAAATGCGATGAGGCAAGAGAGTGACAAGACAGGAAGGGAGATGAATCGGTTGAAGAGAATAGCAATCAGCTTGACCAACCGCCTGTATGCAGACAGCATAAGTCTCATGCTCAAACGTATCGGGGATTTCAGACCGATTACAGTGCCTTCACCGTGTGTAAGTGAGGTCCTTCGTTGCTGCGTCGAAATGAAAGCGGAAATCCTGTTCCTGGACGTTAATCCGTTCTACCGGGAAACGAGTATCGAGCAAAGGATCGAAACTGCAAAAATTGTCAGATGTGAGCTTGAAAATTGCAAAATTGCCATCGTATGTGATGAAATCGCATACCCGGAGCTTGCACGAGATGTTATGCGTGCAAAGCAGACGGGGCAGATCGATGCTTTCTTCTATGCCTCAGGGACGGGAGAGTATCTCTCTGCTGCACTGGATGCAATGTAGTCAGCTTTGTTTCGGATGTATGGTCGGCTTGCGTGCAAGGAGTGCGTCATACGGAATGATTTCGTCTGCATGCCCGATTGTATGTTAATAAAAAAGGAGGATTTTTAACATGGAACAGAACACCAACAAAGGAGCAGGTTTCCTCAAAGTAACCGGCATTCTCATGATCATCGGCGGTGCGATCAGCTTTATCGTTGCAATCATTGCAATTATTGGTATTGCGGCTCTTATCGCCGTTGCAGGCGGCGATATGGTTAATTCAGGTCTGCTTTATGCAGGCGGTATAATTCTGCTCGCCAGTGCTGTCGTTGAGTTCGTTGCAGGCATCGTAGGCGTTTCGTACAGCAAGAAGGCTCACAAGGCTTCTGTCTGTATCGGTTGGGGTGCAGCGGTCGCACTGCTTTGCGTTGTAAGTCAGATCCTGACCAGCGTCGGCGGCGGTAAATTTGACGTATTTTCCCTTATTCTTGGTCTTGTTCTTCCTGCACTTTACATTATCGGTGCTGTAAAGAACCTCAAGAGCAACTGATCACAGTGCATATTGTGATTAAGCGGACGGGAGCTTTGGGCGGATACACATGTGTCGTGCAGAGCTCCCGTTTTCGTCAAAAAATTAGAATAGCTTTAAATAAACTTGACGTGCTGCGGGCGGCGGCGTAGAATAAAAACACATATTCAACTTGAAAGGAGACTCATTTATGGGACTTATTAAGGCAGGGCTTGGTGCTCTCGGAGGAACGCTGGCTGACCAGTGGAAGGAGTTTTTCTACTGCGAATCTATTCCGAAGGACATCATTGTCACGAGGGGACACAAGCGGATAACCGGAAGATCGTCAAATACAAAGGGCAATGATAACATAATTTCAAATGGTTCAGGCATTGCTGTCGCAGACGGGCAGTGTATGATTATCGTTGAGCAGGGGCAGATTGTCGAGGTGTGTGCGGAACCCGGTGAATTCACTTATGATACTTCCACAGAACCCAGCATCTTTACCGGTAAGCTCGGCGACAGCATTAAAGCCACTTTTAAAACTATCGGTAAGCGTTTCACTTACGGCGGCGATACCGGCAAGGATCAGCGGGTCTATTATGTTAACACAAAGGAAATGGGAGAGATCCTGTTCGGTACGGCAACGCCCATACCCTTCCGCGTGGTTGTCAGTGAGGAACTCGGATATAAACTTTCCGTCAACCTCCGCTGCAACGGCAACTTTACCTACCGCATTTGCGATCCGCTTCTTTTTTACAAAAATGTATGTGGCAATGTAAGTGAAAGCTATGAAGCTTCGGAAATCGAACCGAGGCTCAAGGGCGAATTGATGACTGCTCTCCAGCCCGCACTTGCGACTCTTTCGGCAAAGAAAGTTCAGTATTATGAGATTCCCGCTCACACGATGGAAATTTCGGATGCACTGAATGATGTTCTCTCGAAGAAATGGCGTGAGACTCGCGGCATTGAGATATTCAATTTCAATATCAACTCTCTCAGCATTCCCGAAGAGCAGCAGAAGAAGATCACCGAATGGGAAGAGAATGCAATGACGCTCAATCCCAACACTGCTGCTGCACGCCTTGTCGGCGGTCAGGTTGATGCAATGAAAACTGCGGCAGGCAACTCTGCAGGTGCAATGACTGGTTTCATGGGCATGGGGATGGCTATGAATGCAGGCGGAATGAACGCACAGAATCTTTATGCAATGGGTCAAACACAGCCTCAACCTCAACAGGCTGCTCCGGCGGATTCGTGGAAATGCTCCTGCGGTGCGACTGCAACGGGTAAATTCTGCCAGAATTGCGGTGCAAAGAAGCCCGAACCCAATGCAAATCAGCCCGGTGCATGGAAGTGTTCCTGCGGTGCAACGGTAACTGGAAAATTCTGCCCGGAATGCGGTGCAAGGAAGCCTGCTGAAGCAGAAGGGTGGACCTGTTCCTGCGGAGCGGTGAATAAGGGTAGATTCTGTCAGAATTGTGGAGCTAAAAAGCCCGAAACAGCTCCTCTCTACCGCTGCGACAAGTGCGGTTGGGAGCCTGCCGACCCGAAAAATCCTCCGAAGTTCTGTCCGGAATGCGGTGACTTGTTTGATTCTAACGACATAAAATAAACCTAAGGTTTATGGTCTGATTTGGAACCGAACTCGCTGCATAACAATGGATGGAAAAGCTGATGTGCAGCGAGGTTAAAATTAATTGTTGAAGTCGATTTGAGCAGTTCATACGATGAATATACAAAAATTGATTCGATCGAGATTGGAGGCAGAACTTGGTCGGGCTTCAGTGGAAAGAGTGCAAACCGCGGAGTCGTTTCGCTGCATGCTGATGAGGGCAGCGGCTATGTTTCAATTGAAATTTGGACTGATGCTTCGGAGGGAAAAATCACAACGGATGACGCTGATGTTCAGGCAATTATCGTAAATTTGAGTTTTAACTGATAAGGAGAAATTAATGGCCTCAATACAAGAATACAAGTGTCCGTGCTGCGATGGTGCGATAAAGTTTGACAGCACTGCACAAAAAATGAAATGTCCGTACTGCGACACTGAGTTTGATGTGGAAGCTCTAAAAAACTACGACAGAGAACTTAATGACAACACGGGCGATGATATGGAATGGGAAACGGACGCCGGAAGCGAATGGGGCAGGGGTGAAGAGGGAAATCTTCGCACATATGTCTGCAAGTCTTGCGGCGGAGAGCTTGTTGCGGATGAAAATACGGCGGCAACGAGCTGTCCATTCTGCGGGAATCCCGTTGTTATGATGGGGAGGCTTTCGGGCACGCTTCGTCCTGACTACGTTATTTCGTTTAAACTTGATAAGAAGGCGGCAAAAGAAGGTCTGATGAAACACTTGACAGGCAAAAAGCTGCTCCCCAAGGTCTTCAAGGACGAGAACCATGTTGACGAAATAAAGGGTGTTTATGTTCCGTTCTGGCTTTTTGATACCGATGCCGATGCAAAAGTCCGTTACCGTGCAACAACGGTAAGGACGTGGAGCGACAGCGAGTATGACTATACTGAAACGAGCTATTACCTTGTCCGCCGCGGAGGAAAGATAAGCTTTGAACATGTTCCGGTTGACGGCTCCGCAAAGATGCCCAATGACCTTATGGAGTCAATTGAGCCTTTCGACTTTTCGGAGGCGGTAGATTTTCAAACGGCGTATCTTGCTGGCTATCTCGCAGATAAATACGATGTCAATGCAGAACAAAGTATTGAACGAGCAAATCAGCGTGTTAAACGTTCAACGGAGGATGCGTTTGCTTCGACTGTGTGCGGATACGATACCGTACAAACAGAGTCGAGCAATATAAATCTTCACAACGGCAGTGCGAAGTATGCACTCTATCCGGTATGGCTGCTCAACACGACATGGAATGGTGAAAAATATACGTTTGCGATGAATGGACAGACGGGGAAATTTGTAGGCGATCTTCCCGTTGATAAGGCGGCGGCCAGGCGGCTCAAATTGATTCTCACCTTTGCATGCGGTGCAGCAATATTCGGTATAACAATGCTGCTCAGGCTTGCAGGCATTCTGTAAGGAGGATGGACACATGAATAAAAAAATGATCAGCTTCATCCTTTTGCTCGCCATCATAGCTTCCGTTTTTGCAGCGGGTGTTGTTTCTGCAACGGAATATAATTACATTGTTGATGAGATGGGATTTATCCCGCAAAGCGAAATTGAACAGCTTAACAGCAAGGCTGCTGTTATTTCCGAGCAAACAGGCATAGATGTTGTATTTAAGCTGTCAGAGAGCAACCTGGAAGGCAGCGACCTGATAAGCTATGCCGAAAATACAGAAAATCTCGGCAGCGGCAGTGATAACTGCCTCGTGCTTGCAGTCGGTCAGGAATGGTACGTCCATTACACAGGTACTGTAGCGGATTTCATGACGGATGAGTATGAACAGGCTCTTTTTGATGCCTACGATGAAGAACCCTCGTATGAGAGCGGCGCAAGGAAATTCTTCGAAAAAGCGGAGGAGATTATTTATGCCAATGTCGAAATTGACACCACGCCCGAGACAAATGAACCTCACGAAGACGGCAGACCGAGGCTTGTTGACCTTGCAGGCCTGCTGACGAGGGAAGAATTCAACTCGCTTATTGACAGGCTGAATCGTGTCAGTGAGAGTAAGAAATTCGACATTGTAATCTGCACTGTTGACAGTACCGATGGCAAGCGTGTTGCAGATTTTGCTGATGATATGTTTGATTACGATGGCTACGGCTATGGCATTGATCGTGACGGAGTACTCCTCTTAATAAGTATGGAAGAGCGAGATTGGTACATTTCAACATGCGGCTTCGGCATAACGGCATTCTCAAGCTCGGGAATACAGTATACGGGCAATGAGATAAAGGGGTATCTGGGCAACGGCGAGTACCTTGCAGCGTTCAATAAATTTGTTGATATTTGCGAAGAATTTGTTGACAATGCGAGAAACGGAAATATTGACAATAACGGCACGACCGAGAGCGGCAGCAGACCGTTTCCGGTACTTCTGATACCGATTTCACTCCTTGCCGGCTTTGTTATTGCCCTGATTGTTGTTGGGGTCATGAAGTCACAGCTTAAGAGCGTGAGGAGTCAAGCAGCTGCAAACTGCTATGTCGTTCCGGAAAGCATGGTTGTAACGGATAACCATGATTTGTTCCTTTACAGTAATGTTACCCGTACGGAAAAACCCAAGAACAATGATGGCGGAGGCAGCCATACTTCATCTTCCGGTGCGGAACACGGCGGCGGAGGAGGAAAATTCTGATAAAACAAAACGAATTTTGATGCCGCCGGCCACGTACGACGGCAGAAATAATCTATAACAAGATAGGAGAAAACCACCATGAGCATCTTTGATAAATTAAAAAGCAATGCGGTGAAAGCAGTAAAAAATGCTGCATCGTCCGCAGCGTCATCACTCGGAAATAAGCACGAAACTTTCACTTTCGCTGCACTCCCCGAAAGCCTTGAACAGCTTCAGGCACTTCCTGAGGCAAGTCTTGATTCCCCCTATAAAACGGCGGCATTGACGGTTTGTGCTCTCTGTGCATATGCAGCAGACAGGCAGATAGGCACAGAAATGCTGAATTGGCTAAGAGGTCCACGTCCGCTTAACGGACAAGAGATTTCCTTTCTCAACGACCGCTTCCGTGATGGAAGGAACTATGTTCCGTTCTCCTATTTTGCCGGTGCGAAGCCAGAGAATGACTACACGCCGACCAAGCCATTTAAAATTACAATCGAAAGCACTCATATTTCTGATGCTGAACAGGGGTATATGAAGTTGTTCATTCCCTGCGGTGGTGCAGACAGCCCGAGGCCGATAAAGCTCCGCATGAAGGGGGATGGCAGATGGTTTCTTTGGGAGCAGTATCTTCTGACCGACGTTCGTCAGCCGAAATCCGCAGATCCTTGGGCATAAGAAAGGGGAAAAAATGAATATTATCGGAAAATGGAAAGTTAAAAAGGTCGCATGCCTGACTCCCGACGGAATTGAATTTTGCGGTGTCAGCGATATACCAGAAGGTGAAACTGCTGAGGAGATGCGGCAGTTGGCAAGCTCCGTTGTCGAATTCAAAGAGGATGGTACGGTCGACACTTTTTTGCCGGTTGATGCTGAACTGCTGTCGGAGGAAGATCATGAGCAAATGCGGGAGGAAGGACTTGAAATCATTGACGGTTTTATGAAGATTGAATCCAGCACATGGGAATACCGCGATGGTGTCCCGTATTATGATACGGGTACAGAGGGCGAGATTCTGGGTGAACAGGTAGATTCCTTCTCAAAAATTGAGTTTGAAGGCGAAAACATGGTTTTCAATTGCGGTATGATGCTGCTTGAAAAAATGTAAGCCGAGAGTGAGCAGGCGTTTGTCTGCTCACTTTGTATTTAATGTACGGCTTATTCCCTCCGGGGAAACGGTTTTGCGAAGGACCCATCTCAGAAAATAAAAAAGAAAATTTCAGCATAAAATGCTTGACAATCGAGCAATAATGTGGTATTCTACGCAAGGTGTGCCTCTATCTTGGGCACATGGCGATTTTTGTATGGAAAATATCCCTTCGATGGGTTGCAAGGGATTTTCTTAATATAAAAACACAAAATATTATTAAGGAGAAACTTTCATGCCCACTATTAACCAGTTGGTCAGAAAGAGCAGGGAAAAGGTCGAATATAAGTCCACCTCCCCTATTCTGAAGCAGTGTCCTCAGCGTCGCGGCGTTTGTACGGCAGTCCGCGTCCTGACCCCGAAGAAACCGAACTCAGCTCTTCGTAAAATTGCCCGTATCCGTCTTACTGACGGTCTGGAAGGTACCGCATACATTCCCGGTATCGGCCACAATTTGCAGGAGCACTCCGTTGTCCTTATCAGGGGCGGCAGAGTAAGAGATCTCCCCGGTGTACGTTACCACATCATCCGCGGTGCATTGGATACCGCAGGCGTTGCAAAGCGTATGCAGGCTCGCAGCCGTTACGGTGCGAAGCGTCCCAAGAAGTAAGGAGGTAAACTTATGCCCAGGAGAGGTTTTGTTCCCAAGAGGGAAGTTCTTGATGACCCTATTTACGGCGGTAAGCTCGTAACCAAACTCATCAATCAGGTTATGCTCGACGGCAAACGCGGTACTGCTCAGAAGGCATGCTACGGTGCATTCGACATCATTCGTGAAAAGACCGGCCGTGAACCCCTTGAGGTTTTCCAGGAGGCCATGAACAACGTTATGCCCGTCCTTGAAGTCAAGGCACGTCGTATCGGCGGTTCTACCTACCAGGTTCCCCTTGAGATTCGCCCCGAACGCCGTCAGACCCTCGGTCTTCGCTGGCTCGTTCTTTATGCAAGGAACAGGAATGAGCGTACCATGCAGGAGAGGCTCGCAGCCGAGATCCTCGATGCATGCAACCAGCAGGGTTCTGCCTTCAAAAAGAAGGAAGATGTTCACAAGATGGCTGAAGCAAACAAGGCGTTTGCACACTTCAGGTTCTAATCACGTCAGCTTGACAGCATAAGAATCGCAGAATCAGTAAATTTTATCCATAACAGCGGAAAGGAGGAAATGTTATGCCGAGAACGACACCGTTGCCGCTCGTGAGGAATATTGGCATTATGGCTCATATTGACGCGGGCAAAACAACGACGACCGAGAGAATGCTCTACTATACGGGTAAGATCCATCGCATAGGCGAGGTTCACGAGGGTGCTGCAACCATGGATTACATGGAGCAGGAACGCGAAAGGGGCATCACAATTACCTCCGCCGCAACGACCATCTATTGGAAGAATCACCGCATTAACATTATCGACACGCCTGGTCATGTTGACTTCACTGTCGAGGTGGAGCGTTCGCTCCGCGTTCTTGACGGGGCGGTTGCGGTGTTCTGTGCCAAGGGTGGTGTAGAATCCCAGAGCGAGACCGTTTGGCGTCAGGCGGAGAAGTATCACGTGCCGAGGATTGCATATGTCAACAAAATGGACATTGTCGGTGCTGATTTCTTCAATGTCATGAACATGATGCGTGAACGCCTGGGTGCAAACCCAGCTGCAATACAGATTCCAATAGGCTCCGAAGCAGAGTTTAAAGGCGTTGTCGATTTGGTGAATATGAAGGCCGAGGTCTATTACGACGAAGAAGGCACTGACATTCGCATTGAGGATATCCCTGCGGACATGCTTGACGAAGCCGAGGAGTATCGCAGCAGCTTGATTGAATCCGTTGCAGATGAGGACGATGAACTCACTATGCTCTATCTTGAGGGTGAGCCTGTTCCGGCAGAGATGCTGAAGAGGGCTATTCGCTCTGCGACGATAAACAATCGAGTGGTTCCGGTTTGCTGTGGTTCATCGTACCGCAACAAGGGCGTGCAGCCCCTGCTTGATGCAGTTACCGATTATTTGCCCAGTCCCATTGACTTGCCTCCGGTTGAGGCACACAGTAAGGACGGCAAGAAGGTATATGAAGTCTGTGCGGATGATGATGCACCGTTTGCGGCACTTGCGTTCAAAATAATCACCGATTCGTTTGTAAGCAAGTTCGCATTCTGCCGTGTTTATTCCGGTACGCTTAAGGTCGGCTCAGTTGTCTACAACAGCAGCAAGGGCAAGCGAGAGAGAATCACAAAGCTTTTCCTTATGCATGCAGACAGCAGGACGGAAATCGATGAGGTCTACGCGGGCGACATCGCTGCATTTGTCGGTATTCGCGATACTGTCACGGGTGATACACTCTGCAGCGAGGGAAGACCGCTTCTTATGGAATCAATGGAGTTTCCGGAACCCGTTATCAGGGTTGCCATTGAGCCGAAAACCAAGGCCGGAAAAGAGCGACTCGATGCTTCGCTCAAAAAGCTCGCAGAGGAAGATCCGACTTTCAGAACCTACACGGATCCTGAAACAGGCCAGATCATCATTGCGGGCATGGGTGAGCTGCATCTTGATATAATAGTTACGAGACTCGTTCGCGATTTCAATTGCGAATGCCGTGTGGGTAAGCCACAGGTTGCCTATCGCGAGAGCATTAAAAAGCCCGTACGCACAGTTGGTGAATACGTCCGACAGAGTGCAGGAAAGGGCATGTACGGCCAGTGTACCGTCGAGTTTGCTCCGGCAGAGAGAGGCAGCGGTATTTCGTTTGAAAATTGTGTTCCGGCGGACATTCTTCCCGTTGAGTACGCAAACGCCGTTGAGCAGGGTATAAGAGAGTCCGCAGGCAGCGGTATTCTCGGAGGCTATGAGGTAATTGACTTCTCAGCTAAGCTCGTCGGCGGTAACGTCAGCGAAACGGATTCGTGCGAGCTTGCATACAAGATTGCAGGCAGCATGGCATTCCGTGAGGCTTGTGATAAGGGTGAGTCAATACTGCTTGAACCCTTCATGCGTTGTGAGATCATTGTTCCCGATGACTATCTCGGCGATATAATCGGCAACATAAATTCAAGACGCGGTCAGGTTGTCAATACGGATATCCGTCCGGGAGGTTCGACCTGCATAACCGCAATGTGTCCGCTCAAGGAAATGTTCGGTTATACGACCGACCTGCGGTCGAGGACACAGGGCAGGGGAACGTTCTCAATGCAGTTTGACCACTACGAAGAGGTTGCCAAGAACCTCGTTGACAAGATACTTGGCATAATATATTAGTAACATGGGCGAATTTTGTGCCGTTTTTGGGTGCAAAAACCCCTGATACGATAACATCCCTGCTTGCAAAATGCAAGCAATTGGGATATAATACCTTAGTAAAAATAACTACTTAAATCCATTAGGAGGAACTATCAATGGCAAAGCAGAAGTTCGAAAGAACCAAACCCCATGTAAACATCGGCACCATTGGTCACGTTGACCATGGTAAGACCACCCTCACCGCAGCTATCACCATGGCACTCTCCCAGCAGGGTCAGGCAGCTGCAATGCGTTACGACGAAATCGATAAGGCACCCGAAGAGAAGGCTCGTGGTATAACCATCAACACCGCACACGTTGAGTATGAGACCGACCACCGCCACTATGCACACGTTGACTGCCCCGGCCACGCTGACTATGTTAAGAACATGATCACCGGTGCCGCACAGATGGACGGTGCTATCCTCGTTGTTTCCGCAGCAGACGGTCCCATGCCTCAGACTCGTGAGCACATCCTGCTCGCTCGTCAGGTTGGCGTTCCCTACATCGTTGTTTTCATGAACAAAGTTGACCAGGTTGACGACCCCGAACTGCTCGAACTCGTTGAAATGGAAATCCGTGAGCTGCTCTCCAGCTATGACTTCCCCGGTGATGATATCCCCATCATCAAGGGTTCCGCTCTCCTCGCTCTCGAAGCACTTACCGCAGGCAAGATTGCAAAGGAAACTCCCGAATGCCAGTGCATCTTCGAGCTCATGGATGCTGTTGACTCTTACATCCCCGAACCCGAACGTGCTTCCGACAAGCCCTTCCTTATGCCTGTTGAAGACGTATTCACCATCACCGGTCGTGGTACCGTTGCTACCGGCCGTGTAGAACGCGGTATCGTTAAGGTTAATGACCCCGTTCAGATCGTTGGTCTTCGCGAAACCAAGCAGACCGTTGTTACCGGCGTTGAAATGTTCCGTAAGCTCCTCGATCAGGCTATCGCAGGCGATAACATCGGTGCTCTCCTCCGCGGTATCCAGAGGTCCGAAGTTGAGCGTGGTCAGGTTCTGGCAAAGCCCGGTTCCATTCATCCCCACACTCATTTCAATTCAGAGGTTTACGTTTTGACCAAGGAAGAAGGCGGCCGTCATACTCCCTTCTTCTCCGGCTATCGTCCCCAGTTCTACTTCAGGACAACTGACGTTACCGGCGTCATCAAGCTCCCCGAAGGTGTTGAAATGGTTATGCCCGGCGACAACATTCGCATGGAAATAACCCTCATCACCCCCATCGCTATGGACGAAGGTCTCCGCTTCGCTATTCGTGAAGGCGGCCGCACCGTTGCTTCCGGCGTTGTTACCAGCGTTATCGAATAATTAGGCTTTTGCTTAAATAAGTCGAATGACATGAGGCCGCTCCCCTAGGGGAGCGGTTTCTTTGTGTTGATATGGGAGGATACAGTGCCGATCAATGGAGTTGAACAGCCAGAGTATATTGTGATTGATGATAAACTCAGACTACATCAATATGACGGGGAAAACTCGTTTGCCCTTAAATGGTATCAGGATGAAGAGACGGTGTTTCTCGTTGATGGGAACAGAGAGCCGTACTCTGTCGAGCTTTTAAACGGAATGTACCGCTATCTCGATGAGCATGGAGAGCTGTATTTTATCGAATATCTCATTGACGGGACGTTCGTCCCCATTGGTGACGTGACCTTTTGGGCTGATGATATGCCCATCGTTATCGGAGAAAAGTCGCTGAGAGGCATGAAAATCGGTAAAAAAGTCATTTCTGCTCTTGTGGAAAGAGGAAAGTCACTCGGATATGAAAAAATATTCGTCAGAGAGATTTATGACTGGAATGAAGCTTCAAAAAAATGCTTTGAGAGTGCCGGATTCTGCCCGTATGCAAGAACGGATAAAGGTTATTCGTATGTACTTGAATTGAAATAAAAAAACTGCTCTGTGTTGCTGTACAGAGCAGTTTTTGTGTGTTAGTGAACGGTTATCGCATTATCAGATTCACTGCTGTCTGTGGGCAACTCATCTTCCGGAACAAAACAGAATCTTTTAGTGTGCTTTGCGATTGCGATAAACGATATAATCGAGCATCCGCCCGCAAAGGAAAATTGACCGTTGTGAAGAAAAAATACCGTTGACACAATTCCAAACAGCGTAAAAGCCACGATACTGCGACAGCGATTGGGCTTTATCTTCACACATACTGAGAAAAAAATGTACAGTATTGCCAACAGAAAAACGATCCTTGAAACGGGAAGCATACCCAGCAGCACGCCGAAAAATGTCGCAATGCACTTTCCTCCGTGAAAACGGTTGAAAAATCCGACTGCGTGACCGAGTACAGGGGCAACCATTATCCCCGCAAAATACGCTCTGCTTGTATCCAGGAGCTTACAGGCAATGAACACGGGCAGAGCTCCCTTGAGAAGATCCAAGGAAAGGCAAAGCATGCCCATTGGTATTCCGCAGTTAACAAAGACGTTTGCAGAGCCGGGGTTGTGGTCGGATCCGAGCTTACAAATATCCCGTCCCATGAGCAATTTAGGAAGAAGGCTGCTGAACATTATGCTTCCCAGAAGGAAACCACCGATGATAAGGGATACAAGTATCAGCAATTCTTTTGACTGCATAGACCCACCACCTTTTCAACAATTTCATCCGCCGAATGGTCGTGAACATTTGCACGCTGATTTGCACGCATTTTTTTTGCAGAAGTACTGTCATGTATAAGTGACCAGGAGGCTTCGACGGCCAAATCGATGTCAGCAACGTGATAAGACATGCCGTGAGCGGCAAAGAACTCGGCATTTTTCGTTTCACAGCCGGAGAAAGCGAGAAGATGCACCAAGGGTACATTTGCGACCGCTGCTTCCGTGCTTGAAAGTCCGCCGGGCTTTGATACCAAAACGTCAGCTGCATTCATATAAAGATTAACCTCTTTTGTGAACGGAACAGTGAGGACTTTTCCCGTGCTTCCGAATTCATCATCAAGCTTTGATTTGAGTTCATTGTTTCTGCCGGTGAGAACGCATAAGAGAAAGTCCTCATCAGTGTGCTTCATGAACTTGCCGCAGAGTTCGGAAATTTTTCCGCAGCCGACGCCGCCGGTCATTATAAGTATCATCGGAATGCTTTTGGGTAAACAAAGCCTATCCCTTGCTTCGCTCCTTGTCAGTCGATCTGCAAAGCGGCTGCCGACGGGAATGCCCGTTGAATACATCTTTTCGGATGGTATTCCGAGTTTTTCGATCGAACTGCTTAGATCTTTATGAGGGATCGAATAACCGTCAAGCAATGTTTCGTGGACGAACGGGATGCAAGTGTAATCGGTCATTACTCCGAAACACGGGACACAAGGGCCGTGTTTTTTTCTTATGGCAGTCAACGCCTCCATTGCAAACAGGTGAGTGGTTATGACTGCATCGAAATTGTTGTCAGTCAAATATGCACGGAGACGTTCGGCATAGAGTGAGTTCGCCTGGTAGACAGGGGAAGGAAGCTTGCTCGCACTGTAAATGGAACCTGCACGGTAGATGACACCGAAAACTTTGGGCGTTTTTCGAATGATGCTGTTGTATGCAGAGGCAACGAGTCTTGCGGTCCTGTCGCTTCGAAATTTGAGCGGATCGGTCAGAGTACACTCAATACCGTGTCTGGCCAGTGCTTCCATAATGGCATATGCGGCACTGTTATGCCCCTCGCCCGTACCGCAGCTCAGAACAAGAACTTTCATTGACCGTTTATATCCTTTCTCTGAGAAATGATTTTCCGAATTCGCGAAAGCGGCCCGTCATAATGCATGGATCTGAGCTTTGGAAATGCATTGACCATACGTTTCTGCTGTCTGCTCAGCCGCTTTACAAACGGATCGAGGTGCTTGTCGGTCAATTCGTCCTTGAGTTTTTCGATAGTTGCGGAAAGCTCTTTTAGATATGTGTCGAAGCCTGCAAAGCCCCTTAAGGTGACGATGAGGTCGATGAGCATTGCAGTGCCGACAATGGCGGAAATGCAGCAAAGCGGAACATTAGGAATCGAATTTGTCAGGTGGAGTACCATCGGATGAATAAATTTAATTAAAATAACGGAAAAAGAACCGAAGACAATCGCACCGATAAGACAAACGCGTCCGTTTATGTTGAACTTTCTGGCGGAATAATCCCACCACCTTGCATGAAAAAGCTTTTCCATGAGATAGGATGAAAAGTATTCCAGCGAGCATGTCACTAGCATACCGAGAAGGAAAATCAAAAGAGGATTCTTGATTTTGCCGAGAATCAGTATGACCAGGAGTGCACCCCAACCGTAGATGGGGCAATACGGCCCGTTCAAAAAGCCGCGGTTTATCCACCGTCGGGCAGAAATTGAACATAAAATGCTTTCGTACACCCAACCGATAAAGCTGTAAAGAAACAGCCAGAACACGTATTTTGCTGCGACGTAGATACCCATTTGTATTTCTCCTTTCAATTTATTTGAGGCTGACAGCCTTGACTTATACCTCATGTGTGTATTATAATCAATTTATGAACCTTGTTCAATGGACACGGATGCAAAATATGTGGCAAAACACATATAACAGTACGCCTATGTGAAAAAAACCGCACATGTAAAAAAAACAGTACAGGTCGGTTTGGCACGGATGTAAACGGAGGAGGATCTGATGGAACAAGACGGTAAAAAACTGGACAGAAGAGTAATAAGAACTAAGCGTGCAATCAGGAAAGCATTTGCAGAGCTGCTGAAAAAGAAGAGTATTGATGAGATAACGATCAAGGATATCGCAGACTCGGCAGACATTAACAGAAAAACTTTTTATAGCTATTATAATGGCGTTTATCAAATTGTCGATGAAATCGAGGGCGAGTTTGCCCAAGCGGTGGAGCTTGCGTTAAATGAAACCGATTTTAAAAAGGGAATGAGGGATCCGTACTTCATTTTCACACGCATTACATCAATTATCAATGCCGATGTTGATTTTTACGGACACCTACTGAAGATGCGTGGCAGTGCGGATTTGCTGTCAAAGATTGAACTTGTTTTGCGGGAGAAACTGAAGCTTGCGTTTTCAAATCAGTTCGAGGTTGAGTCAGGCAAACTCGATGTAATGGCAGAATATGTCGTTGCAGGTATGCTCGCCGTCTATAAGGGCTGGCTGAACTCCGATCGTTCAAAACCGATAGAGGAAGTATCGGAAGCAGTAAGTGTGTTGTGCATAAATGGGATTTCAGGAATTGTGAGGGGCGAGAAATGATTGCAAATATTTTGGATTACCTGAGATGGAGAGGAGATGTGTCTCTAAAATACAGCGAATTCAATGAAGTGGATGGGGCAGTGCTCGCACGGATCACTTATCTACCGTTTGAGTATGCACTTGAACCGGAGTCCATGGAAAAAATAAGGCTCGATACAGTTGCAGATAAGTTGCTGCGGCATCACGAGTGCATCAGTATAATTCGCAAAAATGACGATGTCGAACTTCTGAAGTTACTCAAGGAGAGTGAACGATTCAAATCAATGGTGCTTTTCGGCTTTGTAAACAAGCTTGAAGCGGAAACGCAGACCCAGTTCTCGGCCATTACCGTAGGAACGGAGGAGGAAAGCTGTTATGTTGCCTTCAGAGGAACGGACAACACACTTATTGGGTGGAAAGAAGATTTTAATATGGGCTTTGTCTGTCCCGTACCTGCTCAAAAGCTTTCAGTTAAATACATTGAAGGCATTGCAGAACACAGCAAAGGTGAATTGACTGTCGGCGGACACTCAAAAGGGGGAAACCTCGCCGTATACGCCGCTGCATTCTGCTCGCAAGAGGTTCAAAGCAGGATACGGACGGTTTACAATTATGATGGTCCGGGATTTGACGGGAAAGTCCTTGAACAGGAGAGCTATAAAAGGATTACCGACAGGGTCAACACCTTTGTTCCGCAATCATCCATTGTGGGTATGCTTTTGGAGCATGAGGAGAGCTATACGATCGTTCACAGTGAACAGACGGGGCTCATGCAGCACAATATTTATTCGTGGGATGTCGAAAGAAACAAATTTTTGTACCTGGAGTCGGTCGATTCTAACAGCAAATTTGTTGACTACACGATAAAAGCGTGGATTGCCGATATGGACTACGCACAAAGGGAGGAGTTTATCGACACGGTTTACACGGTCATACGAGAGACAAACGTAAAAACTTTGCGTGAGTTGAGTGATAATTGGTTTGCAAGTGCAAAAATCGTGCTTAAATCAGTGAAAAACCTTGATGAAGAGACCCGAAAGACCGTGATGCAGGCGCTGCGTTTGCTGCTCAAAAGTGCAAAGGCGGGGTTTATCTTGACCCGACAGAGCAGAAAAATACATGAAGATGAAAAATGATGAGGAGAATAGGATGAATATTATTGCGGCGGATAAGACTTCAATTGCAATTGAAACGGCTGTAATGCTGTACAGACATGCTCAGGAAATTGTTTATCAGGAGAGAAAAAATAGATTTTATGTGAAAGCAGTGCAGTCACTGGAGCCTGAAGTTTTATCTGAAATTTCAAAAACTTTTGACGAAATGGCTGCTATTGAAAAACGTATTTGCAAAAATATTTCAGATGAAGATGAAAAATTTAAATATTTTTTTTCAGATAACGGAACTGACGTGCATGGGCCGGATGCATTACTCGGCCGGTCAGTTGCAACGGCATTGATTTTGTCCCTTATGGATCCTTGTATATCGGGGTACGTCGAGCAGGCAGAGCATATAAAGAGGGTTTGGGGCATACTGAAAAAGAACGGTTATCTGTTCAATAATTACACGCGCAGATTTGAAATCCTGAACTATCCGGACATATCCATGGACGAAAATTATCTTCTGGAGCAGGTAGAGCAGCTTTCGTATTCGGATGAATTCAAATATAAACTCTTCAAGGCATTCACGAGATTTGATGAGACTGTCGACGAAATTTTTGAATACATGCATCCATTTGCCGTAAAACTCGGAAAAGAGCTGGACTACCTGAGCGAAGCAAGGAAAAGTGCATTGGAATATTGGAAGAATGCGTTGAATGACGAATGCAGCTGCGGACTTGCACAGAACTCCTTTGCGGCATTGGGAATTGATGAGGCAACTAAAAAGAATGTTGACATCAGAATCAGCGTATTGATGTGCGAGTCAAATGTCTTAAACGTCGGTTGGGACATCGGTTTGGCAGCTGAGGGTAAAAAACAACTTAATTTTATATGCGGCTTTGACATAAGGAACCATGCGAAGCTGACAAAGGCAAATGCCGACCCGGGTTTTTATTTCGGGATCATGAAAGTATTGTCCGATTCAAGCAAGTTAAAAATGCTGAGAAAGATGAGCAAGAAAGCCTATTTGTGTTCAACTCTGGCAGCAGAATTGGGCTTGGATGCCGGGAACACATCGAGAAACCTTAAAACTCTGAACGAACTGGGCTTTTTGATCTGTGAAAAACAAGGTGGGAGAATGAGCTACAGGACGGATGATGAGGCGGTTCGCTACATACTCAACAGCATACAGAATTTTATTCTGGATGAGGGCACGACCAGATAAAATATATTTTAATTCATGAAGTCGAGAGGTTGCGGTTTGGATCGGCAGGTGATATTATGTGTGCATAAACATGAAATCGACACTAAAAATTGTTTTCATGCACAAAGCTACCTGGAGGATATTTATGAAGAGAACCGCAAAACTGGTTGCAGTCGTGCTTGTTTTGGCAATGATTCTTCCTTGCGTAAATGCAATGGCTGAAATCATCACGACGGCGTCTGTAAACCAGCCCTCTGTCGAAGAGAAGGCATATTCTGCCGTATTGCCGGATGGAAGCATTATTGCATCCGACATTGACTTCGACTATGAAACACTTGATGCCGAAACGGTGTCAAGAATCGCACAGAATTGCGAGATAGTCAGGAAGGACGCCAACGGAACGCTGAGCAGGATCACTGATCCGAAACTCATTGCAGCAATTCTCGGTGAAAATTATGACCCTGATGCAAAAGCCGAATGGGTTGCTGATACCGAAGCCTACGGCAAAGAAATTGTGGATGTAATCGTTGTGCTTGAAGGCGGTGCACTCAGTGAAACTAAGAGTTTGCATGTCGGCGAAATCATCGATGCGAAAATGTACAACAGCCTTAGGAGCAAGCTCGTTAAGCAGCACTATAGCGTTGCTGCAAAAATTGAGACTGCAACCAAAACCGATGTTGCCATAACTGCAAATTACTGCATCACCATCAATGGTTTTGCAACCAGGGTTGCGCGCAGTGATATTGCTGCAATAAAGAAGATCGCAGGTGTCAAGACAGCATTCGAGGCCCCTGTGTTCACTGTTGACCCGAACGAAGTATTTAATTCAGGCTCCGAGCAGCAGGGAACTTACCTTGCATGGGAAACGGGTTATAAGGGCGAAGGGATGACCGTTGCCGTAATCGACACCGGTGCAAGATAGATACCGGTGCTCCCGAGGCAAGCGTAGAGTTTGTTTCGCAGTCGGATACACGTCTGCTGTACACCCATCAGTTCCTTGGTTATGATGACGGTATGATAGCCAACACATACTTAGTCAGCGGAATTATGGGCACGCAGATCGGAGGACTGACTTTCTACGGATTTAATACGGAAGATCCGGAAGGGTCGGGGAGCAATCCCACAATCTATGACATAAGCTCACCGACGGCAATAGCAATTTACATTGTTACTGACTATGCGGGCAACCGTGCACTGGCTGTGTTTGACACGACAAAGGGCGATTACAGTATCGAAATGGATTGTACCGATGAGATAAACCTTCGCGTTGGAGACACTCTTGACATTTCAAACATCTATACTTGGCCCGAAAATGTCAATGGCGATGCATGTAAAACAACGTATACCTCGCACGACGAATCAGTTGCCGGCATTGAAAGCATTGACAGCAGAACCGGCAGAATAACTGCAAATGCAGTGGGAACGACAAGAATAACCATTGCGGTTCCGATGACCGTGTGCACAAAGGAAATTGTTGTAAATGTATTCGAACAGACGTACAGCATAACTTCATCGTCGAATGAAGGCGGCACGATAACGGAGAGCATGGATGCTGTCTCAATGGAAAACGCAGTGTTTGTGATCACTCCCGATGAGCATTATCACATTGCCGATGTTATAGTTGACGGTGAAAGTGTCGGTATCGTAACCGAATACACTTTCGAGAATGTTGTTGCGGAACATACGATCGAGGCAGTATTCGCCATTAACCCTGAAGATGTGTTTGCGGTTTATTTCGTGGATTACGATGGAACGACACTTTCAACGCAGATGGTTGAACGCGGACATGCAGCAACGGCTCCTCAGGAACCCACGAGGGAGCATTACAGATTCACGGGATGGAGCTGTGATTTCAGCAACATAACCGAAAATACGGTTGTAGTCGCCCAGTATGAACTTGATATTACACTTGGCGATGTCAACTTTGACGGCGTTGTTGACTGTGCGGATGCTTTGACAGCACTCAGAATGGCGATGGGGATTTGCGAGTCCGACGAGAGTCAGCGTGCCGCTGCCGATATCAATGGGGACTTCAACGTCAACGTTGATGACGCACTGCGTATAATGAGATTCAGTCTCGGTCTTTCTCAGCTTGGTGAATAATGGACAGTCTGTAAAGAACTTTGCCCTGCACTGTGGTTAACGGTGCAGGGTTTTTATGCAAGCAGAGTAATGATTCGCCAAAGAAGTTTTTTATTCGCCAAAGGGCGTCACCAATATGAAACGGCGTGCGTATTATAAACTGAGCATCGGGATGGGGCGGCAAGAGCTGCTTTACAGTAACCCGATGAAAAAAGGAGGTAATAATATGTGCAACTCTAACAACTGGTGGTGGATCATTATCCTCGCTCTGCTCGCAAACAACGGCGGCTGCGACAACGGCTGTGACAATAGCTGCGGCTGCGGTGGCAACAACAACTGGTGGTGGATCATTATCCTCGCTCTGCTCGGCGTCTTTGGTGAGAACGGATTCGGTCTCGGCGGCTGTGGCTGCGGCTGCGAAAGCAACAACAATAGCTGCGGCGGCAACAGCTGTGGCTGCGGCTGCTGAGAAAGGACCTGCTTCGCATAACTTGCAGGGAGATAGTGTGCAGACGGTAAAATGCTTCTGTATGCATTCATAGAGCGAAACAAAAAAGAGGGGTTCCGTGCCGTGCGGAACTCCTTTTTGCAGCAATGAGCGAAAGTGAAACTCCCAGTGCAGATCGGGTCGCAAAAATATATTTCAAAAAAGAGTTGACACAAGGATCAGTAGTGAATAAAATACAGTAGCAAACAAAAACAAAAGGAGGTGTCCACAGGGATGAACATCCAATACAAGAAGGGCGTTCTTGAACTTTGCGTCATGTCCATGCTTGTGAAAAAGGATTGCTACGGATATGAAATATCCGACTATCTTGCAGGGCATATAGACATTGCGGAAGGAACGGTCTATCCGATTCTTCGAAAGCTCAAGGCTGACGGACTGCTTACAGTGTATTTGCAGGAAGAGAGCGGAGGTCCGCCGAGGAAATACTATTCGCTGACAGAGCTTGGAAAGAAAACCTATGCTCAAGAGCGTGATGAGTATCTGAAATTTGCTGAATCAATAAAAGGAATACTGGAGGAATAAAAACATGACAAGGATTGAGTACATTTCAAAGCTCACAGAGGAGCTGAAAAGACTGAAGGTTGCAGACGCAGCCGACATTATCGATGAATATGAACAGCACTTTGCGTTCAAGATTGCCGATGGGCACAGTGAAGAAGAAATCGCAGCTGCGTTGGGTGACCCATGTGAGCTTGCAGGTCAGTTTGTGGTATCTGGCAAGGAAAGCCGCCGCAGCGGAGGCTTCTTGACTCGTATCGGCATTGCAATTGCCGATTTCGGCGTAGGTTTGCTGAGCATTCTCATGTTTGCATTTCTGCTTGTGATGATCGCAGCCGCAATAGCCTTTTCGGCCGCCGGAGTTTGCCTTATAGCAAAGATAAACACATTTGGATTGATTCCGCAGATGCCATATCTTTCAGCGGTGCTTTTCGGAATAATGTTTGCGGCATTGAGTGTTTTAACCATAACAGGCTGCATTTATTATAAGTGCTTCGTATGCCAAATGATAAAGTCATACGGCAGGTTCCGCAGGAATACTCTTTCCTCAATACGCGGCGGAGCGGTTCTGCCTTCCCTCCCCGTTAATCCGCAGTTTTCGGGCGGCAGAAAGCGTTGCCTGAGAAGGGTTGCCCTGACAGCCTTGATGGTCTTTGCCGTAATGTTTGTTTGCACAATGGCATTGTCAATGATAAGTGCCGGAAATATTCAGTTCTGGCACGAATGGAAGTGGTTTAGTTACGGAAACTGACATGTGAGGTTGAGCATGAATACGATTGTAATAACGGGGGCAACATCAGGCATCGGATTCGCAACAGCAAAGCTGTTAGCGTCAAAAGGGTTCAGGATTATCGGTGTCGGAAGAGATGCCTTAAAGTGCAGGAGAGCGGAGCTTGAAGTGAACGGGACGGCACCGAACAGCGGTTCGGTGTACTTCACTGCCGATCTTATGCAGCAGCGTGAAGTGAATGCCCTGGCGGGTAGAATAACTGCCTTTATCAATGAAAACTGCGGCGGCCGGCTGTATGCATTGATAAACAATGCCGGCTGTGCACGCAGCAGATACATGACGACGGAGGAAGGCTACGAGCAGCAATTTGCATTGAATTATCTTGCCGGATTCTTACTGACGTTCAGACTTCTGCCGATGATTGAAAAAGCGGGCGGTAAGGTATTAGTCACGAGCAGCAAATCGCACAATGGAATCAAGGTTCATTGGAATGATGTAATGCTGACAGGAGGATACAATCCCCTTACAGCGTACAAACAATCCAAATTATGTTGTCTGCTGTTTGCAAAAGGGCTGAACGACAAGTTCGGTCAAAGGGGAATCCGTGCATATGCCGTTGATCCCGGGCTTGTCAGGACGGATATAGGCAACAAGGGAACGGGCGGTATCGTCAACATGGTGTGGTCGCTGCGTAAATTGAGCGGAAAGGATCCATCTGTTCCGGCGAAAACATATGCATACTTGTGCGATGAGAAAAATGAAGCAGGCGGGTTGTATTATTACCTGTGTCAGGAGAGAAGGTACAGCGGCGAAGTGACAAGCGAAAATGCCGTTCGTCTGTTTGAGCTCAGTGAAAAACTTTGCGGAGTAAAGTACGGGGAGGTACAGAGATGAATGTTCTGATTACGGGTGCAGAGGGCGGACTCGGCAGAGCCATGGCGGTCGAATGCGGGAAGAGAGGCTATAATGTATTTCTGACGGACGTCAACTCGGAGGGGCTGAACAGTGTCTGCACGGGGCTTGCACGTCAATTCGGAATCAATGCTGCAATGCGGACCTGCGATTTAACGAACCCGGACAGCGTGGATGACTTGATTGATTTTATTGACAAATGCGGAATTAAATTTGATATGCTGCTCAATATTGCAGGGGGTTGATTTTGAAGGCGGTTTTCTTTCGCGTCCGAGGGAAAGCATTACCAAAATTGTCAGCTTGAACAACGTTGGTACGTTGAGAATAACCCATGCGGCATTGCAATGCCGAAGAAAAGAAAAGAATTTTACCATTGTCTTTGTTTCAAGTCTTGCATCAATGTTCCCAATGCCGCTCAAAGCAACGTATGCAGCCTCCAAAAGATTCCTGCTCGACTTTGCCATATCCCTCCGCCAAGAACTAAGAGGGAAAAATGTAAATGTAATGGTTCTCTGTCCGGCAGGAATGGAGACTAAGGATGATACGATTGAAGCAATTCGTGCACAGGGCTTTTGGGGAGATATTACTACGAATCCACTTGAAACTGTTGCTTCAAAGACAATAGACAAGGCTTTGGCAGGCAGAGCGATATATGTACCCGGAACGGTGAACCGTATACTGCTGTTTGCAGGCAGACTGATTCCGAAAACATGGGTGGCGGGAGCAGTGTATTATCGCTGGAAGAAAACTCAAAGCAGATGGCTGAATGCCAATCAGTCCTGAAACCGGACCGTGAATATCAGGAGAAAATATAGTCGCCGCACATCAAAAAAGTCTTGCATAATCAGCAAAATACTGCTATACTCATTCACTGAATTTAAGCTTAGTCGATGTAAAAGGAGAGTTCGGCGAAATGGATTACGAAGAATTGATGGAATTTGTCGTTGAGCTTGCCGTTCGCCTTCAAAAGTGCGGAGCGGAAACCTACAGAGTTGAAGAGACGATAACGAGACTGCTGGAGGCCTATGGTATTGAGGCAGATGCCTCTGTTATTCCGAACAGCATAACTGCCGGCTTCAGAGGCCCTGACGGTGTGAATCACAATAAAATACGCCGCGTAAAGGACTGTGAAAATGTGCTGGACGGCGTTGAAAAGTACAGTTCACTTTGCAGAAGACTGTGCAGTGAAAAGCCGAATATGGATCGTGCGTGGCAGCTGCTCGAGGAGACGACGAAGAGCATCAGAAGGTACGGTACTGCGATGTTCTATGCTGCATGTGTAATTGTCAGTGCTGCTTTTGCAATTTTTTTTAAGGGGACATTGCTTGATGCCTTCTGCTCGGCTGTTTGCGGTCTTGCAACAGCTTTCTGCATGAAATTTATGAGTAATTTTCATGCAAACCAGTTCTTTAAAACAGTGATCGGCGGTTTTGTTATCGGCTTTGTATCTCATGCATTTGCCCATATCGGACTGTGCAATAATCCCGATGCAAGCAGTATCGGTGCAATAATGTTGTTAGTTCCTGGCTTCCTGTTTACAAATGCTTTGCGTGACATTATCTATGGCGACACGATGTCAGGAGTGAATCGACTTGTGCAGGTTTTGATAATCGCCGTTGCATTGGTCGTCGGTGTTGGTGCGGCAGTCAATTTTACTTCGCATATTTGGGGAGTAATTCCCGGCAGTGCAGGCCTCGTTGAGCACAGTCTTGCCGTTCAGTGCATGGCGGCGATGCTCGGTACACTCGGTTTCGGAATGCTCTTTGATATTCACGGAAACGGCATGCTTTTGTGTCTGCTCGGTGCTGCAATGTCGTGGCTCGTTTACTGCGGTGCAGTATTCCTCGGAGCAACCGGAGCTGCTGCATTTTTATTTGCTTCCGCAGCCTGTTCATTGTATGCAGAGGTGCTTGCAAGAGTCAGAAAATACCCTGCGATCAGCTATTTGTACGCTTCCCTGGTGCCGCTCATACCCGGAGCAGGAATATACTATGCTGTATCGTATCTTACAAGCAATGAGGTTGCTGCTTTCTGGTCGAAGGGAATGGAAACCGCGGCAGCGGCAGGGTCAATGGCAGTTGGTGTGCTGCTCATTTCCACGGCATTTCGCATGTGGGGCGTTTATAAAAAGAAAAAAATGGAGAGCAGAAAAGCTTCATGCTCTCGTGAAAAATGAAAAATCCGAAGCAAGCTTTGCCATATCCTGCGGTAAACCGCAGGATATGGCAATTTTTTTGTCCAGTAAAGGGTGGAGGAAGACGAGCCTGGATGAGTGGAGGGCGGGTCTTCCAATTAAGTCTCTGTTTTCTGTTCCGTACAGCCAATCACCGGCAAGAGGATGTCCGATTGCGGACATGTGCAGGCGTATCTGATGCGTTCTGCCCGTTTCAAGGCGGAATTCAAGCAGTGAATACCCCGATGAATATGAGAGCACGCGGTAGTGTGTAACTGCGGCGGCTCCGTCAGCCTTTATACAGCGTTTTATTGCAGAGCCCTCAGCCCTGCCGATCGGAAGACTGATCGTTCCGCTCTGCTCTGTGAATTTCCCTTCGGCAATACCAAGGTATGTTCTTTCATACCCGCTGCTGTGCAGAAGTGCGGCAAGCCTTTCGTGCATGTAGCCGTTTTTTGCAATTGCCATAACTCCGCTAGTTCCCCTGTCAAGCCTGCTGACGGGGTGAAACATGTATTGATTGCCATAATATGCGTTTACGCAAGCTTCAATCGACTGCACTTCATCGTCATACCTTGAACCGTGAACAGCGGCTCCTGCCGGCTTGTCAATGATAAGAATGTCTTCATCCTCGTACAATACACCAAATGGCAGACCCATCGTGAAACCTTCACCGCAATATTCGCTTGAGTGACCGATTACAACACAAAGCAAGTCCCCTGAATGGACTCTTTCATTTGTGTGAACTGGCAAACCATTAAGGGTGATCCCGTTTTCAATCAGCTTTATTCTTGCAACAAGGCTCGACGAAAGACACAGCTCGCTGCGGAGTAAACTGAGAACCTTCCGTTCGGCAAGTGTATCGGTGATTTTAAGTTCAAGAACACGCATGACCTATTCGGTGAATTCACCCAATACTGTTTTTTCAATAAAAAGACTCTTTAACTTTGCAAACTCTGTCATATGAGGCTGTTTAAGATGAAGCTGTTGGTGATCACGGTCAGTCCATTCTTCAAGAAGTACGATATGCGTTTCATCATCAGAACTTAGATAATACTCATAACGAACGCAGCCCGGCTCAGCACGTACAGTTTTAAGAAGGTCCATAGATTCTACGGTATCGAGGAAAGCACGGCGTTTGCCGGGAAACAGTGTGTATTGAACAATAAGGTGAAGGGATTGTCCCATAGTATTGCCTCCAAAAGAAAAATATCAACAAAAGGTCGGTTCCTTGCGAAACCGACCCTTCTTGGCGCGCCCAGCAGGATTTGAACCTGCGACCTACCGGTTCGTAGCCGGGCACTCTATCCGCTGAGCTATGGGCGCACACCTCTTCAATGCGAAGGCTATTGTACATCAACGGAAAACGTTTGTCAATACCTTTTTGGGAGGAAAAGAATTTATATTATTCCGAACGGGCAAATCGGGGTGAACACCTCTGAAACACACATGAAACATCGATGAAACGATAATAGATTGTGACATTATTATGAAAATTTCAATTTCGGGGCGTTAAGCACTTGAAAAAATGGTTTTTCCTGTTTATAATAGACACGCAGTCCTGCTGAGAGATCAGTGTGTGATTTGAAGGCAGATTGAGTTAAAATGTTTTATGATGAAAGGTGACATCAGAATGCGAAGAATCCTATGTTTATTTTTTTGCGTAATTATCATTATGAGCCTGAGTGCATGTTTCTTGCTCAACCCAATTGACACGACACCTGCACCGTCGCCGGATGCTGTTCCGACGGCAACGGCCGCCGTCACGGTTTCGTCAAAACCAAATGAAACTCCCTCAAACAGTCCTTTTCTGACAGAAGTTCCGACCGATGAACCGGTAACGCCGACTCCGGAACCTACGGAAGAGCCTACGCCTACACCGAAGCCGACGCCAAAGCCCACGCCATATTGCAATCCTCTTCCAACGAGTGAATCCGAACTCGAATTGGTTGAGTCGGGCAAGCGTTTCATGAAGAAGCTCAAGCAGACTCCGGGCTATGAAAACCTTGACCTTCGTGCAAAGTACGGTTTTCCTTATCTTATCTGCATAAATAAGGAGAAGAATTGTGTTACCGTCTTCTGCGTTGACGAAAACGGCGAATACACAAGGCCGTATTCTTCAATGATTTGCACAGGAGGCGAGGCAACGCCGCTTGGAATTTATAAAACTCCGGCAAGGTACAGCTGGCACACTCTCATGGGCCCGAGCTATGGGCAATATTGTACACGTATCATTGCAGGCGTACTGTTCCATTCCGTGCCGTACTATACTCCGCACAAATACGATTTGCAATACAAATCTTTCAACCGTCTCGGATTGTTGGTTTCCCACGGTTGTGTAAGGCTTGCAGTCAACGATTCAAAGTGGATTTACGACAATTGTCCCATTGGAACAACGGTCGTTATTTACAACGATTCTAGCTCCGATGGTCCCCTCAGAAGACCCAAAGGTATAAAGATCGATACGGGAAATATCTTCCTGCGTGGTTGGGATCCGACTGATCCGGATAAGGCAAATCCCTGGGGTGACAGGTACATAGCAGGAACTACGAACAGGTCGGAGCTTGCGCAGGCGGATTATGATTATGCAGTTAAGCACAGGCTTTGGGAAAGTTCCATTAACCCGCCGGAACGTCCGACACCGACTCCCAATGTTACTCCGACGCCTGAGCTTACGGATACACCTGAAGTTACTGAAACGCCGTGTGTCACTGAGACTCCCGATCCCACACCGGGACAGACACCGGAAGACACTCCCGAGCCAACACCTGCGGAAACGCAAACGCCTGCTCCGACTGACCCGCCGGAGAGCGGTGAACCGGGACCGACCGGAAGGCACGGCAGTTTGTGCCAACGCAGTATCGTGAAAAAATAAAACATAATTTAAGAGGCTGTTGCAGCGGACAGGTTTTGCAGCAGCCTCTTCTCTATTGTACGCCTTTTTAGGCAATGCAGGAAAGCTTTTAAAATTCCCGTGGGTTTTTTCGTAAATTCGTGTATAATCAGACAGAGAGCGAAAAAGAGGGAGGTGGGAGAGTGCGAAATCACGAGATCGTTGAAATGCTGCTCCAAAGAGACGAGCATGGCATAACGGACTTGATGCAGCATTACGGACCGTTGATAAAATACATCATTGCTCCAATTCTTCAAAGTCAGCATGACAGAGAGGACTGTGTTTCAGAGGTATTGATGCGTGTTTGGGAAAGAATCGGACAGTTTGATTCGCAAAAAGGCAGTTTCAATGCATGGTTGACTGCAATTGTTCGAAATACGGCTTTGAATCATGTCAGAAAAATTCAGAATCATGACAGTCTGGATGAGATCTCCGAGAGTATGCCGTCAAGCGAACCATTGCCGGAAGATGTTGTCATAAAAAAAGAACGGCAGACAGCAGTCAATGCTGCTTTGCAGCGTTTACCGCAAAAAGACAGGACGTTGTTTTATAGAAAGTATTACTATTTGCAGTCTACCGCACAAATTGCTTCCGAGCTGTGTATAAGTGAGAGGGCTGTTGAGGGAAGGCTGTATCGCTTGAAAAAGCGGCTCCGTAAGATGTTGGGAGGTGAAATTGATGAACAGCGATAAACGAGAAACCTTTACTGAAGAAGAGCTTGAGATCATGCTAGACGATATCGGCAGGGATTATCCGCCGGACGATGTTGTAAAAATGGTGACGCCGTGGCGAAGAGCCATGAATCAAATCTTGATAGGCATTGCGTTATGCACCATAACATTGCAGTTTGCATACCTTGATTACATTCTTCCTATAATCGGATTTGTTATATCACTGTTGGGTTTTCGTTCAATACGAAGTGAAAATAGGTGGTTTAGAGCTTGTTTTGCATTCACCGTGGTGAAAGGAGCGTTATTTTTTCCAGTATTGGTTTTCAGCACGACTGTTTATCGCAGCTTGATTCTCACTCCTTCTGTCACTATGGTTTTGGCTGCAGTAAACTCATTGCTTCTGATAGTTGAGCTGCTTTATTTTCGTGCAGGAATCAGAGCCGTACAAAGAAAAGCAGGTGTTCCCGAGCGTGCGGATGAGGTATTCGCATTAATTATATGGTATGTGCTTGTATGCCTCCTTGCTTTCAGCGGATGCAATGCCCCGGCAGCCGCAGGGGCTATGCTCGTTGCCTATTTCCTCATTATCCGCAATATTTTCAGGCTCTCAAAAGAGCTTGACGAAGCAGGCTACCTGCTCGAACTCGCTCCTGTTAAACTGCCGAATGGAGGTATTGTGCTTATTATCGTTTCATTATGGCTGATAGGCGGAGTTTTGGGTTACACTCTCGGCAGTAAATATCCGATGAATTGGAGCATAGAGGATCGGTCGGGACGGCCCGAAACGGAGAGTACAGAAGACATATTGCTTGAGCTTGGATTTCCGGAATATGTTTTGAAGGATCTGACTGATGAGGATATAATGGCTTGCAGCGGTGCATTGCAGGTCATTGTCAGCGTAAATGATGAATTCATGAACACGGGAGGGCAGAAAATCACGGAGAGTGATGTCGATGGAGTACACCATGTTGAGGAAAAGGCGGCTTATACCGCCGGGAAACTGAGGTTCACCAATATCGGGGTGCAGATCGATGGAAAGCGCGAGAGGTGGATAATTATCCATCATTTCAGCTGGACATCGAAAACTGAGTTCTGCGGCACTGAGTCGATAAGGATTCGGACTGCATACGGAGATGCCTTATCGGGATGGAGTTCGGACGGTGAAGTGATGGGACGTGTGTTGTACGATAAGGACGGAAAAGTCTATGCGGCACCGTACTGCTTTTTGGGAGAAGGGATGTATGCTCAGGGTGCACTCATTGACAGTATGGGGGTGGAGGCGGACATTTTTGCCGCATTCTCCCTGCCGAGGAACGTTGAAAACGGCCGTGGATATATCGCATACTCTGTCGCAGAATTGATTGACGACTGCGTTGCGAGCAGTTGGGCAATCTATACTCACCAGAGGAGTCTGCTTGAGTTTCCGGCAATGAGTGCAATTGAAAAGCAGCTGACTGACGGGGGTAAAGATACGAAGAAATTTATTACAAAAGAGTGCGGCTTTGTGTTTTACCCGACGGATGAAGGCGTCAAGCTGATCAATATGGATGATTGAGAAAAGTTTGTGAAGAGCAGGCGGGGTGCTCAGATGCAGTGTCCCACTGCTCTTTGTATTTGATTTTGGGGAGTTTCGAGGATATAATTAGCGAGTGGTATTGAATGGAGGAAGGAAACTTATGAAAAAATTGAAAAGCACCATCTTGCTGATTATTGCAGCGGTAATATGGGGAGTGACATTTGTTGCCCAAAGCGATGCGATGGAGCATATTGAGCCATTCACGTTCAATGCGTTCAGGTTCATGATAGGTGCCGTTGTTCTTTTGCCGTTTATAAAAGTATTTTCCGGAGAGAAAAAAAAGGATGGTGGTTCTAATTTCAAAATCGGAAATGAAGGACGGAGAACACTGCTGCTTGGATGCATTCTCGGAATTTTACTCTGCATTGCATCTTCCTTTCAACAGTTTGGAATTGCGGCAGGCAGCTCTGTGGGCAAGGCAGGATTTGTGACATCCTTCTATATCGTGCTTGTACCGGTCGTGGGGCTGTTGTTCGGGAGAAAAACGAGCCTGTTGGTAGTAATCAGTGCCGCTGCTGCACTTGTCGGGCTTTACTTCCTCTGTGTGGGCGAAAATTTCAGAATTGAACGTGCGGATTCACTGTATTTACTGTGTGCAGTGTTTTTTGCAGTGCATATAGTTGTCGTTTCTGTTTATTCGCCGTATGTCAACTGCGTAAAGCTGAGCTGTATTCAGTTCCTTACCGCTTCAATGATAAGTGCGGTATGCATGTTCATCTTTGAAAAGCCGGATATGGATGCTATACTCCGTGCATACATTCCGCTTCTGTACGCCGGTGTGCTTTCGTGCGGGATCGCATACACACTTCAAATAATCGGACAGAAGGAGCTTGACCCGACGGCTGCGTCGCTTATCATGTGTCTCGAGTCGGTCTTTTCGGTTATTGCGGGGTTTTTTATACTGAATCAGAAGCTTTCCGCAACGGAACTTGTCGGCTGCGGAATCATGCTTGCTGCTTCGGCAATGTCCCAGCTTCCGCAGGGTAAAAAGTAAATTTTCACCAAAGACTTGCTTTTTTCGATGATTATATCGTCTATTTTTGAAGAAGGGCTTGAAACAGCGGCAGAATTCATTATAATAATCATGGGTGATAATTGCCTGTACCACAGTCGGCAGTTGTCTCATTAAAAAAACGGGAGCGGTGTTCGTAAAGAGTGTCGCTTGACGATAACGAAATTGAAAGGAATAGTCGTAAACAATCATGGACAGCAAGCTGATTTTTGTTACCGGGGGTGTTGTTTCATCCCTTGGCAAGGGTATAACGGCGGCGGCACTCGGCAGACTCCTTAAGGCCAGAGGATACAGTGTATCGATAATGAAACTGGATCCATACCTCAATGTTGACCCCGGCACGATGAACCCTTACCAGCATGGCGAAGTTTTCGTTACGGAAGACGGTGCGGAGACTGACCTTGATATCGGTCATTACGAACGTTTTATCAACGAAGACCTCACAAAGCTTAACAACACAACCACAGGGCAGATTTATTCGGCTGTACTCGACAGGGAGCGCAGAGGCGGATACCAAGGAGGTACGGTTCAGGTTATCCCCCACATCACGGACGAAATAAAGCTGCGTATCAGAAGAGCTGTCCAGAAGATTCAGCCTGATATTATGATAGTCGAAATCGGCGGTACTGTCGGCGACATCGAATCTCAGCCTTTTCTTGAGTCCATCAGACAGCTTAAAACTCAGCTTGAAAGCAATCAGTGCTGCTTTATCCATGTCACATTGATTCCCTATCTCTCCGCATCGGGAGAACTTAAGACGAAACCCACTCAGCACTCCGTTAAAGAGTTGCAGAGCATAGGTATTCAGCCCGATGTCCTTGTTTGCAGGAGCGATTATCCCGTTGACCGCAGCATCAGGAGTAAAATCGGTCTTTTCTGCAATGTCGCAGAGGACTGCGTTATCGAGAATCTCAATGCACGCTCTTTGTATGAAGTTCCCCTCATGCTTGAAGAAAGGGGTCTGTGCAGAGTTGTTCTTTCCAAACTCGGCCTTGAACAGCGTGAACCCGACCTCGCCGAATGGCGTGCAATGGTTGAAAGTGACATTAATCCCGGCCACGAATGCACCATTGCTCTCGTCGGAAAGTATGTGGAGCTTCACGATGCATACCTCTCCGTTGCCGAAGCCCTCCGTCACAGCGGTATTGCGAACAATTGCAGGGTAAACATCAAGTGGATTGCTGCCGAAGACCTTGAAAAGGGCAATCCTGAAGAGATTTTGGCAGGTGCAAACGGTATTCTCGTTCCCGGTGGTTTTGGCGAAAGGGGACTTGAGGGCATGATGATTGCCGCAAGATATGCACGTGAACGCAATATTCCTTATTTCGGCATTTGCCTTGGTATGCAGATTGCAGTTATAGAGTATGCAAGGCATATTCTCGGTTGGACCGACGCACACTCAAAAGAGGTGGATTTCAATACAAAACACCCTGTTATTGACCTCATGGAAGACCAGGTAAATAACCTCGAAAGGATTGGCGGAACACTCCGCCTGGGCAGCTACACCTGCCGCCTTGTTGAGGGTAGTCTTGCGATGCAGATGTACGGAAAACAGGAAGTGCACGAGCGTCATCGTCACAGGTATGAGTTCAATAACGAATTCCTTGCCGACTTTGAAGCGAACGGAATGAAATTCACAGGTTGGAACCCAAGACGCGGGCTTGCAGAGATAATTGAGCTTGGGAACCATCCGTGGTTCATCGGCGTGCAGTTCCACCCCGAACTCAAGTCCAGACCGGATGCGGCACACCCGATCTTCAAGGGCTTCATAAAAGCTGCTCTTGAAGGGCAGAATAAATAATAAAGCCAAACGGCAAAGATAAAGGAGATACTACTATGGAAATTAACAAGAAAATGACCATTGAAGAGGTTCTTAACGTTGACCGCAATATTGCAGCCATCCTCATGGGCAGCGGTATGCACTGCCTCGGCTGTGTAATGGCAAGCGGCGAAAACCTTGAGCAGGCTTGCGGCGTACACGGCATTGACTGTGATGCACTTGTCAATCAGATCAACGATTACCTTAAGAACAAATAGTCAAACGACAACATAATGAACGAAGCTGTTGTGAAGAGCAGGAAAGCCTTTACAATGGCTTTTTTATTTCTGCATAATTGCATGCGAAACTAAAATACTTCCGCAGCCGGTGAGGCGAGTGGGGGGGGGGACGTCCATTTTACCGTGAGATTGTCCCCTTTTTAGAATAAGCTGAATATTTTAATGTAGAAAAGGACAGGAACTGCCAAATCTATTGTGGAGGGAAATATGAACAAAGTAATCGCACGCCTGGACGATGTAAGTCTCATTTATCATGAACCCCGTGCGGAAACGCTTGCAGTCAGTGGGATCAGCTTTAATGTAAAGGAAGGAGAATTCATTTCACTTGTTGGTCCGTCGGGATGTGGAAAAACGAGTATATTGTCAATGCTGGCGGGAATCTCTGAGGCGAGCAGCGGGGAAGTCCGCGTCCTTGGGGCAAGGCCGGAACCTGCAACATCGGATATCGGTTATATGCTGCAAACGGATAGCCTGCTTGATTGGAGAACGATCGAGGGAAATGTTTTACTTGGACTTGAAGTTAAACACAAGCTCAGTAAAAAAACACGCTCCTATGCGGAGGAGCTTATCGAAAAATATGGTCTTTTCGAGTTTTCAGAACACTATCCGAGACAGCTGTCGGGAGGAATGAGGCAGAAAGTCGCTTTGATAAGAACTCTCGTTTTCAAGCCGAAACTGCTGCTGCTCGATGAGCCGTTTTCTGCTCTTGACTATCAAACAAGGCTATTGCTTGCCGATGAGGTGCATTCGATAATCAAGCATGGCGGTTATACGGCAGTATTGGTAACGCATGATATCTCAGAAGCAGTTTCCATGAGCGACAGGATAATCATACTGACTTCACGTCCGGCAACAATCATGCGTGAAATCAAAGTGGATCTGCCTGGAGAAACGCCGCTTGAAAGACGGAGTTCGCCGCTGTTTAAGGACTATTTCAACGAAGTTTGGAAGGTGATGATGCAAAATGAAAGCTTCAACTGAAATCGGATTTTCAACTGAACATCTCATTTACCTGAAAAAACTGAACAGACAAAAGCAATTCGTAAAGACAATGCAGCTTGCACTGCTTGCTGCTTTCATAATTATTTGGGAAGGAGCCGGCAGACTCGGATTTATAAACACATTCATTATCAGCAGTCCTTCGCGAGTTGCCGAGACGATTGCAAGGCTCTATTCGAGCGGTGAGCTTATGCTGCACATCGGAGTTACCGCTGCGGAAACGGCTGCGGGTTTCCTTATCGGTACTGCACTTGGTACGTTTGCCGCAATACTGATGTGGTGGAGTCCGACACTGTCGAAAATTCTTGATCCGTACATGGTGGTTCTCAATGCATTGCCGAAAATTGCTCTCGGTCCGATTCTTATCGTTTGGGTTGGAGCGGGGATGGAAGCAATAATTGTTATGGCACTTCTGATTTCAACAATCGTCACAACAATGACGGTTCTGACGGGGTTTACGGAGATTTCAAGTGACAGACAGCTTTTGATGCGAACGCTTGGAGCGAGCAAAACGCAGACTTTTTTGAAGGTCGTACTCCCTGCCTCGGTCCCAACGATAATGAGTGCGTTGAAACTCAGCGT
The DNA here is from genome assembly GCA_934633695.1 of uncultured Clostridia bacterium. Taxonomy (GTDB): domain Bacteria; phylum Bacillota; class Clostridia; order Christensenellales; family CAG-138; genus PeH17. Next base: position 128,009 of record CAKTYT010000002.1, on the reverse strand, counting down.
CGGAATGAGCTGGGTAGGTGTTATCGTCGGAGAATACCTCGTCTCAAAAGCCGGACTTGGGTACTTAATAGTTTACGGCGGTCAGGTGTTTAAACTTGACCTTGTTATGGCATCGATAGTTATTCTCTGCGTGCTTGCAGCCTTGATGTATTATGCCGTATCGGCATTGGAGACAGTCCTATGCAGAAAGACGGGGAAATTCACAAAATAAACGCATAAAAATATCGGCTGTTTTGTTGTTTGATTGACGATATTTGGCAAAACGGACAAGTTACAACGAAAAAACCAAATCAACGCCAATTTCTGACAGAATAAAAATTTGCAGTTTTAACCATTCTTAGGTTATAGGGTCGTGAAGAACGCCCCGAATTTCAGAAAGGATGGACACAACTGCAATGGCTATCAATAAAGTTGAAATCTGCGGCGTCGATACGGCGAAACTTCCAAAACTCAGTTACAAGGAGAGCATGGCACTTCTTGCTGAGGCAAAATCCGGCGATGAAGAAGCAAGAGAGAGATTTCTCAACAGCAACCTGAGGCTCGTACTGAGCGTTATACAGCGTTTTGTGAACAGGGGTGAACAAATGGATGATTTGTTTCAGGTGGGCTGCATAGGTCTTATAAAGGCACTTGACAACTTTGATACAGGGCATAATGTCCGCTTTTCAACCTATGCAGTGCCGATGATAATCGGTGAAATAAGACGCTTCCTACGGGATAACAGTGCGATTCGTGTCAGCAGGTCCCTCCGAGACCTCGCGTATCATGCAATGCAGGTTCGCAACAAGCTTATAGACGAAAAGGGTGTTGAACCGAGAATGGAGGACATAGCAAGAGAGCTTGGCGTTCCTGAATCAGAGGTCGTTTTTGCTCTCGATGCAATAAGCGATCCGATTTCGCTTCATGAGCCGATATTCAGAGATGACGGCGATGCAGTATACATTGTCGATCAGATTAAGGATGAATCTGCTGACACCGACAAGTGGCTCAACAGTATTGCCATTGAGGATGGCTTGAGCAAGCTTTCCGAAAGGGAGAGACGCATTTTGCAGCTCCGTTTTTTCAGTGGAAAAACGCAAACTGAAGTTGCAGAGGAAATTGGAATCAGTCAGGCACAGGTCAGCAGACTCGAAAAATCCGCATTAACAAGAATGCGTAAGTACGTTTAACCGAGAAATGTGTCTAAATTGTGACACAAATATGTACGAAATAAGAAAATTTCAAAAAAAGGGTGAATTTTCTTTAAAAATGCGGTTTCAGATATTGATAATAGTGCTTTAATGGTGTATAATTAGCTCATCAAAAAACAAGAGAGAGGTAATGACCATGATCATTAAAGACGTTTCCCCCGCAGAACTCGAAGTAATGGAGATTATCTGGAACGCAGGTAAGCCCGTTATCATCACCGACATTTGGCAGGCAGTACAGGGCCATGACTGGACCTATCAGACTGTTCAGACTTTCGTAAATCGCCTTCACATGAAGGGATTCATCGAAGTCGTAAGCAAGAGAGTTCGCTCCTTCGAATATCTCCCCCTGCTTACCCGTGCTGAATACGTTGCAGAATGCCGCGGTCAGCTGTTCGATGGCACCAAGGGTGCTTCCATCGCAGACTTCATCAGAGCTATGAAGAAGATGGGCAAGTGCAGTGCTGAAGACATTGCTGAAATCGAAAAGGCAATCGCAGAAATGAAATAATCAGTGTTTTTAAAACACCAACCCAACATTGACACAGATGCCGGTCGAAAAACGACCGGCATCTGTGTTTCTTTATTTCTGGACGGATATCAAATGTACTGATATTTCTTACGCTTTGCAACAAGGAATACAAGCGAAATTATCGCTGCAAAAACTTCAGCGGCCGCTATTGCCCACCATATCCCGTCGATACCGCCGAAAATAATCGGAAGGGCGATAACACTGAGTGTCTGAAACACGAGCGTTCTAAGAAAAGAGATTGCAGCCGAGACTCCGCCGTTGTTCAGTGCAGTGAAAAAAGATGAGGCAAATATGTTAAAACCCGCAAGCAGGAACGAGAGCGAGAAAATTTTGAACGCATGACGGGTCAAGTCGTACAGTGCTGCGTCGTAGCCGACAAACACCTTTGCAAGGGGGGACGACAGAAAGTTTGCAAGCAGCGTTAAGACAACCCCTGATGTTCCAACGATGAAAAGGCTCTTTCTAAACATATTTTTCAATTCTGCGTGATTGCCCGCACCGTAATGGTAGCTGACTATCGGGGCAGAGCCTATCGCATAACCTATGTATATGGAAACAAAGATGAACTGAACATACATCAATACACCGTAGGCAGAAACACCATCTTCGCCTGCAAATTGCATGAGCTGAAAGTTGTAGAGGATGCTGACGAGGGATGTGGCAATGTTGCTCATGAGCTCGGATGAACCGTTTGCACAGGCTCCGAGAAGCGGTTTAAGCTCCATTTTCGTCCGTGCGAGCCTTAAAAGACTTGTATTCGGACGAATAAAGTAAATAAGTGGCAGGATTCCGCCGACACATTGACTTATGCCGGTTGCGAGTGCCGCACCTGCAACTCCCCACTTGAAAACGGCAATGAAAAGTGCATCAAGCACCATGTTTGCAACGCCCGCTGCAACGGTTGCAAGAAGACCAAGTTTTGGCTTTTCAGCAGTAATTAAAAAACTTTGAAATACATTTTGCAGCATAAAGGCCGTGTTGAATGCAAGGATTATCCTGCCGTAAACAACACAATCTTCAATCATAGCGTCATTCGCTCCTAAGAGGATTGCAACCGGACGTATGAAGATAATGCCGATGACGGTAAGTGCGATGCCGAGCCAGACTGTCAGAAGAATCATCATGGTGAAATAACGGTTTGCAGTATCCTTCTTGCCCTCACCGAGAGTTTTTGCGACCAATGCACTGCCGCCCGTGCCTATCATGAAGCCTATTCCGCCGAGAATCATCAGGAATGGCATGATAAGATTTATTGCAGCAAATGGAGTTTTGCCGACATAATTTGAAACGAAGAAACCATCTACGACACCGTAAATGGAGGTAAAAACCATCATTATTATCGACGGGAGACAGAAACGAAGGAGTTTTTTGTAAGTAAAATGTTCTGATAAACTAATATTCATTTTTTTAACCTTCTTTAGCTATGAATTTAATTTTTTCCCTTAATACTGAATTGAACTTGCGAAACGCCTGCAAAAAAGCGAGAAATTCTTCGTCGCTGAGAGACCCGAGAGCTTCCCTTTCAGCCGCAATTACTCCGTCAACGGCTTTTGAGGCACGTTCAAGGCCCAAAGAGGTCAGTTGAATTGTTTTTGCACGTCCTGTTTGAGGAACGAACTCAATCTCACCCTCCGATTCAAGGTTTTTAAGAGCAGAATTTACAGTCTGTTTTGGCTGAAGCAGAAATTTGCGTATGTCACTCTGTGTCAGCGGATGTGTTTCAACTCTTAATGTGTAGTAGATCCAGAAAGTGCATTCCGGTATGCCGAGTGATTTTGCTGTTCTGCGATAAATTTCATCGCTGCTTTTCAGTATTTTGTTGTACTGTGTCAGACGATTCGAACTATCGTCATTCGAATTGTTCATTCTATTCTCACCTCCTCAAGAAAGTCCGATTTCGGACGGAAAAGCATTATAGTCCGATTTCGGACTTTTGTCAAGCCCTTTTTTGAAAAATTGAGCCGTTTCGACGGCACTTTCCGCATATTTTGTCGGTAAAAGACGAAAGCTAACGTCAAAATTGTTCAGTGAGGGAATTTTTGAAAGAAGGTTGGTGCGTCTTGAAACTGTTTGATAAACTACTTGCAAAATTAAAAATCAGAGAAGGGAAAAGAAAAGCTCCCGTAAACGATGAAAATAAAACTTCCGAAAAGCAGCAGGAGCGGATCGGTAAAAAGAGGCGGGGAAAGGGAATGGCAAAGAGAGTGTGCGAAAAAGATGAGAAACGAAAAAGAAAATATTGCAAAATAATTCGCACTTTCATTTTCAGCTTTCTTGGGCTGTTCATTGCTGGGATCATTTCCTTCTTCATCTTTTTTGATGTAGGCAATTGGCATAAATTTGACGAAAGTCTCATACTTGATGCTGACCGAACCACGGTTTTCTTTGATGCGGATGGCAACACGCTTTCACGGCTTGCCGGTGGAGAAAACCGTCTGCCTATTGAAATCGAAACGCTTCCGGAACACGTCATATATGCTTTCGTTTCGGCGGAGGATGCAAGATTTTTTGAGCATAATGGTGTTGATATAATAAGAATTTTTGGTGCGGCATGGGCAGACATAAAGGCCGGAGGGAAAGTGCAGGGAGCTTCTACGATAGGTCAGCAGCTTATAAAGCTCAGTCACCTTACCCGTGAAAAAACATTTGAACGCAAACTTGAAGAGGCATACCTTTCCGTTTCAATGGAACGTGAATTCGATAAGAATGAAATTCTCGAAATGTACCTAAATTATGTTTATTTTGGCGGTGGATATTACGGAATCGAAACTGCGGCATTGGGCTATTTTGGAATTCATGCGTATGAACTTTCTGCGGCCCAGTCTGCTCAGCTTGCAGGCATACTCAAATCTCCGGGCGATTATGCACCGCACCTGAACATGGAAAAATCTCTGAAGCGTCGTGACAGCATCCTTGCACTTATGCTGAAGTACGGACACCTTACCCAAAGTGAATATGAGACGGCGATTGAAGAAAAGTGTGTACTCAGGAACGCAATGATGAGCGTTCACAGCTGCTCAATCGACTATGTTATTGCGGAAGCATGTTCGTATTTCGACATCAGTCGTGATGAATTCCTCAGCGGTGGGTACACCGTTTACACAACGATTTCACCTACCATTGACAATGAACTGTGCAGGCTTTTAAGTGCAGATACCTGTCCGGAAAATGCACAGGCGGCGGGGGTCGTCCTTCGTACTGACGGGAGCATTGCAGGAATGTACGGAGGTTTGGCAGAGAATGGCGAATACAATGCATATGCATTTAACCGTGCCGTTGACATGCAGCGTCAGCCAGGCTCACTTATTAAGCCCCTAATATGCTATGCACCTGCACTTGAAAGCTCTGCATACACGGCCGCAAGCATTTTTAACGATGAGCCGACCGACTTTGACGGCTATTCTCCGGGAAATCCGGGCGGCAAATACCATGGATTCGTTACTATGCGTACAGCTCTTATAAATTCGCTCAATATCCCTGCCGTACAGCTTCTCTCGGAGATCGGGCTTGAAAACGGTGTAGACTTTGCAAAAAAACTCGGAATAGATTTCCGGGACGAAAAAAAGACACTCGCCCTTGCTCTCGGCGGATTTACATACGGTGTTTCGCCGATTGAGATTGCAGGCTCGTACAATGCATTTGCTGCAAGCGGTCTATATAAAAAGCCGTATTCAATTACGGCGATTTACAAGGGAAATGAACCGGTTTATTTTCATGATGACACAGCGGAAAGGGTAATGAAGGACACCACTGCGTTTTTGATAACGGATATGCTCATGGAAGCTGCACAGATGGGAACGGCAAAGGCTCTTTCCACACTTCCGTTTTCCATAGCGGCGAAAACGGGAACAAACCTTGGCTCGGACGGCAGTGTCCGTGATGTGTGGACAGCGGCATACACTCCGCTTCATACGGTCGTCCTTTGGATGGGTACTGACAGCACAAAGTCGGGAAGCCTGCCGGATGGTTTTACGGGAGGAAACAGTGTCTGTAAAATCGCGGGGGAGCTTTTTGAGTCGATTTACGGAGAAAGATCGCCTGCGGAATTTGCTGTACCGGATGAAATTGTGAGAGTGAGCATCGACCTGAAGGCAATGGAGAAGGGAGAGCTTCTTGCAGCAACGGAGTATTCGCCTGATTTTTTCATTGAAAGCTTTGTCAAGGGTACCGAACCCACTGAATGCGACCCGTTCAGACAGCTTCCGCTCCCACCGTCCTATGTTGCAGTGAATACGGATGAAAAGGGTTACCCGGTAATTGAATTCAACGCCGAAGATGAAAGATATACCTACATCATAGTTCGCGTGGATTCCTTTGGGGGGGAGAATATTGTTGCAGAAATAACTGAACAAAACGGTCTTGTGCACTTTTGTGACAGGAGCATTGTTTTTCCGGATTCTGTTTTTGAAATACATGAATACGGCTATTTCGTCAAAAAAATCCACCCTGAAATTGCAGTGAACGGAAAAAACGCAGTAAGTAAAGCCTCAAGAGTTATGACGATTTTTGTATGCAAGGGCTTTTCGGGTTGATTGTGGAAAAAAAGATAGGAGGCATTGACTTTATGCAGGGTTTTTAGTAAACTCAACTCAGTCCAGCTAAAAGGAGGATTCGATTTGATGAATAGGGTATTGTGTATAATGATGTGCCTGTTCTTTATATTACCGTGTATTGCGTGTAGCAAAAAAAGCGATAACCGAGTAGTCATAGATATTGACCCGGTTTCGGCAAGTTACACGCCGAATGCCGAACCGACACAGGAGCCTTCCGCCACTCTGCCGGTTGTTACTGTTGAGCCGACAGATACTCCCGAACCTGTTGAAAGCATCGAGCCGACCGAAAGTCCGGAGCCGACAAACGAACCCACAGCAGTTCCCTCAAATGAGCCGGTCAACACGGATTGTGGACTGCGTTTCACGGAATCAAGCTCACTGCCCCTTCCGAGTGCGGACGAAAACATTGCCTACGGTCGTTCTTTCTGCTTCGGGGGAACGATTACGAGCGGCACACCAATCACAGAGGTCACCGCAATACTTAAGACGGCCGACAGCAGTCCAATAACATACAAAGTCTCTTACGATGAGAGCGAAAATCTTACGAGTGTTGAGCTTATGGACAGGACTTTTTCTGCAACCGGTGCTTTCCTTGCCGAAAAAGTTAAATTCGAAAATCTTCTTTGCGGCAACTATACTTTCGAGTTATATGCAAGGAACACTTTGGGTCAGAGTAAACTTGCTGCCGCGTCCTTCAGAATCACAAAGGAGGACTGGAATTCGCTCATTACAAATGATTTACGCAATAACTATGAATATGCTCTTAAATTTTTCGGCAGCAGGGACGAATTTATGTTCCGCTACCGCTGGGCTTCCGGTCGCGACATAGTTATTGAGGACTCGTGGGCATATTCGCACATGGCCTATGTCACTGCACCGAACGGCAAGAAGTGGACCGTTCATAAGAAAGCCGTGCCGTATTTCCAAAAGGCATTTAAATATCTTGAAACGACCTACATAAGAGTTAATGGCAAGTATGACTCCGGAATTATCAAGCTCAATAATCTTGTCCGTGAGTATGGTGGTACATATGTTTCGAGGTTTGTGTCAGACAAGACCTTCATAAGTCACCACAGCTTCGGCACTGCAATCGATATTAACCATATAATGCCGGCAAACACAAACAAGCTTATCAACCGTGCAGTAATACGATACGATGTACTCGACCATCTTACCTATAATGGCATTAAGGAAAAAAACGGCATTAAATATTATGAATTCACATATAATGGCAGCTGCACGGATACCTACGGAAATGTTCCAACGACGATAATAAACTATTTGCTGTATGAACTTGCTTTCTACCGTGCGGGCTTCGGATGGGGCTACTATTATGCATATGGCTGCGATGGTATGCATTTCACCCTCTCCGAGATGGATTCATCCATTCACAATACATCGTGGCGTTCATTGAGAAAGGTATGGACTTACTGCAACTGATTTTTTCTGAAAGCAAAAGAACCGAAGGAACCATTTTGTCCTCGGTTCTTTTCGTTACCGTATATGAGGTCTACCCGGCCTGACGGCGGAAGAATTCCTCAATAAAATGAGCATATTCCGTATCATTCCTGCCGATTCTGTAAAAATACAGGTAGATGAGGACCATGTAGTATCTTACCGCTTTTTCATCAAATTCTCCTGATGATGCGTAACCATTAAGAAAACACTCGATTTCTTTTTCAGTCTTCATGAACCTTTGTCCCGGACGCAGGATAATTGCCCAAGCGATATCAAACTCGCGATTTCCGATACCAGAAAGTTCAAAGTCCAGTATTGCAGACAGCTTCCCACGGTGAAAAAGAACGTTTGCATAGTGAAAGTCTCCATGACAAAAGCAGAGGTTTTGTTCTGCCGGTGCACTTTCGATCAAATAGTCACGCGCATATGAAAGCTCTCCATCCTTGATTTCACGAAAGAATGCTTCGTCCGGAATATGGAAGAACTTCCTGTCCTTAACGGGATCGAATTCGCCTTTGATGCTGTGAAGCTTTGCAAGTGTGTGTCCGTAGTCGGCAAGATATTCCATGGACTGTAAAGCTTCGTTTGCTCCAACAATGGTTGACAGCCTGTCACCATCCATTTTCGCCGTTACCGAAAAATTTTCTCCGCTGTCAAGAATATTCGGGATAACGGACTTCAGTATTGGTTTCAGCTTTCCGATTACTGCAATTTCACGTCTGATATCCGCACCTTCTTGACGGGCAGATTTGATGAACGCTTCGCATTCAATGCCATCGGCAATTCCTTTCACAAAAAAGACATCGTTTCCGGCTGCGGGGTAGCCAAGCACTTCCTTGAGCTTAAAACGCTTGAACGGCAAGCTGAACGGGTCAATTGTTTCACGCCATTTTTGGTTATACATTGTTTCCCTCCATGGTCAAAATAAAAGCGAATCGAAACCGCATGACTTCGATTCGCCTGAGTTCATATGATGCACCAAACGGTATTGATTATGCAACGAGGAAGAACTTTACGAGGAACAGAGCGGAGATGACGTAGGTAAGTACGGAAACATCCTTTGCTTTGCCGGTAAAGAGCTTAATTACGGTGTAGGTGATAAGACCGATACCGATTGCATGACCGATGGAGCCGGAAATAGGCATTGCAATAAGCATCAATGCGACGGGAAGACCCTGGGCAATATCTTCAAAGTCAACGCCCTTGAGACCGCCGAGCATGAGGAAGCCAACGTAGATAAGGGCGGAGGATGTTGCGGCAGCAGGTATGATTGCAGCAATGGGGGCAATGAACATGCAGGCAAGGAAGAGGATGCCTGTGGTGAGTGCGGTAAGACCGGTCCTGCCGCCTGCTTCAACGCCGGCAGCGGACTCAACAAACGTGGTAACAGTCGATGTACCGGTTGCGGAGCCTGCGATAGTACCGACGGCATCAGCCAGAAGAGCTTCTTTCATGTTGGGCATATTACCTTCTTTATCAAGCATATTTGCTCTTGAAGCAGTACCGACAAGAGTGCCGATAGTGTCGAACATGTCGATCATACAGAAGGTTATTATAAGCGTGACAACGGTGAACCAACCGACCTGGGCAAGACCCGGGAAGTTGAACTTGAACAGTGTCGTTTCAGCCATATCGCCGAATGCGGGGAGGAAGGAAGCAGTCTTAAGCGACTCAAAGGGGTTGACATGCATGAAAATTGCTTTGCCTGCCCAGTTGATGACGGAAGCACCGAGCATACCGAACAAAACGGCACCCTTGACTTTCTTATGAGCGAGAATGACGATGATGAACAGGCCGATAAACATGGTTGCAACAGCGAGAATCATCTCGGTGTAACCTGTGCCCATGCTGTCCATCGCAACTTTGGGGGTGAGAGCACCGAAGAAATCCCTCATTACAAAGAACGGACCGCCTTTATCGGAGTAGATGCCGGAATTGGAGCCGAAGCCGATGTTGAGCAGCATGAGACCGATTGCGGGAGCAATGCCGTGGCGGACGCCGACGGGAATCGCCTTGACGATTTTGTCGCGGACATTAAAAACAGAGAGAATCAGGAAAATGATGCCCTCAATGAGAATGATGCAAAGTGCAGTCTGGAATGATTCGATATAACCAAGACCGGTTATTCCGACAATGTTTGCAACGACAACAGCAAAGAAGCTGTTAAGACCCATGCCGGGGGCCATTGCAAAGGGTTTGTTTGCGGCAAAAGCCATGACGAAGGTGCCGATTGCCGAAGCAATGCAGGTCGCAAGGAACACACCGTTCCAAAGAGCACTGCCACCGTTTTGACCGAAACCGGTGAGCAGGTTGGGGTTCAGGGCGATGATGTATGCCATCGTCATGAACGTGGTCAGACCGGCGACGATCTCAGTTCTGACAGTCGTACCGTTCTGTTTGAGCTTGAAAAGCTTTTCCATAGTATAACTCCTTTATGAATTCTGCCGCAATAGTGCCGAACCGACACAACGGACCAGCTTATGATACCATATTGGCAAGAATTTGTCAATATATCGACAGATAAAGAAATGTGTCGGGCCGCTATGCATTATTGCTTAATTTATCAATAAAAAAGTTGTATTGACCGGATAATCAATACAACTTTAATAAAAAAGGTCCAACATTAAGCTCCACCCAGGAGGGGCGAAAGCCACAGCAAAGGTTAGACCATGCTGCACAGTAGGATGGCATTTTGCCGGGGAACATTGTTTAAACGGCAAGTTTTGATGTCAGTAGGGCGATTTAAAAAAACAGCATTTGTAAACAGCCTATTCAGTCACTTTAACATACATTCTGCTTGGCTCGCTTTCGCCATCGCCAATTGCCGGACACAGATATTTCCAGCCGTAACGCTCATAAAACGAGGTGTGGTCAGTTAAAAGGTAGAGAGTGCGAATGCCTTTTGAACTCATATCTTTGCATACAAAGTCAAGCATTTGCCCTGCAATGCCGCAGCAACGGTACTCTTCGTCAACAAACACCGCACAGACATTCGGAGTCAAATCCTTCCTGTCATGAAAGTCATTTTCAATAACACCAAGACCGGCAACGATTTTTTCACCGCTGCGGACAATGTACCATTGCGGAACGGCAGATTTCCCGTTCATGCACTCTGCCATACTCTCTGAATAAGCAGACAAGGGTATATGCCAGCACGAATGAAACCATTCGGCGGAATTTGCGGCAAGTTCGGGGTGATCCCTAATGGGAAGAAATTCCAAACCTTCGTTTCTTACAGTGCAAAATATGTTTTCCATAATCTTTGTTTCCTCCGTAAAGTCAGGATGAATTATATCACCATTAATTGAGCGTGGCAAGGCTAAACTAATCTGTTGTCTCTCAAAAATACATATATGATGCGGTTAATAGACTCTATGAAGGATATAATCGAACAAAAAGCGTACCGCAGCAAAAAATCGACTGCCGCATTGCGGCAGCCGACGCAAGTCTTAGGTCCTTTCGGATGGAGGGAGATTAGTTATCTTTTTTTCTGCGGGTTATGACATACGCACCGCCGAGTATTGCAGCGACGCCTGCTCCTGCTATACCGACTACACCGGTCGAGGGGACATCGGGACTGCCGGGTTCGGGAGTGGGTTCAGTGGGAACTTCGGTGGGCTCGCCGGATTCGGGAGTGGGTTCAGTGGGAACTTCGGTGGGCTCGCCGGGTTCGGGAGTAGGTTCAGCGGGAACCTCGGTGGGTTCAGGAGTGGGTTCGGGCTCGTTTGCATCGTAGGGGATGAACATGCCGAGAATCTCACAGCCGCCGTCGCCGTTGATAACGCCCATGTATTCGCTTGCACCCGTTTCGGGGTCGATGCAGCGGAGGGAGTTTCCGGGACCGTAGGCATTGCTCCACTGTGCCCAGTAGATCTTACCGGTGTTGTGGTCATAGGTCATGGATTGCTGCTGGAAGCATTCCCCACCTGTGACACCAATATTGCGGATGATGCGAGCAGTTTCAAGGTCGATTTCGCAGAGCATGCCTTCACCGTAATTGATCGCACCCATGCCGGCAAGCATAACGTAACCGGTGCCATCGGTGCCGATTGCGAGAGAGTAGTAGAATGGTGATTCTGTAGCTGCGTCATCAGTGGTGATACTGCCAACGAATGTGCTTTCGCCTGTATTAAGGTCAACGGTGTAAAGACCGACTGAATAAGTGTACATGCTGATTGCAAGGTAATACATGGTTTCATCAGCATAATTGTACGCCATATCGAGTACCATGTTTTCTTCAGAACCATATGCATCGTAGTACTCGGGGTCAAAGATGCCGTTCTGGAAATCTTCAAAGCTCATGCGGAAAAATTCCTCCGGGAAAAATCCGAAACCCACAAAACCGTAGATGTAACCGTCAACGTATTCTGCGGCTGCAACTGCGATTTCGTTACCGTCATCGTCAGTCTGTTTTCCAAATTCGACAACAGAGGTCTCAGGGTCAACGTCATTAAATGTTGCCCATGTGCAGGGCTGCCTGTACACGCCGCTTCCCTCACTGTAATAGAGACTTTCAGCTGCGAGCATACCGTATATTTGAACTGCGGGTCGAGCGGAGGTAACGGTGACTTCACATTCTGCGATGAAGCTGCCGTCTTCCGTGCAGATATTGACGATTGCAGTACCCTCGCTGATGCCGCGGACAACGCCGTTGTCATCGACAGTTGCTATGCTCTCATTGTTTGATGAAAAATACACGGTCTGATTTGCCGCACTGAGGGGGATGGTATTCCATTCGAGCTGAACTTTTCTGCATGCAGGAACGCTGACAGCGGGAGTGAGTTCAATGCCCTGAACGGGGAGAGGGGAACCAAAGTGAACATTGTCGAGCCACGCAGTGTCTTCGCCTTCGGCTCTGCTCAAATCCTTCTCGTACTGCCATGCAAGCTCATGAGTGCCTGCCGTGAGTTCGTAAACAAAACCTGTCCAATTGACTTCGCCGCTCCAACGCTCGATCCTTTCACCGTCAACGTAGAACCTTAGCCTATCGGAAGTCTCGCTGCTGACTGAAAGCTCAAATGAAATGACGTCGCCTTCGTTTGCAGTGACGGTCGTGCCGACGGCTGAGATGCAGGGCTTAGTTTCATCCGAAACTTCATCATAAATTCCGTCAACACCCTGATTGGTCGATTTGGCATGGTCGCCCTCGACGACCCAGGGGTACTCACCTTCGGAAACGAAGTGAAGTGTGTCACCGGGGTAGTTCAATGCTTCGTCAAGTGACGCTGCATCGCGTGATGTCTCCGCCGATACGGTGAAAGTTCCTGAAAGGGGAACGACGGTGCCTGCAAATGCAAGCAGGGCTGCTAGAATGACAGCAAGGTACTTTTTCATGTGTTTGCCTCCTGTATTTTTTTGAGCGATTAGAAAAAAACTAATGCTCTGTTCGGTATGAGCCAAAGATACTTCATTTGAACGGGTTTGTCAATAGCTTTTTTCAAAAAAAGGTGATATAATTTCATCGAAAATTCACGGTATGCGGCAATGGGAGCTTCTCAGAAGAAAAAAAGTGTCGTGCATGCCGAAAAGCTGACGGAGAAAGAATGATTATCAACAAACCCTTTCCTCTCCTTGAAGCAAGCTTTTTCCTTGCCAACAGAGCTTCGGGAAAGTCGAGCAGGAAATTTTTTGAGGAGAGAGTTCAGACTGCAAATGCGGTAAATGAACGAACAAAAGAATACGGCAAGCTTATCCTTGAGCTTGAAGAACGTCTTGAAAAGAGCATAACAGCTGATGAAAGCGTTATTGAAAAGCTCTTTAAGCCGTATACTGTGGCTCATGACAACAGGGTCGTGAGTACGGACTTTGCCGCAAACCTCGTTGTTCAGAATATTCTTAACTACTTTAATACGGAGGGCTGCTTTAAAGCCCTTAGGGAAAACGGAGAAAGGGTTCTGAACAACTCTATCTGCAACTGGATAAGCAAGACAACCGACTATCTCAGCCCTAAGGAAAGGCTTATAGGCGACAGAGAACTATTTGACACGATAAACGAAAGCATGCTTCCACCGGAAGCAAAGCTGCTTATTTTTGATATTTCCATGCACTATGATAAGTATGTGGATATGCTTGAATCTGCCGTGATGCCCGTTGCAAAGGCGTTTGAAGAAAGTGAGGATTTGACGCATCCGCTCATTGACGTCTATTGCAGTAAATTCACCGATGACATGGATGCTTCGAAGTACCTCTGCGATATGATCGATGAAAAAAAGTATGAGCTGTACAGCATTGATATTTTCCCGCTTATAACTTATTATCAACAACAGCTTGTGATGTTTCAGCACGGAGATGACGGCAACCACAGTGCGAAAATAGGAGTTGGCGTGCTGTATCATTTTTTGCACGATAATTACATGGGTACTATGGACGACAGAGAGAAGCTTGCATCGTACATGAACGTTATCGGCGGAAAAAACAGGTTTAACATCGTTTCGAGGTTGGCAGATGGACCGGTATACGGCAGGGAACTTGCGAGGCTGCTCGATGTCGCACCTGCAACCGTGTCTCAGCACATGTCGCTTCTTATGGCGGCAGGCGTTGTTAAGCTTGAAAATGAAGGTTCAAAGGTCTATTACTCGCTCAATAAGGACGGAATGCGTGAACTTATTGAATTGCAGAAGCGAGTTTTCCTGAAAGAATAAGTGAAATGATGAAAACGGAAACAGTCGTAACTACTGAGAGATTCGACTGTTTCCGTTTTTTTATTAAGTATTTGTTGAAAATCCGACGGAGACGATCTCGGGAGGGTTGAGGATCCGCGGAATCCAATGCCATCCGGCAAGACCGCCCGATATGACGAGGGTAATGCCGTTGAGCTCAAAGATGCCATTATCGTATTTGGGAAAAAGCCCCTGGTCGGGGATGAGCAATGCACCGATGAGAGGAAGAGCAATAACGCCGTTGTGAGTATGTCCGCAAAGCACCATGTCAATATCCCAGCGATATGAGGCATCACCGAAAATAAAGCTGTCCGGACGATGACTGAGCATGATTTTGTATGAAGATGTATCGCAGAAATCGGTCAAAAATGCAAAGCGTTCGGATAAATCTTCTTCAGTTGCATAGAAGCCTGCTCCGCATTTATCCTCCATTCCGAACTCGGAGGCATTGAATGCCAAATCATAAAGCCCGCCTATACGGAGAGCTTCACCGTTTATTGCAGTGTCAACGTACTCTCTCTCAAGAAAAACTGCACCGCTCTGCTCGAGTCTTTCGCGGATGCTGAGTGTTTTCTCGCCGAAACTCATAATAACGCTTGACAGGGCAATGTAATCATGGTTGCCGTAGGAGCAGTATACGGGGGCGATTTCAGTAAGGCTTGACAGCAGATTGAAGAATGATTCGACCTCCTCTGTCGTGCAGTCCGATTCGAGCATATCCCCGACAATAAAAATAATATCGGGTGACTGTGAACGAGCTTTTTCAATCAAAAGCCGGTTTGCTTCACCGAATTCTTCCCTGTGAAGGTCACTGATCAACACATAGTTTAACGACGGGGCTTCGCCGAGCTCATAGCGGGAAACTGCAATGCTCTCATTTTGCTTCAAAGAAATGAGCAGAACTGAGCAGAAAAGCAAGGCAAAGCAGATGAAAATGACAAAAATAATTTTTACTGTCTTCCTGCGAAAAAAACTTTTTCCAATCAATTTACACCTCGATAATTATCCGTGTTTGTACTCCGGAACCATGCTGTGTACAAGGTTTCGGATGTTGGGGGAATTATTTTGGCACGCTTCATACAGGCCCTGAAGATTATTGAAGAATCTGTCTTCGTCAAACTCAACTTTGTGACCAATGTAAATGAGGGAATTTAAGGTCTTTTCCATACCTTCCTCATTGAGCAGCAATTCCTCGTAGAGCTTTTCCCCGGGACGCAGACCGGTATAGGTAATTCTAATATCAACGTCGGGCTCGAGTCCGGAGAGCCGTATCATATTGCGTGCGAGAGTATCGATGCGGACGGGCTTGCCCATGTCAAGAATAAAAATTTCTCCGCCTTTTGCGTAGGAACCGGCTTGAAGCACGAGTGAGACAGCTTCAGGTATTGTCATAAAGTAACGGATGACATCTTTATGAGTAACCGTGACGGGTCCGCCGTCTGCAATCTGCTTTTTAAAGAGAGGGATAACGGAACCGTTTGAGCCTAGAACATTGCCAAACCTGACGGCCGCATATTCCGTTTCGGAATGGCTGTTCATTGCCTGCACGACCATTTCACAGATACGTTTGCTTGCCCCCATGATATTTGTCGGGTTGACGGCTTTATCAGTGCTTATCAGTACCATTCGCTTTGCACCAAACTTGTCCGCCGCACGGGCAACATTGTAGGTGCCGAACACATTGTTCTTTATCGCTTCATTTGGGCTGTCCTCCATTAAGGGGACGTGTTTATGAGCAGCAGCATGGAAAACAAGCTCTGGGCGATACATTTCAAATAGGTTTGAAACTTTCTTTTCATCCCTGACGGACCCTATCAGTGTCTGCAAATCTACATTTGGCCAACGCTTGCGAATCTCAAGCTGAACGGAGTAGGCATTATTTTCATAAATATCGAAGATAATGAGCGTTTTGGGTCCGTGCGAAGCAATTTGACGGCAAAGTTCACTGCCTATCGAACCGCCACCGCCTGTGACCAGAACGACCCTATCGTGAACGTACCCCATGATTTCAGAAAGATCAACGTTTACAGGTTCTCTTCCCAAGAGGTCCTCAATCTCGACCGGGCGAATTTTGCTGACATTTATTTCGTTATTAGCAAGCTGAGAAATACCGGGCAGAATCTTGAGCTTACAGTTTGTGTTTTGGCAAATATTCAACAGTTCCCCCTGCAGAGTATAGGGTGCAGACGGAATGGCAAGGATGATTTCGTCAATATTGTACTTTTCTACTGCGGCAGGAATCCTGTTTCGGCCGCCGACGACTTTAATGCCGCAAATGTAGCTTCCGTGCTTGGTTTTATCATCGTCAATAAAACAAATGACTTTGTTTTCGGAAATGGGACTGCTTGAAAATTCGCGAAGCGTCAGTGCACCGGCTTTGCCTGCACCGATGATCATGGTGCGTTTTCTCTTTCTATTGCGGTGAAAGCCGCGGCGTGCCGCTCGGTAAGCGATTCGTGTTGTGCCGCACAGAAGGGTGAGAATAAAGCCGTTGATGATGAGAAGACTGATGGGCAGCCGCATGTCGGCAAGGAGCATGAGCCCGTAGTTAAGGCAATTCACAATTTCACTCGCAACGGCAATTCGGACAAGCTCGTCCATCGAGGCAAATTCCCACAGGCTCGTGTAAAGTTTGAAGACAGCGAAAATTATGATGCCGAGAATCGTGTATATCGGCATAAAACTCACGACATATTGCAGGAACGGAGAGTTGGAGTACAGTCCGTTAATGTCAAACTCAAACCTGGCAATCAACGACAAAAAAAGAGAAAGCGTAAAGCACACAGCATCTAGAATAACCAGAAGTATAATGCGTAGTGCTCTGTTTTTGTCGGAATTGCGTTGATTTATCATAGTATCATTAAATTGCATGATAACCTCCAAAAGACGCGTGAACATCGCACGATTATGTCTCAAATGCCTCGAATAAAACCATTATTTGCATTGCAGTGTATTGCAAACCTTACAGTGAGCGACACTGAAAGGATCGACATAGGTGTGGGGTAAACGTATCATATTTATGATACCACAATAGCTGATTCAAGTCAAGTTGGACACCCAAATAAAGATTTGCAGCTTAGCTGACCGTTGCTTTTTAATGAAGTAAAGGTTATAATTAAATGTGAAAGCATGCACGAAAACGACTTAAAAAGGAGAAATGACTTGTTTAGCGGTGGATCGGAAGAAATAACTGTAAGACATGCCGGTGAAAGGGATTTTGAAGAGCTTGCAGCCCTGTACAAATCCGTTATCGGCAGAGCTTTTTGTGTGTGGGATGAATTTTATCCGACAGATGATATTGTATTGCATGACATAAAGGGCGGCAACATGTTTGTGCTTGAGAGCGAGAATGGGGAGATTGACGGTGCATTTGCAATAGACTGCGATGAAGAGCTGGTAAAACTTTCATGCTGGAAGGAAAAGGACGAAAGCTACGGTGAAATTTCAAGGTTGGTTGTCCGTCCGTCAGTGCAGAACAGAGGAATCGGAGAAAAGCTGCTTCGCTTCGGAATAGATGAGCTTTGCAGGCGTGGTTTTAGAAATGTACGTTTCCTCGTCGCCGTGGACAATGTTCCCGCCGTAAAGGCTTATAACAAAATCGGATTTGATAATGTCGGAATGGTGAATTTGTTTGATATAGACTTTTATTGCTACGAGAAGAACATTAACTCAGAGGGAGGAGCGGATGAGTAAATTTTTTAATCCTGTCAACGAAGCAATGATGTACCTTACTTGTGCAGTGTGCGGTGCAAGCGTTTCGGATACGCTTGATATGCATATTGCCGATAATCCGGATTGCAAAAACGAAATCCTGAGTGCAGGAAATCCGGCATTGGTTCTTGAAAAATTTCTGAATGAAAACGTGAAAATCGATTTTGCAAGGTATGAATTTTACTTTGCAATGGATTTTTCGGAAAATGACTCATTCCAGATGCTTTCAAATACTGCATTCTTGCTGATGGGTTCCGTAAAGAATGAGGATGATTTGCAGACTGCCATTGCAAGGAGAAAGCAGTTTACCATTGAGCAAAAGCTTGTGCTTTTCAAAAACACATTGAGTCTCAACAATTCATTCTGCTCACGGAGTACATTCGACGTCTCATGCGGCAGTGCCGAGAAGTTTCTGTCATATGTTGAAGAATCAAATCTTTCGTGGAGGATGAAGCGAAAGACAATTGAGCTTTTCGAAAATTTCAATTATTACATCGATGAACTTGCAAGCCTGCTCGAGCCAGTTGTTCGGTTGATTGAGAGCAGGAGCGATGAATACGGCGGCTTTATCCGCTATGAAGAAGAGCTGCTCGAAGAAAATCCCGATATAGTAGAATATCTTAAAAGGAGGTATCGAATCAGTCTTCCGCAGCTGGGAAGCTATTCGATTCACCTTTCACTGCTTGCAAGTGCAAGGCTCAACCTTTCCGTTATCGATGGGCAGCATGGGGATATTTTCCTTGGAGTTTGCATGCTCGACGTTATAGAGGCCATATTCCAGTATAAAAATCCCAAGAAAATCGCTCCGATGCTTAAAACGATTTCAGATGAGGTGCGTTTGGATATTTTAAGATGCATTTCTGTCTCACCAATGTACGGCGTCGAACTTGCTGAAAAGCTCGGTTTGAGCAATCCAACGATTTCATATCATATAACAAAACTAATCCAAGCCGGGTTTGTCAACTGCAATCTTGAAAATGGCAAATCCTATTACTCCCTTGCATGGGATAATATCGAAAAATTCATTGAAATGCTTAAGGACTACCTAAAGCCGCCAAGAAAGTAGGAACAGTAAAATGAAAGCCCATTGTATGCGTAAGTATGCAGTGTTAAAATCGTGCCACTAAAGGGGAAGTGAATGGAGAAGAGTATGAATACTGAAAAATACAGTGAATATTACCG
The DNA here is from genome assembly GCA_934633695.1 of uncultured Clostridia bacterium. Taxonomy (GTDB): domain Bacteria; phylum Bacillota; class Clostridia; order Christensenellales; family CAG-138; genus PeH17. The sequence continues at coordinate 108,727 of CAKTYT010000002.1, read as the reverse complement.
CGAAATGGGAGCTCATCACTGCGAATGCGGCGGCGAGAAGGGCTTTAGGTTTGCCGTTTTTGCACCTCATGCGGCAGCCATCAGCGTTGTCGGCGATTTCAACGGTTGGAGCAGCGGAAAGAATCCGCTTGTTAGAGGTGAAAAAGGGGTATTTAAAGGCTTCATTCCCGGTTTAAAGCAGGGAGACTTGTACAAGTTTGCAATTGAGACCTCGGATGGCAGGCTTCTTTTTAAAGCCGATCCGTTTGCTTTCCACTCGGAAATGCGGCCGGGGACGGCATCAATACTTTGGAATCAGCCGGGCATTTCACCCGAGTATGCAGAGCTGAGGAAAAAGTACAGGTGGACCTATTCACCGAACCGACCCATAAACATTTACGAGGTTCATCTCGGCTCGTGGGACAGTGGTGAATTTGATGTTGTTTCAAGAAAACTCGTGGACTATTGCGTTGATATGGGCTATACACACATTGAACTTTTGCCTATTGCTGAATATCCTCTCGATGACAGCTGGGGGTACCAGATTACCGGGTATTTTTCCGCAACTGCGAGATACGGCACGCCCGAACAGCTGATAAAATTTATAAAGTATGCTCACGAAAACCGCATCGGTGTTATTGTTGACTGGGTTGCTGCACACTTCACAAAGGATGAACACGGCCTTCGACAGTTCGACGGTGAACCGTTGTTTGAGCCCAAGGACTCGCTGAGGAGTGAGATGCCGCAGTGGGGGACGCTGCTGTTTGACTACGGAAGGGAAGAAGTACGCAGATTTCTCATATCAAATGCAATTTTCTGGCTGAAAGAATTTGATGTTGACGGATTGAGAGTTGATGCGGTCAGCTGCATGCTGTACCACGATTTCTGCCGTTCAGAGTGGAAACCGAACAAGTTCGGTGGCCGTGAGAACCTTGAAGCGATTGAGTTTATAAAGGAATTGAACAGTGTTGTTCATGAAGTTTGCCCCGGTAAGCTCATGATTGCCGAGGAAAGCTCTGCGTTTGACGGCGTCACAAAGCCCGTGCCTGACGGCGGACTCGGATTTGATTACAAATGGAACATGGGCTTTATGAATGATACGCTCAAATATTTTGAGCTTGACTGCCTTTACCGTCCGTATCACCACGAATATCTAACCTTCCCGATGATGTATGCATTTAACGAGAGGTTTATCCTGCCATTCTCACATGATGAAGTCGTTCACGGGAAAAAATCCCTTGTGAACAAGCAGCATGGCGATTACGGGGCAAAGTTTGCCCAACTGAAGCTCATGCTTGCATATCAATTCGCACATCCGGGGAAAAAATTGAATTTCATGGGAAATGAGTTTGGGCAGTTCATTGAGTGGGATTTCAGACGCCCTCTCGACTGGTTTTTACTCTCATACCCTTCTCACAAGGACATGCAGGATTTCTCACGTTCACTCAACAGGTTCTATCTCACCCATCCCGCTCTTCACAACGAAGAGAATGGATGGCACGGTTTCAAATGGCTGACAGTGGATGACAATGAAAACTGCGTAATTGCGTTCGTGAGAAGCAACGGAGGTGAGAGGCTGATTGCAGTGTTTAATTTTCACCCTGCTGCACATGAAAAATACCGAATCAATATCGGAGAAATTTGCCGGGGCGTTGCCCGTGCACGGTGTGTATTTTCAACGCACATCGGACGCAGCGAGGTTATTCTCGCAAAAAAGGTCAGACTGGGTGAGCGTTATATTGAAATTCCTCTCGATGGCTACGAGGCCTCTTTTTATACCGTGGTGGGTAATATGCTGCCCATAAGCCCCGATTAGCTTGGAAGCCCGACATTGTGTTCTACGCCCGTGGTAGTTCGCTTGCATTGCCCTGATTTTTTAAATGCAATCCTACTCATTGAATAGTTGACTAAAGTATGGTATACTTTCAGAAAGTGTATCACGGCATCGAATAATTTGAAAACGAACGGAGGAATTATGCTTCGATTAGTTGATGTATCAATGTATTATCAGAACGGAACGAATGTTACCGTTGGTATAAAAAAGGTGAATCTTGAATTCAGGGTCGGAGAATTCGTTGCAATAACCGGTGAAAGCGGAAGCGGCAAAACGACTCTCTTGAATGTCATAAGTTCCCTGTCTTCGTTTCACGAAGGTGAATTATACATTGACGGCAAGCCCACGTCCGGGTATGATGACGCCGAATGGGAGAATTACCGCCGCGAACATATCGGCTTTATTTTTCAAAACTATGACCTTATTGACAGCTACACCGTACTTCAAAACGTTGTCTCGGCGATGATCGTCAAGGGCAGGTGCTATCGAGAAGCGAAAGCCGAGGCAATGAACTACCTTAAACAGGTCGGACTTGAGAGGCTCGCTTACAGGCGTGCATCAAAGCTCTCAAGCGGTCAGAAGCAGCGTTTGGCTATAGCGAGAGCCTTGGCAAAGGATACGGATATTATTGTTGCGGATGAGCCGACAGGCAATCTCGACAGTGAAAACGGAAGGCAGGTTGTCGAGATACTTGCGGAGCTTGCGAAAACTAAACTCGTTATAATGGTCTCGCACAACATCGAGGAGGCAGAAAAATATGCTTCGAGACTCATAAGAATGCAGGATGGTCAGGTCGTTTCGAATACTGTACTCTATGAGAACCCACCCGTTGAGAAGAAAACGGAAAAAAAACAAAGGCAAATCAGCGAGCTTAAACTTGCATCCGTCTTTGCGGGGCTGAACAGGCACTCACAAAGAGTAAAGTCAACCATTGCAGTGCTTTTCATTGCCGTAGTTTGCTGTGCAGCCTTCGTTTTTCTCGGCTCAATTCTTTACAACAGAGATGACACTCCGGCGAGAGTGTATGATAACACGGCATTTTTGAACGGCGATCCGTTGAGAGTCGTTATTCGGCGTACCGACGGCGAAATTATGGGGGAGAGTGATTTTGATTATTTTGAGTCTCTCGAACATTGTATGTCGGTCGAAAAAGACGATGCGTTGAGCGATTGCAGCTATTATTATCGTGACGGAGAGGATTATAAGGTTAAGTACAGCGTTGTTCAGTCGCCGGCTGAAGCTGAAGCGGGAATTCCGCCTAAAAAATATGAAAATGTACTTCTGCTGAAGAATGATAATTACATTAAGACCACCTACTCTTTGACGGAAGATGCTCTTTTGGCGGGCAGACTTCCGCAAAACAGCGGTGAAGTTGTGCTCTATTCCAAGGATGAATCCGTTCTCGGTACGCAGATTCAGTTTTATTTCAGTGATACGCGTCATTGGTCAACAGGGTCTTTTCTAGAAAAAAAGATGACGGTTGTCGGACTGCTGTCGGATAAAAGGGAACAGGTCAGGTTTCACCCAGACATTGCCTATCTTTTCAGTGGTGAATACATTGAGAAGAGCTGTATTGCAAATCTTCAAAAAAACGATGTTGCTCTGTACACGGTCTGTTCGGCAAGCGGTGCCGTCACAATTATTTGTGATGAAACTCTCGCAAGCGGAACGGTTATCATACCAAAAGACTTTTACGAGGCGGTTTCAGATGGTTATGGAGAAATCGCAGAGGATGTAAAATTGGTTGTCAGTTACGCAAAATACGATGGATATGAATCCACAGTTACGGGTGATACCGAAATAACGTCCTCAAATCTGATTAACACTGAAACAACGTTTTCAAAAATCTTGAAAGGAACTTCAACATACGGTACGAATTTATTTGTCAGCAAGAATGATTATTACAAGATTTTTCACAAATATCCCGATTACAGCGGCACGCAGGCGACTGTCTACATCGACGATTATGCCTATGTAGTTGATTTTCTTGAGGCATGCAAGGCATCGGGTGAGTATGAGGCCATCAGCCCCTACCGACTGGGTGCAATTGAATTCGATGAGACACTCGTAAAGGAAAGATTGATTGCTCTTATTGTTTCGATCGTTGCTTTTATTGCAGCGTTTGGACTTGAGATTGTCATACTCTTTAACATTTTGAGACTTAGGAAGGATGATTATAGAATTTTGCATTCACTCGGTCTTAAAACACCGTCAATGAAACGCATAAGCTTCATTGAGTTTCCGCAATACAATATCCTGGGTATGCTGATTGCGGCACTGGCGATAACGGCGGCATGGTACTTCAAGCTGCCGCTGCTGGACAACTACCTGAAATACTATAGACCGATCCATATAGTCGTTGTCTTTGCGGCAAGCTGCATCGCAAACCTAATATTGGTGATGGTATTCAATAATTACCTTGTCAAGCAGGTATCACGCAGAGGTAATAAATAACGATACGATTGGAGGTAGCGTATGCTGAGATTATGTGATGTCTCAATGTATTATCAGAACGGCACGAATGTTACCGTCGGTGTGCAGAACATAAATCTGGAATTTCGAAGGGGAGAGTTCGTTGTCATAACGGGCGAGAGCGGCGGCGGCAAATCAACGCTGCTTAATGTAATAAGCTCCCTTTCACCCTATCATGACGGCGAGATGTATTTCAATGGCCGACCGACATCGGATTATGATGCGGCGGACTGGGAAAGGTACCGCAGGGATCACATAGGCTTTATATTCCAAGATTACAGCCTGATAGACAGCTATACCGTGCTTCAGAATGTCTCATCGGCCGCACTGATAAAGGGAAATTCGCCGAGGGAAGCGAAAGAAAAGGCACATGAATATCTGCGTCAGGTCGGGCTTGAAGAATTTGCGTGGAGAAGAGCGTCAAAACTCTCGAGCGGTCAAAAACAGCGACTTGCAATCGCCCGTGCGTTGGCAAAGGAGACGGACGTTATAATTGCGGATGAGCCAACGGGAAATCTTGACAGCGAAAACGGCAGGCAGATAGTCGAGCTTCTTGCAGAAATTGCAAAGGAGCGGCTTGTTATAATGGTTTCACACAATATTGAAGAGGCCGAGCAGTATGCAACGAGGCGTATCCGTATGGCAAACGGAAACGTAATTGAAGACGTGCAAATCCGAAAGGCTAATGCTGAAGAAGCGGAAAAGCTGCCCGAAAAGGCCGATGCTAAAGGGCTCAAGGTCAAGCGTAACCGCCTTGCGACAAGACTTACTGCTTTCAACTTCAAAGCACAGCTTACAAGGTCGGCGATAATTTCGCTGTTTATGGCAATTGCAATTATGTCGTCATTTGTTCTTATGGGCATGTTCATCTCAAACATGGATGACACCCCTGCAAGAGTGTACGAGAGCAAAGCTTTTCTAAATGGCGACAATACGAGGATTGTTGTACGCAGAACTGACGGCATGGCAATAACCGATGAAGACGTCGAGTACCTTCGCAGCCTTTCAAAAGTCGTTACTGTTGATAAATATGATTATGCAAACGATTGCTGCTACTATTGGCGTGAAGGGCAGGACTTTAAGTATACCTACCAGAAGTACAATAGAATAAAACAATACGTGAGCGAAGAAATTGAAATCAAGCTTCCGCATTTCTACAATCACAATAACTTCGTTCGATCTGCATCGTCAATTGATGAGACTTTTCTCTCAGCAGGAAGACTTCCCGAAAACTCAAACGAAGTTGTCGTATTTTCGTATGATGAGTCCATACTGGGCAAAACATTTACTTTTTATTTTGCGGACAGAACATCCTGGGGCAATGGTCAGTATTGCGGACTTGAAATGACGGTTGTTGGCCTTTTAAAGGAAAAAACCTCGCAGGTTTATTTTCATGACAATATTTCAAAGGCATTTATTGTCTCTCGCGGCGAAAGCATGGAGTATTCTGTTATACTTAAGAGGTATTCGCACAATACACTCAGCGGACCCGTTTATAACGTAGTGGAGAAGAAACCTTTAAGGGCATTTCCCGATGCAACGCTTGGTGAAGCCACAATCGTTTTCAATCTTGATATGACAATCGATGATCCGCTTCTTTCAAAGTCAGATAATCCTCCAAAAGATGATTTGATCGCAACGGCAGATCACCTTGCAAATCCGGGAGATTCCTATTGGTCCAGAGGAGGCAACAAAATCATTGTACCGCCCGAATATGACGATTGCGGAACATATTACTCTGTGCTTCAGCAATTTAATAAGTGGGGAGGACAGGTATTTCTTGTCGATGAAGCATCATTTGAAAAATATTTTGCCGCACTGGGCGTAAATCAATCGCTGCAAGCCTCTGTTTACGTTGAGGATTATGCATATGCGGTCGATGTTATCGGTGCGATAAATGCGAGTGGTGAATACTCTGCAATAAGTCCCTATCGCATAGGATCGGCAAATTTTGATAAGCAGAAGGTTAAAGAAAGACTGGTCGCATTGATCGTTTCACTGATTGCGTTTGCAGGTGTGTTCGTGCTTGAAGTTATCATAATGTATAATTTACTCAAGCTGAAACGCAAGGATTATGCAATTCTGAAGTCTCTCGGTCTTACGGGTGATGTTGTAAGACGACTGAACTACATGGAAATGCTGTTGTTCTGTATTATTGCAATGGTACTGTCAACTTTGGTCATGGGCACATTGTGGCTCTGTAAGGTTCCGATGGTCACTGCGTTCACAAAGTACTACCGATGGTATCATCTTGTGATTGTTGCAGTATTCGCTCTTATTTCAAGCGGGCTGATCGCAGCATGGTTCAACCGCTATCTTGAAAAACAGTTTGACGGCAAACGTATTACGGTAAACGATGGTAAATAGAGGGGAGAAGCTAAATGATAAAGCTCAACAGCATAAATAAATACTACAACAGAAACACGAAGCATGAAAATCATGTTATCAACGATACCAGTGTCACCCTTCCGGCAACGGGCATAGTGTGTCTGCTCGGCGAGAGCGGTTCGGGCAAAACGACGCTGCTCAACTGCATCGGAAGGCTTGATTCGTTTGCATCGGGAAACATTGAAATCGACGGCAAGAAATATTCAGGCAGGATAAATAATGCCGCAGAAAAGCTCAGAAACAGCAAATTCGCATATGTTTTCCAAAACTATTTTCTGATAAGGGAACAGACGGTCTACGAGAACCTCAGCCTTGCCCTCGGCAGCTACGAACTGACAGATGAGGAAAAGGAGAGCCGCATTGACTATGTTCTTGAAGCAGTGGACATGAAACGCTACAAGAAACGCAACGTCTCCATGCTTTCGGGCGGACAGCAGCAGCGTGTTGCAATTGCGAGGGCGTTAATAAAGTCTCCGGAAGTTGTTTTTGCGGATGAACCGACAGGCAACCTTGATGAAGCGAACACTGTCAGGGTAATGAATATCCTGAAAAAGCTCTCAAAGAGCTGTCTTGTCCTGCTTGCAACACACGAAAAACGCATAGCGGAATTCTATGCTGACCGGATAATCACAATTTCTGACGGTCGAATTGTCGATGACCGCGGAGCAGGAGCCCAACAGGAGCTTGTGATGCTCGATGACCATGATATTTATCTTGATGAGTATGCGGGCTGCAAATTGACCGGCAGTACCGTTGATGAAGGCGGGATCGACATTAATTATTATTCTAACGATGCCTCAAAGATCGAGATAACGCTGGTAAGGGAAAACGGCAATCTCTATATCGTTGCTCCGAAACAGCTCCGCATAGAACGCATTGATGATAATTCTTCTGTCAAAATTTGTGAAGGCAAACGTCCGGTTTACAGCATGGAAGATGTAGGTAAGGAAGAGTTTGCACTTCGCAAGCTTGAAAACAATAAGACAAACAGGCTTAAATTCCGTCAGTTGGTTCGAATGGCTGTGAACGGAATAAGCTCCATGGGGGGGAAGATCGTTGTTCCGATCATTGCAATGCTGCTTACGGCGGTACTCTGCATGTTTGCTGTTATTGATTTCACAACGCTTTCTTCAATAAAATACAGTGACTTTATAACCACCGATTCAAGACTCCTTGATGTCGAGTTTGAAAGGGGTTCATTCATGGAGGCAAGCAATACGAAACAATACGTTAAGCTCGCAAAGGAAGAGCTGATTGAGTACTGCGATGAAAATAATATTGGCTACATGCTTTATCCGATAAACACCTCTGTCACAAAATTTTCGGTTGACGGATTTGAGCAGGTAAAAGAGGTTTCGGCAGTGCTGTCAAATTTCTCATATGTTCCATTGAGCCTTCTCGATACGAATACGCTTGTCATGGGCAAACTTCCGGAAGGAACGCACGATGTGGTCGTTGATAAATGGGTGCTTGAATCGTTTATGGAGCAGAAAAACCCTGTTGCAAGGGCAGTAACAGATATTAGGGATTTTCTCGGTAAACAGCTGAGCATAGGTCAGGAAATGGATAGCTTCAACATAGTCGGAATCTGCGATTCAAAGCAGCCTTCCATCTACCTTAACGATGTAACCGGTCTTGGCATATGCCGTTCAGGTCTTGACATCATGACGCTGGACAGCTTCAAAAAGGCCTTCCCGGGCAAATACGATGGTATTGAATTATTGGACGGTGAAGCATTGTTTAATAGTAAGACAGGGCAGAATCCGGGTGCAAAATACTATTCAAATTCCGGTTTCAATCTCGATGTTACCGGAATATTCACCGAGGACATTCCGGCAAAGGCAGTTGTCAACGATGTCACCGTCGAACTAATCAGGGACAGTCAGGTGGAATCGGGTCTTGGATTCACCATCTTCACAAACAATAAGTCTGCTGTAAAGGAATTCCTGACGAAAAAGCTTTCCGAGGATGTAAAAAAGAACCTGCAAGTTAAGATTATTGACAAATATACTGTCAATATGGATGCTTACATGGAAGCTCGCAGCTTGAAGTTGAATGCAAGAGTTCTTGTTACGGTAATGATAACGATAATCTCGTTTGCAGTTCTCTATGTTGCAATGCGTGCAAATGCAATTCAAAAGCTCCGGGAAGTGGCCGTTTACAGACTGCTTGGAATCAAGCGTTCCAATATACGGACGATGTTTGCTATTCAATCGGTTCTGCTGTCACTGTTCACAACGCTCATAGGAGCCCTCGCTACGGCAGGGATTCTCCATATGCTGTCCGGAATTGAATCGCTTGGCGTTGATTTTGTCGTAACCTGGCCCGCAGTTATTATAACGGTGGTCCTGCTGTTCGTTGTGAACATTTTAACAAGCCTTCTCCCCATTGGCAGGCTTCTCCGCATTCCGCCTGCACAGCTTGCCTCAAAGTATGACTTATAAAAACCTGCTTTAACACGGATTTATGTTCCGCTGAAAGGACTGATGCAATGTTTTCCCATTCGCAGCAGTCCCTTTTTACCAGAAACATTCAATGCTTAAGATTACGTTGAGAGATGCTTTGCATGGTCATGGTCCATGCTGACGTTGACTCAGTTGAAGACAGATGTTATTATACAGGTGAAGTGAATATTTAGTGAAAATGGTTAAGTGAAAGGATGAATAAGCAATGCCGCTGCAAATTGTTCGAAATGATATTACAAAAATAAATGTTGACGCAATTGTAAATGCCGCAAACAGGACGCTGCTCGGCGGGGGCGGCGTCGATGGCTGCATTCACCGTGCGGCAGGACCGGAGCTATTGGCGGAGTGTGCCGCTCTGGGCGGTTGTGAGACGGGAGAAGCAAAGTTGACACGGGGCTATAACTTGCCATGTAAGTACGTTATCCATACCGTTGGTCCGGTTTGGCATGGGGGAAATGCGGGCGAAAAAGAGAAGCTCGTTTCATGCTACAGAAGCTCTCTCGCTCTTGCGAAGGCCAATGGCTGCGAATCAGTGGCCTTTCCCCTGATTTCGTCGGGAATTTTCGGTTATCCGAGGGATAAAGCGTTGCAGATTGCCGTTCAATGCATCACCGAGTTTGTTATGGAAAACGACATCTCGGTGTACATAGTGATTTTTGACCGCAATTCATTTCAAATTGGCCGCAAACTATTCAATGATATTGCAGGGTACATTGACGACAAATACGTTGATGAACACACTGATTCAAGACCTCGGAGGCTGATGCGGCTGAAGAACAGTGAAGCAGATTGCTGCATAATGCCGAGTTCTATAAGGCAAGCTTCTGCTGCCGATGAAAGTGTAAGATCGCTTTCCGAAGCGTTAAGCATGATTGATGAAAGCTTTTCGCAAATGCTTTTGAGAAAAATCGACGAATCGGGGATGACTGATGCCCAATGCTATAAAAAAGCCAATATTGACAGAAAACTCTTTTCAAAAATACGTTCGGATGTGAATTACAGACCATCCAAGCCCACGGTTATTGCATTTGCACTTGCTCTCAGGCTGTCGCTTCCGGAAATGAAGGAGATGCTGATGAAGGCAGGGTTCGCCCTCTCACACTCAAATAAGTTCGACATAATTGTTGAATATTTTGTTGAACATGGAAATTACAATGTCTTTGAAATTAATGAGGCTCTGTTTGCGTTTGAACAAAGTCTTATTGGAGCATGACCTCGAATTTATAATTAAACTGAGAAGAGACGTTATATGAAATATATGTCATTCAATTCATCCTGTGCTTTTGCAGGTGTAGCAAATATGCTTGAACAGTATGGCTTTGACACCGATGACCGCACAATTGCATTGGGCATGAAGCTTCCCTACATGTTTGCATATGAAAAAGGTGTTTTTTTAGGGGGTCCGATGCTGCAAAGTGCGGAATGGTTTAATCTTTACCTTAATCCAATCGGTTTTGAGCTGCATGAAGAGGAGGTGACTGCTGAAACCATTGCCTCCTGTTTGTTGTCCTACGGGACGGCAATGCTGGGGCTCCGGACGAGTGACAATGACAAGCATGCATTTGTATTTGTACGATTTGAGGATGAAAAATTTGTTTTCATAAACAATAAGTGGCAGAATACAAATGTCCCGGAATATGCTGCATTCACGGAAGCTGAGCTTTCAGAACGCATCGCAAAGCCCGCTGTTGCAGCAGTTTTGAACAAAATTGAACCGAAATCGGTAAATTTTAAGGAGAAGCTGAAGTCCTCGATATATGTTTTGCGAAGGAATTATTCGGAGATTAAAGCAATTGGTGCCCAAAAATGCAGCATTGAAACGCTCAGAGGAAAAATGAATGTTCTATTCCGACCGCTGCTGCTGGACGGCATCACAATGCTCCGTTTGATTGGACGGAAAGAGCTGGCCGACAAGTTCACGCAGATACAGAGTATGTTTTTGCAAGTTCTCCGTATGGATAAGGATTCGGCTGTATGCTTGTGCGACTTTCTTCCAATGGAGGAATTTGCGGAAGCGGTAGAAAACTATGCAAGGTTGATCGAAGGGCAATCAGCATAACACTTGTACTTTGATCGAATAGAGAAAATCGGACGGGCAATGCGTGTTTCACAGTGCACATCGATTTATCATACACCCCAAAAGGGGGTGTTTGGAACCACCCCCATGGGACATCAAATTATTTTCACTCATCAGAGCCGCAAAACCACAGTCAATGTTTTTCGCAAAGCTCCTTTGCAAGTTTATCGATTTGCAAAGAACTTTCATTGTTTGGTGCTGATTTGATCGTAACCGTGGTTTCGGCAAAGGTAATATCCTTGCTTGTTTCAAACAGCTTTTTCATGGTCTTTGCCGCCGTAGGTGCCCACGAACCGTTTTCAATCAAGGCAACAGTGCGGCTGCGGAAATTTCTCTCAGTCAGACGTAAAATGAAGTCCTGCATTACAGGAAAGATACCTGCGTTGTACGTTATGGATGCGAGCACGAGTCTATCATAACGGAAAGCATCGGCAACGACCTTGTGCATATCACAGCGTGCAAGATCCGCAAGAATAATGTTTTGTTCACCGCTTTCGGCCAGTTTTTCGGCGAGAAGCGTTGCTGCACTGCGTGTGTTTCCGTAGACTGACGCGTAAGCAATGACAACGCCGTCAGCTTCCGGTTTGTAGGAAGACCATGTATCATAGAGCTTGATGTAATGCCCCAGATCCTCCGTCAGTACCGGACCGTGGAGAGGGCAAATGATTTTGATATCGAGTCCCGATGCTTTTTTCAGCAGTGCCTGGACCTGAACTCCATATTTGCCGACGATGCCGATATAATACCTTCTCGCTTCGTCGTCCCATGGTTCGTCGGTGCCGATAGCTCCGAACTTACCGAAACCATCCGCTGAAAAAAGAATCTTATCAGTGCTGTCGTAAGTGACTATGACCTCGGGCCAATGGACCATCGGTGCGGCAACGAAATTGAGAGTGTGTTTTCCGAGTTCCAGCTTGTCGCCCTCCGCAACGACTATTCTTCTGTCTGCAAAGTCAGTGCCGAAAAACTGCTGCATCATGGTGAATGCCTTTGCGGACGAAACGATAACCGCATCAGGATAAACCTTCACAAAGAGAGCAATGTTTGCGGAATGGTCAGGCTCCATATGCTGAACAACGAGATAATCGGGTTTGCGTTCATCGAGTACGCTGCTGAGGTTTGAGATCCATTCTTCCCCGAAATCTTTGTCAACCGTATCCATAACGGTAATTTTGTCATCGAGGATCACATAGGAATTATAGCTCATACCGTTAGGTACTTCGTACTGACCTTCAAATAGGTCTGTTTGATAGTCGTTTACACCAATGTATTTAATATCATCTGTTATCTTCATTGTATTCCTCCGTTAGGTTTCAGGTGAGCATTTGCTCCACCAGATAATTTTACTCATTTCTGTGAAAAAAATCAAGCACGGAAGGAAAACTGTCACGGGTCAATATAAATACTGCTGCTTCCTGCTTTTCATAAGTTGAAGCAAACATAGGTTTAGGGTATAATAACGGAAAAGGGAAATGGGGGAGTTAGTGTGAAAACCAATGTTGATTTTTCTTTGCCTGCGGAGTTGATGGAATTTGCGAGTGTCATTGCAGAGGAGGGGGCAACGCTTTATGCTGTTGGAGGACTTGTCCGCAACACTTTACTCGGTTTGCCAGTGTACGATATCGATATAACTTCAAAAGTACGCCCCGACCGAATAATTGAAATTTGCGAGCAGAGAGGGTATCTCGCTGTGCCGAAGGGGATTGACTTCGGCATGATTGAGGTGCATATCGGCTCAGCATCATTTGAACATACGACTTTCAGGAGTGACAGCTATGTTGAAGGCGGAACGCATCGACCGGAAAAAATAGAGTTCTCCGATACAGTCGAAAAAGATGCATTCAGGCGTGATTTTACAGTGAATGCATTGTACATTGATGTTTTGACCGGCGAGATCAGCGACCCGACCGGAGGCATGCGTGATCTTGAGGAACGGCTGATAAGGACTACGTCTGCTGATCCATTTGTCGTCCTTCATGATGACGGTGTGCGAATTTTGCGGATGGTTCGGTTTGCAGCGGAACTTGGCTTTGAAGTTGAACCTAATACTTTCGAAACGGCAAAAGCACTTGTTTCAAATCTCAACGGAATCTCGCCCGAGCGTATTCGCGATGAGCTAAATAAGATTCTCCTTTGCGACATAAAATACGGTGAGAGGGACGCCAATACGGTATTTCACGGTCTTGAACTGCTTGACGGTGTCGGTGCCATCGATGTGATCCTCCCCGAAATTGCAAGGGGGGGGGGAATGGCACAGAAACCAACTCATCACAGGTACGATGTGCTTTATCACAGCCTGCACACGTCGGCGGAGATTTATCCGACGATTTCTTTTAGGCTGGCAGGGCTTCTTCATGACGTTGGGAAACCCGTTGTTTTTGAAAAATACGGAAAGATGCACGGACATGACGGGATTGGTGAAGGTATTTCCCGGGAAATATTGCAGAGACTTAGATACGATAATGAAACGATAAGGACCGTGGCATTTCTCGTCAAGAACCACATGTACGATTTGAACAACACAGCAAAGGATAGCACGCTGCGGCGGAGGTTTGTCGCATGGGGACTTGAAAACAGCTATGCCGTCGCAGAAATTCGTGAGGCGGATGTGCATGGTTCGGGCGTGATCACGGGAGAAGTCAAGTCTGCCGTTCGTTGGCGAAAACTGCTGAAATGCATGGAAGCGGAGAACGTTCCATTTTCCATGTCAATGCTGAAATGCAGCGGAGAAGATATAATGAGGTGGCTTAATTTGTCGCCCGGACCGTCCGTCGGGGATATAAAACAGCGTCTGCTTATGCACTGTGCAAGGTTTCCGTCTGACAATGAACCGGAAAAGCTTAAACGCATTGCACATGACATGATGAAAATGTGAACAAAGTATGAAGCTCTCATTTTTTTCTGCCTTTTTCTTGAAAAAAACGGTAAAAATGCTTGCAACCTACATTTTTTGCGTGTACAATATCATTGTGGCAGAGTGTGCATACACTCAGCATGGGGATGAAAACGATTATATCGGAGGGGACACACAGTGGGTATTTCATTAGAGATAAAAAAATTTATTAATTCAAAACACACCGGAGAGTATGTTGAGGTAACGCTTCCCGGTGAGCTTCCGGCAAGGAAGAGTGAAGTTAAGGCAGTAAATAAAGACAGCAGTGCAGTTGAGTCTGCACAGAGGAAGACAAAGGAACTGAGTCAGGCAAAAACAAACGCAGAAAAGGCGTACAGGGCTGCAAGCGATGCCGTCGCAAAGCTGCTCAAGGATTCGGAGAATGCCCGACGTGAATTGAATAAGTCAGAAAAAGAAAAAAAGGAGATTGAACCGAGCTTTAACGAGGTAAAGTTCCGTTTTGACAAGTCGAAAGCAGATTATGCCCTTAAAAAAACGGAATACAGCAGTGCTTTCGCCGCAGTACGCAGTGCAGAAGACGAGAAAAAGAAAGCTGAACAGATTCTGAAAGCCGCAACAGCTGCAAGTGAGGCTCCGTCTGCCGATCAAAAGGCCCGGCTTGAAAGTGATGTCAGAGCAGCAGGCGAAAAACTTGATGAAAAGCGTGAGCTTTCAGACGCTGCAAAGGCAAGGCTGAGCGTTTCGGAAACAGAATTTAAATCCATTCGCTCAGAATATGACTCGGCAAATGAAAAGATGAAACTGGCCTCCGCTTCACTGCAATCGGCATCGACCGCATGTAATGTGCTTGAGGAAAAGCTGAAAAAGCTGACCGAAAGGCAAAAGTCGGCCAAGGAGAGGCTTGAAAAGCTGACAGCAGATATTGCATCTGCGGAAAACGACGTTGTAAACCTAAAAAAGAATGCACGCAGCATTGTTACAAAATACGAAACGGCACGTTTTCACTATATGGAAATGGGCAAAGGTGAGCCGATAATCCTCGTTCACAGTGCTGGTCAGTCGCTCTATACATTTAACAAAGTATTTGAGAAACTTGCAAGGAGTTACAGAGTTATTCTGCTTGATCTTGCCGGTCACGGCTACTCGCAGCGGCCGGATTTCTTCGATTTTTCGATTGAAGACCATGGAGAGAGCCTTGCAAGGTTCATGGATGCAATCGGAATTGAAACTGCTCATTTCGCAGGCTTTTCAATGGGGGCAGGTTATGTTCTCAGCCTTGCAAAGCTCCATCCGGAGCGTGTTGATAAGATCGTCCTTATTTCGCCGGGCGGTATTACGTCCGACATGCCTCTGTCCGTCCGCATGCTTGAGAGCGGCCTCCTCGGCGTGTTTGCAGGACGAGTTTTTTCACAGAAGAGCGTTGCGGCTTTGCTCGATGAGTGTGTATTTGACCACACCGCAATTAAAGAGCATGATATCGAGCAGTATTCGATGCCGTTTATAAGCAGCGATGTTCGTTACAGTGTCAGAAGGACAGTTAATGCGTTTGACGAAGAGGATGTCCTCACGCTCCTTCGCGAGATTAACCATGAAGTACTCGTCCTTTGGGGTGATGGGGACAGGTGGCATTCGCTTGAACGAAAGGATATCTACCTTGCCGTGCTTAAAAATGCAAGGTTTGAGCTCATTCGCAATTCCGGACACCTGCCCCATGAGGAACGACCGGATAGGGTCTGCGAGCTCATTCGTGACTTCATTCCGGCAGGCTATGAGTTAGATTAACCGAATAGAGGGCTCCATGCAAATTTGGCATGGAGCTTTTTTTTGTTGACTTTTATTATATTGACGAACGAAAGCATCTCCATAAATCCTGTTTATCAAAATCGACAGTTTCAAATTGTTAGACAGCAAAAATCGACAATTTATTTCTTCAATAAACAGTAAAAGTGACTTGTTAAAGCAGGATAGGTTGCAAGCACAGCCTATCTATTCCGTTCGGCCGTCCCACAAAAAATCCTTGGCTGAAGCGGGATAGGTTGCAAGGGTACAGCAGTACAACAGCAAGTGCAGTCTATCTATTCCGTTCGGCCGTCCCACAAAAAAGTGGGGAGCTAAAGCGGGATAGGTTGCAAGGGTACAGCGGTACAACGGTGCAAGTGCAGCCTATCTATTCCATTCAGCCGTCCCACAAAAAACGTGCAACTGGAGCGGGGTAGGTTGCAAGGGTACAACAGTGCAGCCCTGCAAGTGCAGCCTATCTATTCCGTCCAGAAATAGCCCAAAAAACGTGCAACTGGAGCGGGGTAGGTTGCAAGGGTACAACAGTGCAGCCCTGCAAGTGCAGCCTATCTATTCCGCCCAGAAATAGCCACAAAAAATGCATGGCTAAAGCGGGATAGGTTGCAAGGGTACAGCGGTACAACGGTGCAAGTGCAGCCTATCTATTCCGCCCAGAAATAGCCACAAAAAATCCTTGGCTGAAGCGGGATAGGTTGCAAGGGTACAGCAGTGCAACAGTGCAAGCACAGCCTATCTATTCCGCCCAGAAATAGCCACAAAAAATCCTTGGCTGAAGCGGGATAGGTTGCAAGGGTACAGCAGTGCAACAGTGCAAGCACAGCCTATCTATTCCGTTCGGCCGTCCCACAAAAAATCCTTGGCTGAAGCGGGATAGGTTGCAAGGGTACAGCAGTACAACAGCAAGTGCAGCCTATCTATTCCGTTCGGCCGTCCCACAAAAAAGTGGGGAGCTAAAGCGGGATAGGTTGCAAGGGTACAGCAGTGCAACACTGCAAGTACAGCCCATCTATTCCGTTCAGAAATAGCCCAAAAAGCGAACCTTGAGACGGGATAGGTTGCAAGGGTACAGCGGTACAACACTTCAAGTGCAGCCTATCTATTCCACTCAGAAATAGCAAAAAATGGGGAGCTGAAACGGGATAAGTTGCAAGGCAAGCCTGTCCGACAGGCACTGCTGTTTTTGCAGGTAAACACGCAAAGAAAAACAAAAAAGGAGAAAAACTATGGGTTACGCAAAGTATCACGAGGACGATTTTGAGATCAGAGAGGAGAGAATTGTGGAGATGGAGCAGCGTTTCTGCGAAGAAAAGATGGTGGGCAGCTCGTTCATCGTCCGCTCGACGATCCGCGAGGTCAAAGTTGGGACAAAGGTCACAAGAAGGACGAAGGCAAAACCCGGAGTCAACGTTTCCACCGAGAAAAAGTACGTCGATAAGGAGCTTACCTGCTGTGTGTGCGGCAGAAAATTCACTTACTATGCGGATTTTCAGAAAAAAATTGAGGAGAATGGATTCGTTCCTCCCAGACGCTGCAAATACTGCAAAAAAACAAGAAAATAATTCACTGAATTGATGCCAGCGGTATGGAGGAGCGGGCGTGATTGGCTCATCGGGAAACGACGCTCTTCCGGTCTATTTTTCCGCAGGCAAAATAAAAGCCTGATTTGGATATCCGAACTCTACGACAGGTGTACCCTCACGAAAACTGAGCTTCATACAAAATGCACGCTGAGCAATGCCTTTTCATCATTTTCGCAGAAGGTTGTGGCGGTAACAGCCTTTGCCATGTCCATTTCCTTATGTCGGCAAGTTTGTCGAAACAGATCTTTATGACCTATCATCCCATTATGGATTTGACATACATCTCTTCTCGCACCAAAGGCGGGCTGCTTTCTTCCGCTTGCAGCAAAGCTGTGAGCCTCATAGAACCTGATCGCACTCATGTTGCTGTCAAATACCCATAATATCAGCTCTGAATATCCGGCCTGTTCAATATCATCAAGTATTCGCCTCATCATTATTCTGCCGTAACCTTTGCGTCGGTTATCCTTGAGTGAATGGATGCAGATCAACTCGGCAACCCCAACTATATCCTTTTCTCTGGCAGCATCCCACCACGCAATGCAATGGGGGGTCCGTTCAATTCCAAAATGTATCCATTTCCCTTATTTTCTGCCAGGAGTTTTCTGTACATCTCAATGGCACGTTCAACTTCAGTGCAACTTAAAAGGATGCCGTCAGGTATTATTCCCTTAAAGGCATCCTTCCAACTTTCAGTCTGAATGTATGCAAGAATTTTCTCGTCCCCGGGCTTTGCCCTTCGGACATGAGTATGTTCGCTCATGATTTACAGTCCAATTTTTGCAGCGTACTTTATTAGGACACTATTGACATCGTCCTGGTTTTCGAAGAATACATCATCGCACTGTTCGAGCAGTAACTGGGATTCTTCGTCATCTTCGTTTTCGCAAAGCATCAGGTATGCTTTGTGTGCTTTCTGCAAATTATCATTCAATGTTGTCGACAAGACGGATTCCAAGACTTTCATTTCTTTTTCCAAGTCGCCTGAACTTTCCAGATTGGAAAAATATTGGTCATGTCCGCCGTTATTGACTTCACTCTGGTAGGTCATCAACTCTTCATAGGGGGAGACGGCATTGCCTCCTGCCCATAAATCCCATACCGCATCCAATTTCGTTTGTTCGTCGGACAATTCCGATTCATTTACCTTGGAAAAATCAGATAACTCCATTAAATAGGCCTTCTGTAGTCGAATGTTGAATATTATAAAAATAAAATGGTGGAGGCGAGGGGAGTCGAACCCCTGTCCGAAAACCAGTCTGCAAGACTTTCTACGAGCGTAGTTGGCGATTTGACATTCCCTCACCGGCACCCCCACCAACGGGGTTGCAAGCTCAGTAGCCTCTTAATCCCGCCGGAGACGAGACACTCTCCGGTTGGTTCCCCACATTGATGATGCCCGTATCCGCAGTCGTGGGCAACTGCGGGCGGACAGCTGTGCTAATTAAGCAGCAGCGGGTACGAAGTTATATTCGTCGTTTATTTTTTAAGATTTCCCGCTTTTAACGAAGCTCGGGGCTTCGACTCGCTTATCCGGCATCCACAATCCCCGTCGAAACCATGTACGCCCCCGTAAATTTGTTTGCAGAGTGAGCGAATCAGTAGATGTCGCTGTTCCTGCGGTCCATTGCACGCTTTGCATCCCTCTCTGCGATATCGTGCCGTTTATCGTAGAGTTTCTTACCCTTTGCAACGGCAAGCTCGAGTTTCACCTTGCCGTCCTTAAGATACAGCTTCAAGGGAATAAGGCTGTACCCATCTGCCTGTGAAAGTGCATTCAGCTTGCGGATCTCTCGTTTATGCAGCAGCAGCTTTCTGTCCCTGAACGGATCGCGGTTGAAAATATTGCCCTTTTCATAGGGGCTGACATGCATACCGACAACGAACACCTCGCCATCCTTGACCTTGGCGTAGGAGTCCTTTATGTTGACCTTACCCATGCGAATGCTCTTGACCTCGGTACCCACCAAAGCAATGCCGCATTCGTATGTGCTTTCAACAAAGTATTCATGACGAGCCTTACGGTTTTCCGTCAACAATTTTACACCGTTTTTTACAGGCATAACTCCCTCAGACAGCAGTTTTTAAGGAAAACGCAGCACCCGCAACACATGCAGATGCTGCGTCACTTGCCAAATCAATCAACAAGATATTACTTCATCAGTTTTTCGATACCGGGCAAAACCAGCAGAATCAATGCAAGTACGCCGAGTACGATAGCAAGGATAACAGTCAGCTTCTGCTTTTTGGCTTCTTTGCTTGCCTTTGCATTGCGTGCCTGGCCAAGTGCAGTGGTATCATTGCCGAATGCACTGCCGAGACCGGCGTTTTTTGCATCCTGTGACAAGATGACCCATACGAGCAGGGCGGCTACAACGAGCATAAGGACGTTGACAATAAGAGTTACAGCTTGCATAATCTTTATTCCTTTCCGGGCGTCGGACAAAGCCCTGCTCCCCTGTGGGAAAGTACCCCCAGCATACCGAGCCGAACTGCTTCTAACCTGCCCTGTTCAAATTCAATTGCACTTGTCATTATAACATTAATTTCATTCAGATGCAAGCAGATTCCTCACATCTGAATATATATCTTCGTTAATCCCACTCGTTTTTTGCTTTCTTCAGGAAGCCTTTTCAGCTATCTTGCTGAATCTGACAAACACTTCGTATTCCGAGACAGGGTCCAATGCAGCGGTGGGTTCGTCAAGTACGATGAACGGAGCATTCTTATATAAAGCTCTCGCAAGTGCAATCTTCTGAGCCTCACCTCCGGATATTTCAATGCCCTCAGGATCAAAGTCCTTTTTTAATTATTTTGCATTTTTTCCGCATAAACCCAATTGAGCTCAGCTGTCGGAATCTTTCTGTACCGCAGGGGTTTGCCGTCTGCAAATTCAATCGTAAAGCCGGAACCGGGTTTCGGTGTATATTCGAATCTGCCGTTCTTATTCGGGAAAAAGCAGTTCATCGCTCCACCGATGATTCCGCCATGAGTAACAACAACTGAATCGACATTACTTGCAATGATTTTTTCAAGTGCTGCCATGGAGCGAAGCGTGACCTGCTCTCCGCTTTCTCCGCCGGGACATACATTCTTTTCGTTATCACCGGTGATCCATTTAATGTAATTCGGATTGTATCTCAGCTCATCATAGCTTTTTCCCTCAAACTCACCGAAGTTCATTTCCGCAAGGGCAGGTATGTTATCGTGCGCAACATTGCCGTAAATCGCCCAAAGAGTTTGTTCCGTCCGCTTCATTCCGCTCGTGTAGTAATGGTCTGCAAGCGGATACAGATTTTTTCCTCTGTATTGCAAAAGCTTTGAAAAACTTGAAAGTATCAGCGGTACGTCCGACGCTCCGCTGTACAGTCTCCGCCTTGTGCACAGTGTCTCCCCGTGCCTGACTAATGTCAACAGCATTATTCTCTCCTCAACTCATCCCTTGATACAGGTACATATTCCGCAGAAAACCCGCATCACTCTATCAGCCCTTGCAGCTATTTTTGAAAGTATCTCGCCGTGGAATTCACGGAACAATCTCTCGTCCTTACCCATGGGGACAATTCCGCTTCCGACTTCTCTCGATATTATGATGACTTTGGGACTGCTTTTGATCAAATTATCTATAAAGTAGAAAGCTGTCTGGCAGCTTCCTGATTTAACAGCGTGGTAAGTTAAGCTTTCGAGGTGATAAACACACCGTATCTTGCTTAAATTTATGCTAAAATCTGTTTTCCCGGTTATTTCTGCAAGGTCAAGCATTTCATCTCGTTCAAGCGAATGCTGCGAAACGGCATGTGTGAGCTTACCCTGGTATGCCCCACCGATTATCAACTCCATATTTGTACCTCCTACTTCAAAAGCACCAGAGCAGCAACTCCGGCCGCTTCACCAATCGTGAGTGCAAAGCCTGAAATATCTCCGGACATGCCGCCAAGCTGCTTGTATCCGTGCCATATCGCTGCGGAGCATGCAAGAACAGAGATAAGCGGAGCGAGTGAAAAAGAACCTGCCTTGCAGCCAAAAACGGCCAAAGGCAGCGTCAATGCGGCCAGCATTGCGGAAACGATGAACACTGATTTTTTATCGTGTTCTGTCTCCGCATATTGACTGCTCTGCATGGGTTTTAAGGTGAGTACGGACAATGCACAAACGGATCGCACGGAGGGCGGGATGAGTGCAAGCGGAAGCAAAAGTCCGCTGCAATCTTCAACGGAGCAAAAAAGACTCCATTGGAATAGTATCAGCAGTGCAGTGCAAATAACTGCAAACGCTCCGCAATGCGAATCCTTCAGGATCCTGCGTCTGGTTTCAAGGTCACGCCTTGAAAGCACTGCATCGCAAACATCCATAAACCCGTCAAGGTGCATGAATCCGGTCAAACACCACGGCAGAGCCGCAAGCACGACAGCCCTTACCGCTGCGGGAATGAAGTGAGCTTTGCCCAAAAGAACCCATGCTCCTGCCCATATGCCCCCGACAATGCAGCCGATAACGGGCAGACAGCAGAGCATTTGCCGCCTTGCGTTTTCACTCCACTTAGGAAAGGGACAGGGAATTGCCAGAAACATTCCCCATGCCATAAAAAAACCATAGAAATATTTTTTCACTTCATTATCCTCACAAATTCTTCTGCACCCTTATGGACCACTGCAATGCCTGATACAACTTCGGCGACGATGTCGCAGGTGTTTGCGGCACTCCTGCAAATTAAGGCAAGGCCTTTCATGTATGCTTCAGTCCATTCGTCATACTCTTTACCGTCGCGAAAGATGTCGTCACAGACGAAAACGATGTTTGCAGGGCAGTCAGAAAGCATCGACAGTTCGCTGACGACTCGATCCGGTGCAGTTTTGTCAAAGCCTTTTTCGGGACAAAACATTTCGTTTGCAAGCACTGCTGTTAAACTGTCAAACAGAACGCATGAAGCACCACGGACCTTGTCCGCTGCCAGAGAGAGATTTTTTCCGCATTCAACGGTTTCAAATCCCCATCCGCAGCGGTCGATAAGATGTTTTTTTATACGCAGACGGTCTTCCTCATCCACGGGTTCCATAGTTGCCCAATAGATAAGCCTTCCGCCGCAGGCAAGTCCCTTTGAAATACTCTGTGCAAGGTGGCTCTTGCCGCTCTTGCTTCCGCCGACTAAAAGGATCTTCATTGTCCTTCACGCTCCGTCAACGACATGAATGCCGAGCTATCGCGTATGCCTTCAAGGTACTCGTCGTTTATAGCTGCTTCGGAAAAGGTTGCCATTCCGTTCATCGCCGCACATGCCGCCCGCATGATCTGAAAAGACAGCGGACAACCGCTTCCTTCGCCCAACCGCATGTTAAGCCTCAGCCATGGTTCAATTCCAAGCTCTTTTTCGGCAATGCGGCAGCCTGTCTCCATCGAGGCATGGGAGGGAAACATGAAGGCTTTGGTATCTTTCGACAGCCGCGAAGCGGTGAGTGCCGCCGTAACCGAAATTAAGCCGTCAATAACGACAGGAATTCTGTAATACGCACATCCGATATATGCACCCGTCATGGCGGCAATGTCAAGACCGCCGACTTTGCAGAGGACGTCGGTCGGGTCGTCTGCATTGGGAGAATGCAGCAGCAGAGCATCCGAAATTACTTTCTTTTTAAGTTCAAATGCTGCATCTGTGAGTCCGCTTCCGCGTCCGGTAACTCTTTCAACCGCTTCCCCCGTGAGTGCAGCAAGCACGGCCGCTGAAGTGGTCGTGTTTCCGATTCCCATTTCACCTATTCCGACTGCATCAACACCGGCCATTTTCGCCGCTTTTGCGGCTTCAATACCAACCGCGATCGCAGACAGCACTTCATCACGCGTCATTGCGGGCTCAAGAGCAAAATTGCGTGTTCCCAAACGAATTTTTCTGTTAAGAATGACGGGAGGAACTCCCTCCGATGCTATTCCAACGTCGATAACCTCGACTTCGGTTCCGAAACAAGCGGCAATTGCTGACATACCCGTTATGTGGCGTGTCATGTTTATTGACTGCAGCAGCGTGACTGATTGAGGGGTTGAGGCAACGCCCTCGTTCACTATACCGTTATCCGCCGCAAAGACGATGATACGAGTACGTTCGATTTTGTTTTGCACTCTTCCGGTTATTCCTGCGAGTCTGATTGAAATGTCCTCCAGCTTACCGAGACTCTCAGGCGGTTTTGCAAGCTCCTGCTGGCGGAGTACGGCGGCCCTCACCGCATGATCATAAAGAGGAAGGATCCCACTCAGTATTTCTTTTAATTCTATTTCATTCATATTCTTTTAAATTTTAACCAATAAATCCATTGGTTTCAAGCCACTCGACCGAAGGCTCGCAGTGCATGGTTTCAAGAGTAAAACTTGCTACGGGGCAGAGATCTGTTATTTTCAACAGCAAATCTCGAATGGAGATAGTGCCTTCGCCCAATGAATTGTGCAAGTCACGCCCGCCGTAATTGTTATGAAGGTGAACATGTTTGAGATACGGTGCCATGGGCTCAATCCATTCCATCGGTGGAATGCGGGATATTTCGCTGTTTGCATGGCCAACATCGAGACAAAGTCCGATTCGTTTATCGTTTACGCCCTCGACAATCCTTATCAGCATGTCGGGAGACGGCTCCATGACATTTTCAAGAGCAATGATCATATTTCCGGGGACCCTTTGAACAAAGTCTCGAAAAAAGAGTATGCTCTGTTCAACATAACTTTCTTCGTAATATACATAGGGAATATAACCGCCGTGGATCACTATTTTGTTTATTCCGAGAGTACAGGCCGTTTTAATCGATTGATCATAACGTAATTTAGTGACTTCACGAACCTTTGGGTCGATGGCACATGCGGCAATGTCGGCAAACGGTGCATGAAACCATGCAGCTTCTGCATTTGTTCCGTTGAGCAGTTTCCTTGCAATGTCAAGATGCTTTTCGTATTCACTGTCGAGGTTCAGTGCATAGCAGAACTCTGCAATTTCAATTCCAAGACCGTATTTCGATGCAAGAGTGTTGCAGTCGTCTCCGATGGAGCTGAGGCAGAGCCTGTCCGAAATTATTTGGTTCATCAGTCGATACCTCCGTGCTTTTGTGTAAACAATTTTTGAATATTTAATGTTCTTTTTCGGATCCGCCCGAAGCTTTCGCTCAGTTTTCCGCAATTTCCGCATTGCAGATGTTGAAAACAAGCTCCTGTATGGAAGCGAAAGCAGCAGAGAGCAGCATTATCGCCAACGCAAACTGTTCATAGGGCGAAAACAGCATCGGAAGTCCCGCAAATACAATGCAGCCGGTAATTTTGTTTGCTACAGTGTGGAAAAAATACACAGAGCCTCTTTTCTGCCGTCTAATAATTGAGATAAAGAATGACAGAAGCTTAATGCACACAACGAGACTCAGGATCGTCGTTTGCAATACGTTAAGCCTAATGACAGAAAGAAACTTTATCGCACAGGAAAGTGCAAACAAAAGATCTGCAATGCTGTCGAGCTTACTTCCGAATTTGCTTGCGGCCTGCAGCTGTCTTGCGAGAAATCCGTCGAGAATATCGGTCAAACCGCAGAGCAAGTAAAGTGCAAAGAAGGCTGTGCTTCCCGTTTGTGCGAACAGCAGTGCAAACGCCCCTGCGATTCTAAATGCAGTAACTGTATTCGGAAGATTCTTTAACGTATGTTTTCTCTCAACCATTTTTCAACGATTTGTGAATCGCCTTCCTCCATGAATGCATGACCGCTGTTCTCTGCTATGGTCAGCACTGCTCCGGAGCGTTTCGCAAAGGCTTTGATAGACTCAATGGGCTGAAGCTCATCCTTTGCTCCGCAGAGGATAAATGTTTTGTGCTTCCATTCCGGCAGTGGGTTGTCCATAATGTACCGATAAAAGTCATACCGGAGCGGTTCGGTGGGTGTTTTGATTTCTCCTTCCCGCCTGAGACGCTCTTCATCAACGTTGTTCCAACGCATCATGCTTGTGACGAGCCACTTCATGTCCGCTATCGGTGACTGAAAGAGGCATCTGACGAGTTTTTTATCCGCCATGCATACCAGGGAAAAATAGGCACCTATACTGCAGCCGTAGAGAGATACCTCATCGTACCGTGAAAAAACGTACTCAGCTATTGAAGTGAGGTCAGAAGTTCCGTCCCAAACATCGAGACGCCTACTGTCATGACGGTCGCCGTGCTCGGGAAGGTCGAACGCAATGGTCTGATAGCCCCTTTCCTCCGCAATGCCTGCAAAAGTCTCGGCAACGAATTTATTGCCGCACCTGCCGTGAACATAAATGTAGGATTTATTTGATTTTTTACCAAAGACAACGGCGGGAATGCCGTTTACGTCAATCAATTTTTGCTCCACTTTCCATTCCTTTCGGGGTTTGCTTAAAATCGCCCAAACCGAGTGGCTTGCGGCGATTTTGTAAGGATTATTTACAGTCTATTGTTATCGGTTCGACACCATTGTTTTTTATCAGTATGGAGGTACCCTCCCGTACTATTTCATCGGGAGTGCTTTCAATCCATCTGAGAGCTGAAAAACGTTCGGAGTCATCTGCTCGGTATCTGCCCGCAATTGATTTATAGAAGATAAGCATATTCTGCTCAAGATAGCCGCCTGCCCAAGATGCCCTGTCATCCGCAGATAGTCCAAAGTACTTAAGACCCCCGTTCGTTTCCCAAGTTGGGTCACAAAAATAGTATTTTCCTCCGAACTCTGCCATCAGCCACTCATGGGCACCGGATTCACCCTCAAAACAGTTTATCGGACAGCAATTTATGTCCGCTTGAATGAAGAGAAAGCAAAGTCCCTCTGAAATCCCTGTACAAATGCCGGACTTGCCCATGATTGCATTGTACCCTGAGAGCCTGATACGCATGACCGGGTCGGTTCCATCAATCTCGGTCATATTGAACGCATCATAATCATACGCCATGTCCTCCGTGTAAGCATGGTAGAGAAGGATGGCACGCATAAGTTCGGTGTCGTTGGAAGAAAGAATGCTCATGTACTGTTCTTTGATACAATTTTCAAACCCGACCAGAACTTCTTCTCGCGTTCCGTCGCCATCGTAGAATTTCCAGCTCAGCGTTCTTGTCTGCACATCGTAGCTTTTAAGTTCATTTGCATCGGTATAGGCACTGAATGGAGGGCACATGACCGATATGGCATAAAGGAGCATTGAAATGTTCCCGGAGCTCTCAAGATTCGGCAGAACAACGCTGTCCTCGCCGGAAAGAAAGGCATCTATAGTAAGTCGAGCAAGGTTGATAATGCCGCTGCCGAGTTCGGTTTCAAGAAGCCTGGGACACTTGCGGTAGTCGATTTCAAACGCATACGGAACCTGCGTCGGTTCTGCGGTCGGTGCTGGCTTCTCCGTCAAACCGGGGGTTTGGCTTGAATAAGGCAGGGGGGAAGGGGAAACTTCACCCTGTCTCATGCATGCCGACAGGAAAGAAACAGAGATCAGCAGTGCTAAAACAACAGACAGTATTTTTTTCACTCGGTTTCCTCCGTCTTTTGCCGATAAGGGTTTATTTCTTAACAAGTTGTGCCTGCTCGATGACAAGTTCAAAGTTCAGGCTGTCGTCGCTTACATACACGTCAAACACACCTTCCTTTTCGCCGGGGTTGCAGTAATAAACCGTCGTTCCAGCGAGTGCTTCAACACTGTAAACGCCCTTCGCAACCTCGCCGATGTCCTCGCCAACTGCCCATTTAAGCGTACCGGAATTATCTTCGTAATCGCTGATGCACAGGCATACGCCACTCTTGGTCATTACGACAAAATACGCATTTCTGAGCAGCTCCTTGGGATTGGTTCCGGATTTAATGTAGTAAAGAGTTGCGTACATGTCGACAGCATAGAAATTCTCAAGGTCGTTATCGCAAGTATAGGTATAGACCTGTGAGGCTATAAGCGTGGGCTTCTGCGGATTGAATGCCGAAACCTTGTACAGATTATCATTAACGAGGCAAGCGATCGTCGTCCCGTCATTACCTCGGCTGAAACGCTCTGCACCGCCGACGAGCTTAGTTGCCTTATGGGAGGCATTTACATAGTAAACATCGTATTTGGTGATTTTCTCGCTGTCCGCATTCTGAGCAGTGTAGACGGTGTAATAAATGCAGCTAAAGATGGACTCTGCATTTTTGAGCTTGACTGTACAATATTCACCACCCATGACGGAACTCTGTTCACCTGCTGTCGTGATGACGGAAGCATCGACAAGCTTCTTGGCCTTGCTGCCTGAAACGCTGTAATGAGTTTTTGCATCGATGTCGAATGTGATTTCGCTCAGGTCACGGTTAATTTCAAAATTTGCCTCTGCAAATTCAGAAACGAGCTTCGTTTCATCGCCGTCAAATCTGTAAAGCTTCTTGGTGAGTTCACGACCGATGGATTCAACATAGTAGCCGAAGCTGCCGTCATCTGAAATGGCAACCATGCATGCTGCTTCGAAAATGACACTGAGTTGACCGTCGATATACTTGTAAGCTGTACATACGTCATCCTTAACAGCAGAGAATGCAAATGCTTTTGCGGAGGGCGAAATGACAAGGCTCGTTATCTTGTCAGCCTCAAGACCTTCAATTTTTGTGACATTGTTTGTTTTGTTGTCGTATACAAAGACATTCGTCGCAGTTGAAAAGAGTATGTATTCGTTGTCGAGGGAGAGAACTGCCCTGTCGACAGCGGCGGGGTAAATCTTTTTGATATTTTCACTGTCAACGCGATAGAGTCCGGTACCGGCACGGACGATTGCCACTGTGCCATCGACGGTCTGGTATGCATCAATACCGCCTGCGATATAGTCTTCAAGCAGCTTGCTGTCAACCAACAGTCTGCTTGTTTCATCAGAAGTTTTGCTAAAATAAACAATACTGTGTTCAACATCCGGTCCTGCCAAATTCCCGTCTTTACCGCCGGTACATGCCGAGATGGACAGCACCGCAATTATCACCGCCGTTATTACAGCGACAGATTTGATGAGCTTTGTTGTGCGTTTCATAGCCTACGACCATAACCTTCCGTATGGAAAGTCCCTTTCCGTTTTACGCCCGCATTGCAGACGATAATCAAAGTCAATTATACAACATGCAATCACGCATGTCAAAAGAAATTGAATGACGGACCGTGCAGATTCTTCCAAGGAGCTAACTGCATGCTTTTTGTATGATAAAAAGCACCGATGCATGGAGCAATGGTGCTTCAAACTGTATGGTAAAGGGCTTATTTGCCTGCGGCTGCGATCATGGCGATCTTGCCTGTGTGTATCCATGGTTGCCTGATCAAATTTAATGAAAGGGCAAACCGCATTTGCTTAAAGTCCGAGTACGCTGCGCATGACGAGAACTGCGTCTGCAATATCGATGACGCCGTTGTTGTTTACATCGCAGACCTCAATGCTGATTCCGGACTGAAGACCAAGTGCACTGCGCATGATCAAAAGCACATCCTCCGTGTTGATTACGCCGTCACGGTTTGCATCTCCGGGAAGAAATGAGACTGCATATCTTGCAGTCAGGGAGAAATCAGCGGCATGAACCTGAGCAATGTATTCGGGAGTGAGCATGAACTCCGTTTGCGTGCTGACGATTTCTCCGGATTGACTTTCCCATCCGATAAAATCATTTTCAACCGGAGCTGTGGAATACACTTTCAAAAAGTCAGATGACTGATCGTAAGAATCATCATAAATGCTAAAGAACGCGAAACTTAAGCCAATGGAGCCGTTTTCAGCGGAAATAGTGAGAACATGTTCATCGACGGTCAGCTTTGCTTGATGCAGCGTTTCATTGACTGCATTTGTGTTGCACCAATAGATCAGGGGGCAGTTCGTCAGGTCGATCTCTTCAAACGGTGAATTTCCGATTGATACAGCACGGAGATTTGAACAAACATCAAAGTTTAATTGCGAAACGGAGGTGTCGTCAATATAGAGTGCATTCAGACCGGTACAGTCGGAGAGATCTAACTCTGTCAAAGTACGTGCGAAAGCAACGCTCAATTCAAAATCTGCTGTGCAGTTGGAAAGATTAACGCTTTCTATCGGACAGCTGTCAGCATGTACGAGCAGAAGACTGCTGCGTCCGCTTAAATCTATGGAAGCAATCGCAGTGTTATTGGCAGAAAATGCTTCAATCACGGGACTTTCGCTGATATTCACCTCGCTAAGCCTCGGGTTGTTATCAACCATGACTTCGACGAGCATTGGTGCATTTTTAAAACTGAAGTGTTCAAGATCATTGTTTGGTGCACCGATGTACCAGAGAGTCGGGCAATTATCGGCAGATACATAAACGAGAGTGCGATCAGAATCACCTGCACCGACAAAATCTCCCTGCTCGCCCGCATAAAAAATTTCCAGCGAAGGACAGTTATCGGCACGAACAGATGTCAAATTGTTTTGAGGCACATTAAGGTCAACAAGACTTTGGCATCCGCTGAGGTCAAGATCCCCTACAAGCAGCATTTCACTTGATGTTGGGTATTCCCAGCCGGTTTCGGGGTCGGTTACATACTCCGTGAAATTGATCGACCAAAAATGAACAACGGCAAGCTCACCTTCATCCGTCCAATCGATATTGGCCCACGTTGAAGGATCGTCTGCATCATATTCAACGCCGGAATAGTTATTGATCTTCTGTCCGTTTTTTATGCCGTTTGAGTCTGTAATCTCAAGAAACAGTCTCATCAATGCAACGTCATGCTCGTTATAGGAACTTACGGCGGGCGAGGCAGCGACAGAGCAGTTTTCATCGAGTGTTGGCGAGAGCAGCGATGTTATCATTTTTTTCGTAGTGCCGCATTGCCTTTCGACTCTTTCACTCGGCATTGGTCCAACGGTTGTTGACGTTATCCTGCTGTTGGCATTTCCCAGGGCGAGTGTCGGGGTGACAGTACATGCCGCAAACAGGCATGCAGTAATTAATGCAATTAGTTTTCTTTTCATGTTGATTCCTCCACATGCAAAATATTTATTGTGCATATTTTAACATGGCATTTTCCGCTTGTCAACGGCTGTCCGGAAAAAAACTTTTTACTCTTGACACGGATGTTTCTTTTCGGGATAATATTGTTTGGAGGGAAAAAACATGATTGAATTCAAAAAGAAAATCAACTGCACATACGAGGCGGCCGAATACCTGTGCCGCCGCGGCAACGGAAAGAGTGTTTGCACAAAGTTGCTTGAAGCAAAACGCGATAGCGGCAACATGCAAGATATTCAATTCGCATCATTGGATGGGGTTGCAAGGCTTGAAACGATCCTTGATGAGCAAATACCGAAAAATGAGACAATGGAGCGTTATTTCTCGCCTCTATATCCGGATGTAACGGAGACGGGGGATGTGATAAGCCTCGGCAGACTGCTTCTAAGCTGTCCCGACAAAGCTCCTGCTGACTATACGGTTAATGATTTAATCAATTTCTACGAAGAGGTATCATTAGATGACAGAGTTCAAAAATATGTTTCGGTAATGACGGTCGGCTGCGGCACGGGGCAGGCTTTTTCCGCTGAGAATATGGAAGAATATGTTAAAGAAATAAACGAATTCTTCAGTGACGTCGAAACGAAATGGAATCTTATAGACATTGTCGTGAATCCTGTGGTGCACATAAAGCGTCTGATGCCGCTGCTTCAAGCGACTTCGCAGCTGATCGCCGAAAATGAACCGCTGTATGCAGATGCAATATCCTGCACCGAAAGGGTCTTCAGTCAGGGAGATATTGTTGAACGCCTGAAAGAGATGAATATTGTGCTGCCGAAGAATATCGATGATGTGATAGTTTATCCAAGCCTTTTCCTCTTTAATGGCGTTTTTGTCGCTTTTCCGCAGGAGGGACCAACTCGAGTGTATTTTGGTGTTTTTGTGGATTCAGTGTTTAAAATTCGAAATTTCAAGAACTCTGCACAGGTCTATGCAAGTGCAATGAAGGTTCTGTCCGATAAAAACAGACTTGAGACGCTCCGTGCCTTGCGTGACAATACATCATACGGACAGGAATTGTCAGCGTGTTTTGACATAACACGAAACGCAATGTATTACCATCTAGAAAAACTAGTCCAATTGGGATTTGTTGATTGCACAATAACGGACTACAAAACTTTTTACACGATGAACAAAAACAATGTCTATTCGTTTTTGAACGACGTCAGACGGTATCTGCTCGGCGATTGGAAACCGCAATAGGTATGCAAGCTGTCGCTTAATAATGAGTTCCGCAGATCCCTTGATTTGCATTCCGGTTTGTGGTGCTGCTGCCCTGAACGAATCGTTTTTGAAAGAACAACTCATTTGCGACGATAATAAAAGTTAATGGAGCGTACGGGCAGGAAAACGCTTTAGCTGCACCGTCAAGCTTTCCAAACATGCCTCGGCTGACTGCCGGGGTTTTTGTACGAAAAAGCACCCATGCACGGGACACGGGTGCTTCAATCTGTAAAGCAAATAGCTTATCTGCCTGCGGTTGCGACCATGACGGCCTTGATGGTGTGCATACGATTTTCTGCTTCGTCAAATACCTTGGAGCAGGGAGCACGGAAGACTTCATCGGTAACTTCTTGTTCTGCAACGCCGTATTTTTCGAAGATCTCTCTGCCGACAGAGGTTTCCAAGTCGTGGAAGCTGGGCAGACAATGCAGGAAGATGCAGTCGGGATTGTGAGTCATCTTCATCATGTCCATGGTTACGCGGTAGGGGGTGAGGAGCTTGATACGCTCTTCGAACTGAGCTTCTTCGCCCATGGATACCCAAACGTCAGTATAAATGGCGTCTGCACCATCGACTGCTGCGATATCCTCGGAGAACTCGATCTTTGCACCGGTTACCTTTGCAAGCTCACGCATTTCGTTTACAAGACCTTCTTCGGGGAAGAGGGACTTGGGAGCGATGCCGACAAAGTGCATGCCGAGCTTTGCAGAGATGATCATGAGGGAATTGCCCATGTTGTTGCGTGCATCACCAACGTAAACGAGCTTGACCTTGTTGAGGGGCTTTGCAACGTTTTCCATGATGGTGAGACAGTCGGCGAGGACCTGAGTGGGGTGATAGAGGTCGGTAAGACCGTTCCATACGGGAACACCGGCATGCTTTGCGAGCAGCTCAACGGTTTCCTGTTTGAAACCGCGGAATTCGATACCGTCATAGAAGCGGCCGAGAACCTTTGCGGTGTCTTCAAGGGATTCTTTTTTGCCCATCTGGCTGTTGGAGAGGAAGGTAACGTTTGCACCTTCGTCGTATGCTGCAACTTCGAATGCACAGCGGGTACGGGTTGAAGTCTTTTCAAAAAGAAGAACGATGTTCTTGCCTGCAAGCAAATCGCCGCGGATACCGGCACGCTTCTTTGCCTTCAGGTCGGCAGAAAGGTTGAGCAGGTAGCGGATTTCATCGGGAGTAAAATCCTTAAGAGTAAGCAGGGAACGTCCTTTAAGATTAACAGGCATGGTAAATCTCCTTTGTATTTATTAGCTGTGTTTATCAGCTTCTCTACTTATGCCCCAACGCCTGAAACAATGCGGCCGCCGGGCATAATTCCACTCATTGATTATAGCACAATGATTCGATAATGAAAAGGGCAGAAAAACTTATATTCTCTAGGTTACGGGTCAAAAGAATTCAATGCGGCACCGCAAATGAAAAAATAATGCCATTTCCGGCGGAATATGCTATAATAGTACCGGTCACGGTGCATTAAGCGATAGGAAAGGAATAAAATTTTTTATGAAAATATGTGTACTTTGCGGCGGCAGGAGCAATGAGAGGGATGTTTCGCTTTCAACCGGGGCGATGGTCGCCAAGTCGTTGAGAGAAAACGGTCACTCGGTCGTTCTTGTTGACGTCTGCAAGGGAATCGAGCTTAACGGCATTTCACCTGCGGAGGCATTTGATGCATGTTTACCCATTGCAAATTATGCAATTTCAGACGAATCTCCCGATGTGCGTGAGTTTTTTGAACGCAAGGAGGGTTTTTTTGGGAGGAATGTGCTTGACATTTGCAGGGAGGCGGATATTGTTTTCAATGCTCTTCACGGCGATGAAGGTGAGAATGGCAAGCTGCAGGCGACCTTTGATCTGCTCGGAATAAAGTATACGGGCAGTGGAATGGAGGGCTGCCTGCTGGCGATGAATAAATGTCTCTCAAAGCGTTTGTTTGCTTCGTGCGGAATCCCGACTCCGCCCGCCGTTTTTTTGAGGAAGGGCGAATATGATATTGACGAATGCAAGGTCTTCGGTTTCCCATGTGTCGTAAAGCCCGGCAGCCTGGGCTCAAGTGTCGGCGTGTCCATAGTGCATTGCGACGAGGAGCTTGAGGCGGCTCTGAGGTTTGCAGAGGAATACGAAGATTTGATAATTATTGAAAAGTACATCAAGGGACGAGAGCTCTCCGTCGGTGTTGTCGGTGAAACGGCAGTTCCGCCGATTGAGATAATTCCAAAGCACGGTTTTTATGATTACAAGAACAAATATCAGTCGGGCTGCACTGAGGAGATTTGTCCGGCTGAAATTCCCGACAGCGTTGCTGAGGCACTCAAAAAAACAGCCGTAAGCGTTTGTAAGGTTCTTAGTCTCGGTGCATACGGCAGAGTTGATTTTATGATGGACGAAACGGGCTGCTACTGCCTTGAAGCAAACACCCTGCCCGGCATGACCGGCACGAGCCTTTTGCCGCAGGAAGCAAGGGCGGCAGGAATCGAGTTTCCGCAGCTGCTTGAAAAAATAATCGAGGAGAGCTTGAAACTCAAGCGGTAAACATGATTGCAATAACTTTTTCAGAAGCCGCAAAGGCTTGCGGCGGCGAGCTGATAAACGGCGAAGATATAGGCGGGAGACTGATCTCGGGAGTTTTTATTGACAGCAGGAAGACAACGGCGAATTCGCTGTTCGTTGCTTTGAAAGGAGAAAGGGTCAACGGTCACGACTTTATCGAAAAGGCCTTTGAAAACGGTGCCTGCTGTGCATTGTGCGAAAACGAGACTAAACTTTGTCATATACGTGTCAAGGACAGCTTTGAGGCAATGAAAGCGTTAGCCGCATATATAAGGAAAAAGAGCGGCGTGAAAGTGATTGCGGTTGTCGGAAGTGTCGGAAAAACAAGTACAAGGCGTATGGTTTCATGCGTCCTTTCGCAAAGGTTCCGTGTACACAGCACAGAGGGGAATTTTAACAACGAATATGGCGTTCCTCAGACGCTCTTTACTCTGAAGAAGGAAGACGAAGTTTCGGTGCTTGAGCTCGGTATAAGCCACTTCGGCGAAATGGACAGACTCGGTGCGATTACCGAACCCGACTATGCCATTTACACCAATATTGGCAATATGCATCTTGAGAATCTTATTGACCGCGAGGGTGTTCTGCGGGCAAAGACGGAGCTTATTCCGCATATGAAGGCGAGCGGCAAGCTGTTTTTTAACGGTGAAGACGATAAGCTTCGTTCGTACAGGGCAGAGCTTCCCGTCATATTTTTCGGAATGGACGGAAAATATGCAATCCACCCGGAAAACATTGTGCAGAACGGCATTGAAAGTGTCGAGTTTGATCTTTGCTTTGCGGGCGGCGAACGGGTACATGTCCACGCACCGTTCATCGGAAGACATATGATCATGAATGCCGTTGCAGCTGCAAATGCTGCAATTGAGTTTGGACTCACACCGGATGAAATACGCAGAGGAATTGAAAGCTATTCGCCCGTTGGACACCGCGGGAGGATACTGAAACATGGCGGGATTACTATCATTGATGACTGTTATAACGCAGGACCGGATTCGGTTCGTGCTTCCGTTTCAGCCATTGCGGGCGAGGGTAGGCGTATTGCTCTTCTGGGAGATATGCTCGAACTCGGTGAAAAGACGGATATGCTGCACTATGAGCTTGGCAAATTCTGTGCGGGCAGACTTGACGGTCTGATCGCCATCGGTGACAAGACACGGTTTGTCGCAAAGGGTGCGATTGACGGCGGAGCAGAGAGTGTTCATTATATTTCGAGACAGAGTGCTGCCGAATTTGTGAACAACAACCTGCGTGAGGGAGATATCCTGCTCGTTAAGGCATCACGAGGTATGCAGTTCGAAAAAATTATTGATGCGATCATTGCAGGCAAAACTAGCAGGCAGTGTGAAGAAAACTAGACGGAGGAAAAAATATGGATTTTGATTCAAAACGTGCATTTGGGCTTATCGAAGAGCTTTCCTACGAAAGAGTCTCCGGTACTGCCGAGGAAACACGCACGGCAGAGGCAATTATGGAAAAGGTCAAGGCACTGAGCATTGACTGCCATATTGAAGAGTTTGAGGTCGAAGACGGGAAGGTCAGCGATGCAAGACTCATGGTGCTTGAGCCGTACTGCAAGGAGTACGAAGTCACCGGCTATATCCGCTCGGACAGCACTCCCGATGAAGGTCTTATCCTTGATCTTGCGTATGTTGAGGACGGACACCCCACCTGCCTCAGGAATGTGAAAGGCAAGGCTGTTTTGGCAAACGGCAGCATTTATCGTAAAAAATATGAAAAAATTCAGAAGGCCGAGCCTGCTGCAATTATTGGTTTTGTCGGCAATATAAACGACAAAAATGAAGAAACTGATTTTGACATCGGTAAGCTTCGCGAAACCATGACTGCCGACTTCGGCACGAATGTCGTCGTCAATCTCAGGGCGAAAGATGCGATGGAGCTTGTCGCACGCGGTGCATCCAAAGTCAAAATTATTGTCAAGAGTGAAAGGTTCAAGAGCGTTTCGCACAATGTATGTGCTGAAATCAGGGGTACGGAGTTTCCGGATGAAATCATTTCATACGGTGCTCATTATGACAGTGTACGGTTCTCCAAGGGAGCTTACGACAATATGACGGGTTCTGCTGTAATTCTTGAAGTGCTTCGCTATTTTGCTGCAAACCCGCCGAAGAGGACGCTGAAGTTCAACTGGTTCGGTTCCGAAGAGCAGGGGCTTTTGGGCAGCAAAGCCTATGTCAAGCTCCATGAGGACGAGCTTGAAAAGCATGAACTGATGATAAACGTGGATATGGCAGGTCCGATTCTCGGATATGAATTTGCGACAATAACAGGCAACGATGCCATCAAGCCATATCTTGACGGTATCATGGACGAAAACGGTTTGGCAGTTGAATCGGACAACGATATCTATTCGAGCGATTCTATTCCCTTTGCGGACAGCGGTGTTCCGGCAATCAACTTCGGCAGGTGGTTTGCAAACGGTGCAGGATTTATCCACAGCCGTCGTGATGACCTCGCATTGGAGTTTCTCAGTGCGGACGCTTTGGGCAAGACGATAGAATCCGTCCTAACCTTTTCGAAACGTGTTGTAAACGCAAACGTATTTCCCATTAAGAGGGAAATTTCCGATGAAATTCGCAAGAAGGTGGATGAGTACCTCTTCAAGAAAAAAGACGAGTCTCCCAAAAAGGGATGAATGTTAAAAAATATGCCCTTTTGAGACGGATTAGACCAATGCGGTACTGAGTGCAGGAGGTTCGTTAAGAGCTTACTCGCATTCGTGCCGCATTAGTTTTGCATGAAAAAAAGAGATGCAGGCCGTGAAAGGATTCTATTTCCCGGGAAATAAAAGCCGATTACGGCAGTTCTCCGAAAATAAACGGCCGATAAGACAGAAAAAATGCCGATATAGAATATAATGGTTGAAAAACTTAGTTCAGGAGCTATAATGGTAGACAAATACGAAGCGGTGTGCAGCTGAGACCGGACACAGTCGGAAGAAGAAAAGGAAGAAATTGTGAGTACAAAAACGTTGTTTGCGAAGAATGGAAAAGGTCATGACGTTGACATGACGTTGACATGACTGAGGGCAGTATTGTCAATCATCTTATCAGGTTTTCAATCCCATTGCTTTTGGGGAATATCTTTCAGCAACTCTATAACACGGTTGACAGCTGGGTCGTCGGCAATTATGTCAGCGACCAGGCCTTTGCCGCTGTCGGTACTGTCGGGCCGATAATCAACCTCTTGATAGGTCTTTTTATGGGCTTAAGTGCCGGTGCCGGCGTGGTTATTTCACAGTACTACGGAGCAAAAGATAAGGAAAATGTGCAGAAGTCGGTTCATACCTCGATTGCCGTGACAATTATTATGGGCGTTTTGTTTACGATAATCGGCATTGCGATGACTCCGCTCATGCTTAGGCTTATGGATACTCCGGAAAATGTTATGCCGGAATCAACTGCATACCTCAGGATTTATTTCTCAGGTATGCTGGGTCTTGTGCTGTACAATATAGGCTCAGGCATAATGAGAGCCGTCGGCGATTCTACAAGACCATTTTATTTCCTTGTCGTTTCCGCTCTTACGAACACTGTACTCGATCTTTTGTTTGTTCTCGTGTTCAAAATGGGTGTTGAGGGAGTCGCCTATGCAACGATAATCGCTCAGTTTGTTTCTGCATTGCTGGTCCTTTATGTTCTTATGAAAACGGACGGCTATTGCAAACTTTGTATTAAAAAATTAAAGATCGATAAGAAAATACTCGGCAAAGTGTTCAAAGTCGGCATTCCCGCTGCATTGCAGATGGCGATCACTTCTTTTTCAAACATCTTTGTTCAGTCCTATATCAACTTCTTTGGCGATACCTGCATGGGAGGCTGGACAGCATATGCAAAAATCGACCAGTTCCTGCTGCTCCCGATGCAGAGCATTTCCCTTGCTGCGACAACGTTTGTGGGGCAGAACCTTGGTGTAAACCAGGTTAAGCGTGCAAAGCAGGGCGTTACAAGGGCCATGGTAATTGCAGTCGCTTCGACCTTAATACTTATGGTGCCCGTTCTTATTGCAGCACCCCAGCTGGTCGAGTTCTTTAATGATAACCCGGAGGTCGTTAGATATGGCTCTATGCTGCTCAGGCTTATTTCGCCTTTCTACGTCTTCTGCTGCATCAATCAAATTCTTGCAGGTGCATTGCGAGGCTCGGGGGACAGCAGAACGCCGATGTTCATTATGCTCGGGTGCTTTGTATTTTTCAGGCAGATATACCTATTCTTAATGGCGCGGTTCGTCAGCAATACCATCACTATCGTTGCTCTCGGCTACCCGGCGGGGTGGATGATATGCAGCATAATCACATACATTTACTTCAAACGGTCTGATTTTGAAAGACATCGCATTGTCGATTGATGTAAAAAAATAACAACGTTTACCGAATCTCGAATTCTCATTTAGGGCACATTCATGTCACGAATGTGCCTTATTTTTGTGTACAATAATGATATTACAGGCACTGAAAGCATATTTAATAATGTGGACTTTTTCTGAATTATTCGATGAATGCTGAGTTTTTTCCAAAAGTGGATAAAATTTATCACGTTTGGTCAATGAAAAACGCTTGCAAAACCGAGAAACCTGTGGTACACTCTCAGCGAATCACCCGAGAAGAAAAAATTTCACGGGTGGAAAGGAGCAAATAAAATGAAAAAGATTTTTGCACTCGCACTTGCAGCAATGATGGCTGTATGCCTCATTGCGATTCCCGCAGCAGCTGAAAACGATGTTGTTATCGCTGTTGAAACCGTCAATGCACAGCCCGGTGAAACCGTCGATGTCAGCTTGAACGTTACAGGCGAATTTGCCGTTCATTCTGTCAACATCTGGGTCGATTTTGACAATACTAAGCTCACCCTCAACGGCATTGAAAAGGGCGAAGCTCTTTCGAATCTGCCCGGCGGCGGTATGGCTCTTATCAGTCAGAACGATGAGAACAACTCCATTCGTCTCGGCGTTATGATGCCCACCGAACCACTCACTGCTCAGGGTACTTTTTTCACCGCTAACTTCACCGTCAGCGAAGCTGTTGAACCCGGCACGACCATTGAACTTGCTCTCCAGGTAAAAGAGTTCTCCTACATGCCCGACTTAGATTCGATTCCCGTAGAGAATACTCCTGTCAATGGTGCAGTCGTAGTTCCCGCAACTGAAACTGAGGTTCCCGTTGAGCCTACCGAGGTTCCCACTGAAGTTCCCGTTGAGCCTACCGAGGTTCCCACTGAAGTTCCCGTTGAACCCACCGAGGTTCCCACTGAAGTTCCTGCTGAGCCCACTGAGGTTCCCGGCGAACCCACTGCTGAACCCACCACGCCTCCGGCACCTTCCACCGGTGCAATCAGCATCATCGGTGCAGGCGTTGCGGCACTTGCAGCAGGTGCAGGTATCGTAATCTTCAGGAAGAAGGAAGACTGACAAAACCTTAATTGAATAGTATCGGGGCTGCTGCGGAAGAGCTTTCTGCGGCAGCCTATTTTTCTGTAATTTAACAGGTTTGCTTCACAGCTTGGCAGAACGGTACATGCCGAAGCAAAATCCGGATACTGTCTGCTTTTCCGCAGCATAATCGGAATTGACACTTGCGGCACCCATGAATGACTGGTATAATAAAACGGTCCGAATCTATTATATGTATCGGATAAATTAAGGTGTACAGAGAAGGAGAAAAGTAAATGAAAAGAACTTTTGCACTGCTCATGGCAATTGTTATGGCGATTTCTGTTGTAACAATTCCCGTTTTTGCAGAAAGTAAAGTTGTACCCCCTGCCGGCAGAGATGGCCTCACACTCAGCCAGGCATTGAATGTTGAGGGCGGAACGATCGAATTCGTCAGCGAAGGGGAGTATCCTTTTGCCGTTGACGGCGAAAATCATTGGGCTGCTTCAACAAACCAGGGAGTTGGCAGCTCTGCCAGTACAGTGACTGCCACTGTCACAGCAAATGAGGGTGAAATCGTATCGTTTGACTATAAAGTCAGCACTGAAAGAACTTATGACAAGTTTATGTTTAAAATCGACGGCACAACGATCGCAACTTATTCAGATGTTATTGACTGGTCAAATTTCAGTTATGCACTTACCGCAGGCGAGCATACGCTCGAGTGGACCTATCAAAAGGATTCGAGCGTTGACAGAAACGATGACACCGTATGGCTTGACAATGTTTATGTAGGTGCCCCCGTGCTCAGCAGTGAAATCACTGTTGACGAGAATATTTCCGTTGAATCCGGCAGAATGGTTCAGCTGGTATGGAACGTCCTTCCGGCAAACACATTCAACAAGGAAGTGACTTTCACTTCTTCCGATGAAGGCATCGCAACTGTAAATGAAAACGGTCTCGTATACGGCGTTGCAGTCGGCAATGCAGTAATAACCATCGAAACGGTTGACGGCGGTGCAGCGGCAGAATGCAATGTCACCGTTACCGAAGGACTTCCCCCCGTTGTGCTTTACGGCAGCATGGGTGGAAATTTCATGACTTTCACCGACCTTTCACCGAATTTTACCACTGTGATCGATCTTAACGGCTTGACTATCGCAGCGGCTGAATTTGCAGGCGGCGTGGTTTACGGCTTTAACACCTCAAAGCAGTTCTTTAAGATGGATTTTGCATCGAAGGAAGTTACGATGGGTGCCGAAGCGGGTAATATCACCATCCGCGACATGGCATATGACCACAGCACGCAGACGCTCTACGCCCTTGGCATTAACGAAGAAAACGTCCGTACACTCTACACGGTTGACCGATTGAGCGGAACGCTTACGGCAGTTGCTCCCGTAGTTTGCGGCAGTGCTACGCCCGCCGCACTTGCGATCAGTACTGACGGCACTGCATACACTCTCACTGAATCGTACGGCAGTGACAGCAGACTCTACACCGTTGACCTTGCCACGGGTGTCGGAACCCTTGTCGGTACAACGGGTCTTGGTCTGAAGAGAGAGCAGTCGCTTGCATTTGATCACAATACAGGCAGGCTCTATTGGGGCAGATTCTCAGACTATGATGTGACAGGCCTCACAATTGTTGATCCCCGCACGGCAGCAGTGACCGAATGCGGTGTTATCGGAAACGGAGGAAGCATTGTCGGCATGTTTATTGAGAATGACCTCGAAGTTTCCGACCCCGGCGAGGAGACGAACCCGGTTGTTTCTTTCGTCGATGGTTTGACAAATGAGATTATTTCAACGGTTGAGGTTGAAAGGGGTTATGTGCTTACCGAACAGGATTATCCCGACGCTCCCGTGCATGAGGGCTATGCTTTTACCGGATGGGATTACAACGGAGCGGAAATTGCAGCAAATATCACCGTGGCTTCAATGTATTTTGACCTCAGCATGGTATCTGTAACGCTTAGGGTAATTGACGAAGTTATGCTCGATGGTTCCGGCTTCCAGATGCTTCTCGATGCCGATGCAGTCGAATACGGCAACACAATCCTGCCCGGCAATACGGTATTTGCTTACGGTGCAGAGGGTGCCGTTTCGGAATATGCACTTTTTGAGTACAAGGTTCCGGAAAATGCAGATGGCGACTTCATGACAGAGGATGATGTTGTCTATTACAACGAATCCGCAACTAATATCATCCCGGCAGGCGTCTATGACTGGTGCATTGTCAACCCAAGGTATTGGTCGGAGGATGGTCCTGTCATTGAATACGTCAGCGATATAGGCTCGGCAGACGGAAGAAATGATGATTACAGCTTCGAAGCGGGAAAGAGCTATATCTTTACTGTTTACCGTTATGGCGAGCTTGCAGCGGTCGATGTCGAAATTATCGATTACAATCCCGAACCTCAGCCAATTGAGGGTGACGTTGACGGCAACGGTGTTGTTGAGATTACGGATGCTCTCATGACACTCAGGTATGCGATGGGCATTGAGACTTTGACGGATGAGCAGCTTGCAGTGGCTGATGTCAACGGGGACGGCACCGTCGATGCCGCTGACGCACTCGTAATTATGCGTTGGGCGACAATTCTCCCTACAAAATAATAATTCAGTATGTAAACGCCCGAACGAAAAGATTTGGGCGTTTCACATACTAAACAGCCATATGACAATGTTTTTTAACTAACTCCGGTCGAATAAGTCAGCATTACAAATAAGGAGAATATAGCCATGACGCCAAAAGAAGACTGCGAAACACTGCTCAATTTTATTTTGCCGCCGGTGGAAAAGCTGCTTGTGAAAAACAAAGAATTTTATCCCGTAGGAGCGATCCTAAGACCGGATGGTACGGCGGCAGCGACTGCGGTTCACGACGGAATCGAATTCCCTGATTCAAAAAAGGTAATTGACGGCTTGGTTGAGGCTCACCGGAAATCAGCTCTGAAAGGTGAGCTCAAAGTCAGCGGAATTGCTTGGAACGGGTCCGTCGTGTCCGAGGGAAAGGAGTCAGATGCAATTATTGTCAGTCTGGAACACAGAGACGGATATTCGGTCATCGTTGGAAGAACATACAGGTTCGGTATGTTCGGAAAAATCAAATTCGGAGAACTGTTTGCCCAACCCGGCAGGGATGATGTATTCGGCAGCTCGCACTGACAGTCTATCCACGATTCATCGGACATGTGTGGGATAGCCATACGGCATCACGGTCACACGCAGTCGCTTTGCATCGTGAGGCGGGATTGGCCTGCCGATAAGGGATAATTTATACTTGTCAATATACGCCGAAGATGATATAATAATATGGATTTGCGGTTTGAAACGGCGAATCAAATAAAAAACGTGGAGGAAGAAATGATGAAGAAGTTTTTGGCACTGCTTTTGAGCATTATCATGTGCCTGACTCTCATCCCCGTTGTTTCCGCAGAAAGCGATAACGGGATGACCGCTGCCGAAAGAGCAGCGAAAATTGAAGAACTGCTTGATTTTACGAGCAGGTTCAACGCAATGGCAAAGAAATATGAAATTGCCGATGCAAAGAAAAATGCGGATACCGAACCGTATGCAAATGCACGCATTATCGTAAAGAGTGTTGAAGAACCGGATTATACCGGCAGTGTTGCTCACGTAAGCGGTCACAATGACTGGCATGTAATTCAGTATGCTTCCGTCGAAGAGGCAAAGAAGGCTGCCGAAGTTTACGAAAAGCAGAAGGGCGTTGAATACGTTGCTCCCGATACCATCATGAGCATCTGCCAGACTCCCGGTGAGGACAGCTTCCTTTCCTGGGGCTACGGCGATGACCATGTAAATGCATTCAACTATAATGAATGGCTTCTCGGTGAAGTCGGCAGTGTAAACAACCTTCCCGAGGTTGTTGTTGCGGTTGTCGATACCGGCTGCGACAGCGATCATGAGTTCCTTGCCGGCAGGCTCGTTGCAGGCTACGACTTTGAGAACAACGATGCAGACCCTGAAGACGATCACTACCACGGCACTCATGTTGCAGGTACTGTCCTTGACGGCACTCTTCCCAATGTCAAGGTCATGCCCCTTAAAGCACTTGACAGCGAGGGCTATGGCGATACAGTCAATATTGCGGCAGCTATGGAATATGCGTACCTCAATGGTGCGGATGCGGTAAACCTCAGTCTCAGAGGTCCCTGCAACGAACAGGGTCATCCCGTGTACACCGAGGTAATCGAAAACGGTTCCGATGCAGGCACTGTTTACTGCGTTGCATCGGGCAACGACAGCGGCAATGCAATGAATTACTGCCCCGGCAATGTTGAAAGAGCAATTACCGTTGCCGCACACGATTCATCGAAGGCAATGGCCTACTTCTCCAACACCGGTACCTGTGTTGATATTACCGCTCCCGGCGTCAACATCAGAAGTGCGGCCAAGGGCGGCGGTTACCGCAATCTCGACGGTACGAGCATGGCGACCCCCCACGTTGCCGGTGTTGCGGCAATGCTCAAGAGCTTTAATAAGAACATGACACCCGATGCAGTTTGCGAAGCGATTAAGGGCAATGCAAGTGCTCCCGTTCTTGCGGGCGGCGGTGCAGGTCTGCTTTGCGTCAGGGACATTCTCAAGTTTGCTTCGCTCAACAGTGAGTCAACAGAGCGTATCCTTAACTTCTTCTCCGCAGGTCAGTATCCCTGGAGCTGCGAAGACG
Organism: uncultured Clostridia bacterium; assembly: GCA_934633695.1. GTDB lineage: Bacteria > Bacillota > Clostridia > Christensenellales > CAG-138 > PeH17. The sequence goes on along the minus strand of CAKTYT010000002.1, from coordinate 64,436 downwards.
GTATCGCAGCAAGCGGCAATGCAGGCGTTGACAACTCGACCTCGACCCTCAGTGCAAATGCAAGCCTCGGTGCAAACCAGAGGATTACATTTAACTATCGCGTAAGTGCTGCACAGGGCGACAAGCTGAGGTTCTGTGTTGACGGCGAGGTTATTTTTGAAACAAACGGTAATGCAGAAGGCTTGTTTGACGGAATCATCCCCGGATGCGGTGAAAAGCTCCTCACTTGGGAATTTGTCAAGGATGCAAGCGGTGCTCAGGGCGATGATAAGGCATACATCAGCAATGTTGCCGTATTCGGTACTCTTGATTCCGCTGTCAATGCAGAAGGTTCTGCCGTACAGTTTGAAAATGATGCACTCTATCCCTGGGTCATTGACGAAGAGGGCAATGGTGCAAAGAGCGGCAATGCAGGCGTAAACAACAGTGTTTCCACCCTCAAGGCAAACGTTGAGCTGCAGCAAAACATGTCCGTAAGGTTTGATTACCGTGTCGATGCAGGTGCGGGAGATACATTCAGGCTCGTTATTAACGGCGAAACCGTACTCTCGGAGACAAGCACAAACGGCTTTGTGACCTATGAATACTATGCTCCTCAGGACGGAACCTTTGAAGTCAGGTTTGAGTTCGTAAAGGATGCAAGCGGTGCACAGGGCGAAGACAGGGCATGGGTCAAGAACGTTAAAATCGGACATACTCTCGGTTCCGCTCTCAACGTTGAAGGCGGCAGGCTCGTATTCGACAGCAACGGCCAGTATCCTTGGGTATGTGCAGGTGACTATGCAAAGAGCAGCAATGAAGGCGTTTCAAACAGCTCCTCCGCAGTAACACTCACCGTTCAGATGCAGGCAGGCGACACGCTGAGCTTTGATTACAAGGTAAGCAGTGAAAGTAACTATGACAAACTCAAATTTGCTGTCAACGGCACTGAGCAGTTTGCAAAGTCGGGTGAGCTTAACTGGGACAGCTACACCTACACCGCAGCTCAGGCAGGCAGCTATACCTTCAGCTGGACTTACACAAAGGACGGCAGTGTTGACAGGAACGATGACTGTGCATACCTCGATAATGTACGCCTGACCTCCTCATCAACTCCTGCAACCGGCGATATCGACGGCGACGGTTCCGTTACAATTACCGATGCTGTACTCGCAATGCGCTATGCAATGGGTCTTATTCCCGAAACGGGTCTTAACCTTGAAGCAGGTGACGTGAACGGCGACGGAGAGATTTCTGTTGTCGATGCAACGATGATTATGCGTTCCGCACTGGGCCTCGCATAAGCAAAAAACCTTTAAATGCTTTGATGACTGCCTGACGGCATTTTGCCCGACGGCAGTTTTTTATTACCTTACTTCAGCAAAACGGACGAAAAAGGGTCTTTCAATTAAGCTCCAAATAAGTTATAATAAAGAGCGGTATACATAAATGTTACTTTGCGTATGAAAATTTCGGAGAAAGGTGGTGCAGCATGGCTTCGCAGGGGAGAAAAACGGCGGCAGGTTCAAAAAAGGATACGTCATCATCTCAAAATACAAGAAAAAGAAAGACAAGCGGTGATTCGGACGGAATAGACGTCCCAAAGAGCAGCCGCAGGAAAAAGAGTTCAAATGATTATGGACAAAAAAGTTCCGCCGACAGAGCTCAGGAGAGCGGAAGAAAACACAGCGAGTACATGGACAGCGTTGCTTTCTTCGATGCAAAAGAAAAGAATATGGTTGAAATCGGCGGTATCATTTCAATAATCGTCGGCGTTGTACTCGGTATATTTATTTATTTCCAGCCGGAGGCGATCCTTTCCTTTGTCCCTAAGCTGCTTAAGGGGCTTTTAGGCATCGGAGCGTACCTTGTGCCGGTCGTGTTTGTTGCAGGCGGAATTTACAGGATCGCATCAGGAGACGTTGATACAGGAAACAGAAGGATCGGGACAAGGCTGTTCTTTTTTGCACTCTGCATCATGATGATCATTCACATTTCAGCATACGGCGGGTATGTGAAGCCGCTTAGGTGGTTTGCGTTCGTTTCCAGTTCGTACGAATATGGCAGGGAAGCAATGGGCGGCGGTGCTGTCTCGGCATTCGTTATCTGGCCTATGATTAAGCTGTTCGGGGTATGGATAAGTTACGTTATTATAGTTGGTGTAATGATAATTCTCGTTATGCTTGTTACCGGCATATCGTTAAGGGAAACGTTTATTTCCGCAAGACAAAGAAAAAAAGAGCTTTACAGCCATGCAGCGGAGGCGGTAAGGCGGGAGAGGAATTTTGACGATGATTCTTTTCCTGAACATGACGATACCGTTTTGACGGCAGGAGACTACAATGGTTACGGCGACACTAACGGCGTACCGTTTGGAGAAACGGAGAGCAGGAGCAAGCGGAGGAAAAAGAAAAACGATGATAATGCCGATGTAATTGATTGCGATGATGAAAACGATGATATACTCATCGGCATGGATGAGACTCTGAGTGCAGTCTCCACACGGCGACGCTCAAAACGGCGTGCAAGCAGAATGATGGAGATTGAATACGGCGATGAAACGTACAATATCCCGTACGATGAACTTTACGGCAGCGGAGCCGAAAAAAAGGATTTGCCTGCAGACGATACTGAAGAGAAGGATGCTCCTGCGGCTGACGAAGGCATACTCGATGGAGTTGTGATAACAACGATGGCAGATAACGTCGGAAGAACGTATACTGCCGGTGATCCTGACACCGATCCAAATGCGGAAAGCATCATCGAGGCAAAGGACGAGAGTAATGGCAAGTCAGACGTCAAACAGCCGGAAAACAGCATTACGAGCGGAGTTCCGGCTGAAATAGCAGTCTATCAGAAACCCCCGTTCGAGCTGCTCAAGCTTCCGGATCCGGCCTCTGCGATAGCGGCCGAATCACCGGAGGAAAAAGCAAGGGTATTGCTTGAGACGCTGAACAGCTTCAATATCTCAGCAAAAATGACAAATATAAGCATTGGTCCTGTCATTACAAGATTTGAACTTCAGCCTGCACAGGGAATAAGGGTCAACAAAATAACGACACTCAGCAACGATATTGCACTTGCACTTGCCGCACCGAGGGTCAGGATCGAGGCTCCGATACCGGGCAAGGCGGCAATCGGCATTGAAGTGCCGAACAAGGACACGGCTCCCGTACTTCTCCGTGAAGTGCTTGAAACAAAGGAGTTCGCGGCGGCAAAATCACCCCTGACATTTGCAATAGGCAAGGATATTGCCGGAAAGGTCGTGCTTGCGGACCTTGAAAAAATGCCGCATATGCTTATCGCCGGTCAGACCGGTTCGGGTAAATCCGTCTGCATAAACGGTATAATTTTAAGCATGGTTTACAAGTCTTCACCGAAGGATGTAAGAATGATACTCGTTGACCCGAAGGTCGTTGAACTGAGTATTTTCGGCTCGATACCGCACCTCTTCTGTCCCGTTGTTACGGACCCGAAGAAGGCGGCCGGAGCCTTGCAGTGGGCTGTCCGGGAGATGGAACAGCGTTATTCCAGGATGGGGAAGATAAATGCGAGGGACATCTACCGCTACAATGCATTGCAGCAAAATGAGGACGACAGGTGGCCGAGGCTCGTTATCATAATTGACGAGCTGGCAGACCTTATGATGGTCGCTTCAAAGGACGTCGAAGAGTCGATTTGCCGAATTGCACAGCTCGGACGTGCCTGTGGAATTCATCTCGTCGTTGCAACGCAAAGACCGTCAGTTGACGTTATAACGGGTCTTATCAAGGCAAACATTCCATCCCGAATTGCGTTTGCCGTCTCGAATGCGACTGACTCAAGGGTAATTCTTGATGCCGGCGGAGCGGAAAAGCTGCTCGGAAGGGGCGACATGCTCTTCCATGCCAACGGTGCAAGCAAGCCCACAAGGGCCCAGGGCTCATTTGTCAGCGATGAAGAGGTTGAGGCAGTAATGCAGTTCTTTATCGAAAACAGTGCGGCCGAACCCGACTATGATGAAAAATTCATGGGCGATTTCAGCACGGAGAGCATCACGCACGGACAGGGCAACGGCAAGCAGGATGACGATCTTCTGCCTGATGCAGTGAGAATCGTTATCGAGAATGGCAATGCCTCCATATCCATGATTCAGCGGAGACTGCGTGTGGGCTATGCCCGTGCTGCAAGATTGATAGATATTATGGAACAGAAAAAATATGTCAGTGCTTCGGACGGTTCAAAGCCCAGAAAAGTTTTGATAGATGCAGCGGAGTACAACAGGGTGTTCGGCATGCGTGCTGAGGAGAATGAAGTAAATTGAAATTTGAAATGAAAGGGAGTTTTCAGTGAAGTTGACGAAAATAGGTGCGGTATCGCTCGGCTGCTCGAAAAATGCGGTCGATACCGAAATAATGCTGGGCGAACTCAGTAAATATGGCTTTGAGATTGTTAATGATGCAAAGTCAGCAGAAATAATAATTGTGAATACATGTGGGTTCATTGAGCCCGCCAAGGTGGATTCAATCGAAACCATACTCGAAATGGCTCAATATAAAACAACAGGAAACTGTAAATACCTTATTGTGACCGGATGCTTGAGCCAGCGTTACCCTGAAGAGTTGAAACAGGAGCTTCCTGAGGTCGATATGTTCTGGGGTGTTAAGGATTATCCGAAATTTGCGGAAAAGCTCGCCGCTCAGTTCGGAATGGCAAATATCTGCGGCGGAGCGGACAGAATTCTTTCCACACCGCCGTATAGGGCATATCTGCGTATTGCGGATGGCTGCGATAATCGCTGCACATATTGTGCCATTCCGCTCATAAGGGGCGGAAGGGTCAGCACTCCCATGGAGAAAGTCGTTGAGGAGGCAAGGCGACTCGTTTCGATGGGCGTCACTGAGCTGACGATAATTGCACAGGATATTTCGGCATATGGCATTGATCTTTACGGCAGGCCCATGCTTCGCGAGCTGCTGCTTGAGCTTGTAAAGATCGAGCCGCTGCATTGGATTCGCCTGCTTTACACCTACCCCAACACTGTGACGAAGGAATTGATCGATACGGTTTGCAGCGAGGAGAAGATTTGCAACTACATTGACATGCCGATTCAGCATATTTCAAAGCATATGCTTACTGAAATGAATCGTCACGGCGGTGCGGAACACATAAGGGAGATAACAGATTACATAAAGAGCAAGGATCCTGACTTTATTCTCAGAACGACTGTCATGCTCGGCTTTCCGGGCGAGACGGAGGAAGATTTTGAGGAGCTTATGCAGTTCATGATGGAACATCCCTTTGACCGTGTCGGTGCATTCACCTATTCGGCTGAGGATGGGACAATTGCGGCACAAATGCCCTGTCAGGTTCCGGAACATATCGCAAAGCAAAGGCTCGATAAGCTGATGCACATGCAGCAGAAGATCTCGCTCGAGTCCAACAAAAAGCGGGTCGGAAAGATTTATGAGGTGCTTATCGAATCAGTTGGCGATGGCATTGCGATTGGAAGGTCGTATGCGGAAACCGCAGATGTGGACGGCATAATAAAGATCAAACTCGGTGAAACCGTTCCGTCAGCGGGAGAATATGTAAAAGTTAGAATCACTGCGGCTGATTACTATGATTTGGAGGGAGTTATCGAACAATGAATTTGCCAAACAAGCTTACCATGTTCAGAATTCTGATGATTCCGGTATTCATAGCCTGCTTTTATCTTCCGGAAACATGGGTGTACGCAAACTGTGCAGGTAGTGCACTGCAAACAAAGTATCTCATAGCAGCAATTGTCTTTCTCATTGCCTATGTCACCGATACGCTTGACGGCAATATCGCAAGGAAACGCAACCTTGTTACCGATTTCGGCAAGCTCATGGATCCGACTGCGGATAAACTGCTCTCTTCAGCGGCACTGATAATGCTTTGCCGGTTTGAGGTCATGAGCATGGGCAACGGGTTCATGCCAGTATTTACATTTATAATAATTGCACGAGAGATCTTTGTCAGTGGTATACGTCAGCTGGCAGCTTCAAGGGGAATTGTCATTGCTGCAAAGAATATCGGCAAGGCAAAGACGACATTGCAGTTTGCAGCACTGCTCGTTACCATTCTCCTGGGGCAGGTTTTCAGTGCGATACGAATTCCCATTGATTTTGTGCTGATGTGTTCGGCAGTTATCCTGACTGTTTGGTCCGGGATCGACTATGCAATGGGCAGCAGAGATCTTTTCAGCGACAGGTAAGAGGAATGAAGATTGATGAACTGATTGATTCACAGGTGAGAGAGCTTGCTGAAGAGCTTGTTGAGGCAGGCGGCACGGTTACTGCGGCGGAAAGCCTGACGGGAGGAATGATTTGTTCAAGCTTTGTCAACGTTCCGGGCAGTTCGCGATGGTTCTGCGAGGGGTTTGTCACTTATTCGGACACAGCAAAGCACGAGCTTCTCGGGGTGGACGAGGGTACGCTCAAAACCTGTACTGCCGTTTCTGAAAGGGTCGCAGGTCAAATGGCGATCGGGGCAATGCAGCGGAGCGGAGCGGATTTTGCTGTCGCTGTAACGGGGCTTGCGGGTCCGGGTGCGGATGAATACGGAAGAGAGCCAGGTCTTGTATACATTGGCATTGCCTGTGAGCACGGTTATGCGGTGAAAGAATGCCACTTTGAAGGCGATAGGATGTATATTCGCAGGAAAACCAATCTTGAAGCTGTACAAATGCTGAAAAGAATGGTGCGAAACGTTAAATAACGTGGTATAATTAAGATAAAATATTTGACGGAGGTTTTTATGCAGAAGGAAAAAGCACTTGAAGTTGCATTGAGCCAGATCGAAAAGCAGTTTGGCAAGGGTGCGATAATGCGTATGGGTGATGCAGCTGCGAAGATTCAGGTTTCAACAATCCCTACCGGGTGTATTGAGCTTGATGCCGCATTGGGCGTCGGCGGTGTGCCGAAGGGCAGGATCATTGAAATATACGGACCGGAATCCTCCGGTAAAACGACCATTGCCCTGCACATAGTTGCAGAGGCTCAAAAGCTCGGCGGACTGTGCGTCTTTATCGACGCTGAACATGCACTTGACCCAATATACGCAAGAAAGCTCGGTGTTGACCTTGATATGCTCTACATTTCGCAGCCCGACAGCGGTGAACAGGCACTGGATATTGCCGATTCACTCGTTCGCAGCGGAGCAATCGATGTCATTGTAATTGACTCGGTTGCGGCACTCGTGCCGAAGGCAGAGCTTGAAGGCGATATGGGCGATTCGCACGTCGGCTTGCAGGCAAGACTCATGAGCCAGGCACTTAGGAAGCTTGCAGGAATTGTCGGAAAATCCAACACATGTGTCATTTTCATCAATCAGCTTCGTGAGAAAGTCGGCGTCATGTTCGGCAATCCCGAAACGACAACGGGCGGCAGGGCTCTCAAATTCTTCTCATCCGTCCGCTTGGATGTCAGGAAGGTTGATGTCATTAAGCAGGGAAATGAACCCATAGGCAACAGAACGAGAATCAAAGTCGTTAAGAACAAGGTCGCTCCGCCCTTTAAGGTCGCCGAGTTTGACATTATCTACGGCGAAGGTGTTTCAAAGGAAGGTTCAATTCTCGATATGGCCGTCAATAACAAAATAATCAGCAAGACGGGTGCATGGTACTCCTACGGCGATATAAGGATCGGTCAGGGCAGGGAAAACGCAAGAAACTTCCTTAAAGACAATCCCGAGGTTTGTGCCGAGATTGAGCGTACGATAAGAAGACTTATGGATGAATCCAAGCCTGTTGTTACCGAAGAAATGGTGGACAGCGAAAAGGAAGAATTCCGTGACGATGAATAAAAGCTGATCAAAATCTGATTGGTTTGCAGCAGCCGTTGTGAGGGAAAAAGTCCCTTACAACGGTTTTTTATATTAAAAGAGTACGCAAAATAAAATATACTGAAAAAAATATGAAACATTTCGTCTTTGGACTGTTGACATTGAATGCTGATAAAGGTATAATGGAGAAAGGTATCTGTAAAATGCCCTTTTTGGGACATTTCGAGGGTACATTACATAAATTGGAGGTGAAAATTCTGTGAGTGAGATTTTGAATATAATCCTCCCGATAGCAACCGCCATAGCCGGAATCGCCGGCGGTGCTGTCGGTACCTATATGTATGACAGGAAAAATGCAGAATCTAAGATCGCCAAGGCCGATGAACTCGTTAAGAAAATGGTTGATGACGCCCAGAAGCGAGCTGAGACACTGAAGAAGGAGACTATTCTTGAGGCAAAGGAAGAGGTCTACCGACTTAAAACAGAAAATGAAAGAGAAAACAAGGACCGCCGCAATGAGCTGCAGCGTGCGGAGAGAAGGCTTCAGCAGCGTGAGGAAGCTTTCGACAAGAAACAGGACAGCTTGGAACAGAGGGAGCAGTCCCTCAACAAAAAACTTAAGGCGGCGGAAGCTAAAGAGGCTTCCATCGACAAGCTCTATGAAGAGCAGAGGGCGGAGCTTGAACGCGTTGCCGGCATGAGTGCCGAGGAAGCAAAGGACATCGTTCTTAATGAAGCAGAAAGAGATGCAAGGCATGACGCCGCATTGCTCATCCGCGACATTGAAACAAAGGCAAAGGCCGAAGCGGACAGGCGCGCCGTCAACATCATTTCGATGGCGATACAGCGTTGTGCGGCCGACCACGTTGCCGAATCCACGGTTTCCGTTGTATCCCTTCCCAATGATGAAATGAAGGGCAGAATTATCGGCAGAGAGGGCAGAAATATACGCACTCTTGAGACTGCAACGGGTGTTGATCTCATAATCGACGATACTCCCGAAGCCGTTATCCTTTCGGGATTTGACCCGATGAGGCGTGAGGTTGCGAGGATCGCCCTTGAAAAGCTCATTCTCGACGGACGCATCCACCCCGCCAGAATCGAAGAAATGGTCGAAAAGGCACGCAAAGAAGTCGATACGCAGATTCGCGAAGCAGGCGAACAGGCCGTATTTGAGGTGGGCATACACGGTCTGCACCACGAGCTTATAAAGCTTCTCGGCAGATTGCGTTACCGCACGAGCTACGGTCAGAATGTGCTTAAGCATTCGATTGAAGTTGCTCATCTGGCAGGACTTATGGCGACCGAGCTTGGTGTGAATGTTCAGCTTGCAAAGCGTGCAGGTCTGCTCCACGACATCGGCAAGGCGGTTGACCATGAGGTTGAAGGTACGCATAACCAGATCGGTGCCGACCTTGCTAAGAAGTACCGTGAAAACAATCAGGTTGTTCACTGCATTCTCGCTCACCACGGTGATATTGAGGCGAATACAGTTGAAGCCGTTCTCGTTCAGGCGGCCGATGCCATTTCCGCCGCAAGACCCGGTGCAAGGCGTGAAACCCTTGAAAACTACATCAAACGCCTTGAGAAGCTCGAAGAAATTGCAAATTCGTTTGAAGGTGTCGATAAGAGCTTTGCCATCCAGGCAGGCAGGGAAGTCCGCATCATGGTCCATTCCGATACCGTTTCCGATGCAGACATCATCGTTATTGCAAAGGATATCGTAAAGCGTATCGAAGCAGAGCTTGAGTACCCGGGTCAGATCAAGGTCAACGTCATAAGGGAAACAAGAGCAACAGAATACGCAAAGTAAATTCCGGATTCATTTTTATAAACAGCTTGACCGCACGGCTCGCCGCCGTGCGGTTTTCATTATGGTTACGTACAGTATTAATAATATATATGCAAAAATTTGGAACAACACGTTGACAGCGGGGGGGACATGTGGTATAATCAGGTATGTTTAATGCATTAACAAATAAATGAAAAGAGGTGTTTTATGAAAAAAAAGCGGCAAATCAGGAAATTGGTTGCGTTTTTTGTGGCGGTGGCGTTTTCTGTGCTTACGGCTTCCGTAGTGAAGCCTGTAGCGAGTGCATCATCCATTGGTGGTGGAATTACTTCGGAAATTCGTGGATACTTGCTGACAGCAGGAGGAAATACTGTTGAGTTTGTGTCAAAACCGAATGGTGTACCTCAGGATGCTGCACACCAAATAGAATTTGATCAAACCTTTCGAAACAGTATAACTCGTTTATCTGAAACGATGGTATGGGTTGAAAATGCAAATGATTCATATAATTGTCATTCTTTTGCATGGTACGCACACAATCCAAATACGAATGTGTACTGGATAGAAAAGATCGATGCTTTCTTGGAAGATCAGTGTACCTATGATGTCACAGGACACGGTGAAACACCAAGAGTTGTTGACATTGCGGTGTACTTCAGAGGTTCAGTGCCGACTCACTCAGCCTTGGTTGCGGAAGTGGCGAATGGTGTTGCAACGAGATTTATATCAAAATTCGGAAGATTAGGCGTATATTATCATGCTCCTGCGGCAGTCCCAGATGGATATTGTGATGTCACATCAGGAAATCAGTTGTTTTTAAACATTAGGTATTACCGTTATCCGATTACTCATTACTGCGGTAGTTGGGAAAGCATCTCAAATGCTGAGCATGAAAGGGATTGTGAGCATTGTGCGTATGCGGAAACGGAGAATCACGTTAAGTCCAGTTGGGTCTATGCAGGGGCAAATGTTCATGCGAGAAGCTGTGATATTTGAGGATTCATTGAACAAAAACCACACTCTTTTGGCCAGAATGTGTCGATTAATGATTCGTTTCATAAAAAAACTTGTTCCGTATCATCCTGCGGAGCATCTCAAACAGTAGCTCATACAAAAGAATGGAGTTACACGAACACAGACCATACGGTTAGATGTCCCTATTGCAATTTTAGTAAAACAAGTTCGCATCAACGCAAATATCAGAACATATCTTCAACTCAGCATAAGATTTACTGTTCAGAATCGAACTGCGGATGGTTTTTGAAGCAAAATCACTCGGTAGCATCGTGGATAAGTGCGGGGACAGCGGGGCATAAAGGCACATGCACAGGGTGCAAAAATCAGGTGACACAAGCTCATGTATACAATGGAACCCAGTGTAAGATATGCAATTACGCCGGACCAGGAACAGCACCGGATTCAATGGAATTTCCGGGAGAAGAGATTAATTGATTTTCAGGAGGTAAAGTATGAAAACAAAAAAAGAAACGATTTTAAAGATGCTCGTTCGTTTTATCGTATGCCTTGTGCTGACGGCAGCAATGGTTCTTTCTTCCGTCGCATGCGTGAGGAGTCTTGCGGATGACGGCAGCGTCGAAGCGACACCTGAAGCGACAGACATGCCCGATGACGGTGAAGAGAGTGAATCTGATGAAGCGAGGGGTGATTTCCGCGTTGTTTTCGATCAGGAGATTGTCCATGCCACTGTAGATCTTCATGACCCTGTTCTTTCAAGCTATTACGAACCTGAAATCCTCGTCCTCAGCGATGAGCTTGTTCCCGACCTCGCCGAAGCATTCGAGCAGGTCGAGTTATCTGTGGAAGGTAAAGAAGGGGTATATAACGCTTTTTGGTATCCGTTCAACCACAAATATCTACGCATAAGTCTGTGCAATGAAGATGGTGAAAAAGTGGCGGCGTTGGAGTTCAAATACAAGGAAGATATTTCGGAATGTGACCAGTCCGATGTAAGCTCACTTTGGGCAGGATATCTGAGACTTGAACAGTATACGAGCGGAGACGACAGAACGTACCAATAGACATTCTATAAGATCGTCCGCGACCCGTCCGGCTTTATGGAGCTGCTGGAAGGAGTGATGAGTGACGCGATCGGCGCTGACTTCAGAACTTACCGGACAAACTTTGCCGATATGTGCGAACTCCATGACTGGTATCATGCTCAGTATTATGCGGGTGAGACACTGCTTCCCGCGGAACAGCTTTGGCTGGTCGGATTCAGGACAATGTACCCGAACGCACTTGTTTGTGATTTTGACGAAGAGTACTGGGAGGTGCGTAGTGGCGGACCATTCATGCTTTGTACCAGTATGGAAGGGAAATGCCACTTGGAGGCTGTTTCGCCCGAAGAGTAACGGTGCATAGGACTGACCAATTAATTAGTAAAAGCGAATAAGAAAGAGCTGTCGGAGACTGACTTTGTCTTTTCCCGGCAGCTCTTTTGGCAGGAATGCGTGCTTTTTTGAGATGAAAGGACTTTAATTTGAAACAAAACTGTGCTATGATTAGCGGAAACGGATGAAGTGTACTCGGAGGGAATGAAAAAATGAAACCGAGCTTTTACAGGACTGCCATGGTTCTCGGCGAGAATGCTGAGAAAAAGCTTGAAGAGGCGTGTGTTGTTGTTTTCGGAGTCGGCGGAGTTGGCGGACATTGTGTTGATGCTCTTGCCAGATGCGGCGTCGGCAATATTGTATTAATTGATTCTGCGTGCGTTAAGCCGAGCAATTTAAACCGCCAGATTTGTGCAAAAAAATCCACTGTCGGAATGAAAAAAGTCGAGGCGATGAAGCGTCATGTTGAGGATGTTTCCGATTGCAGTGCGAGTGCAGTCGATGCATTTGCGATGCCCGAAAATATTTGCGGACTTATTCCCGACAATGCAGATATTGTTATCGATGCCGTGGACACTGTAACCGCGAAAATCGCGATCATTACTGAAGCGAAAAAGAGAGGGATCCCGGTGCTTTCGAGTATGGGAGCAGGCAACAGATTCGACCCGACTTGTATACGTTCGACCGATATTTACAAAACTTCCATTGATCCGCTGGCCAGGGTAATGCGCCGGGAACTGAAAAAACGCGGAGTAGAAAGCCTTACTGTCGTCTATTCGGTTGAAGAACCCATTGTACCGCTCATTCCTGCACCTGACCCGGATATGAAGCCGAACGCTCCTGCGAGTGTGCCGTTCGTGCCGGGGGCATTCGGACTTGCTCTTGCAAAGCTTGCAGTGGAGAGAATTCTCGAAAACAGGAACGGAGATGAATGAGTGAATGAAATTCAGAAGAGTTGAAGCTTTTTTTTGCTGCCTGATGGCATTTGCCATGCTGTTCTGCTGTGTCGGAAGCATTGCGGCACAATGTACTCTTGAAGAAGATGAAGTCAGGGAACCTACGGAAAAGGTTGTTGATGAATCAATGCCGATGACACGCAATAACCCTAAGGGAACGGAGGAAGATTTTTCCTACACAAGAGTGCTGATTTCCCTTGCCGATGCATCGAGTATAACGCTGGATCTTTATGGAGCATATTACTTAAATTCCAATATGCGTTCTCTCGTCGGGACAAAAGATACTCCGTATACGTTGAAAATAACTGCTGAAAATGGCAAAATTACAGTAAAAACCGGAAATACTGTCATTACCTCGTCGGCAGCAGTACTTATTAACCGCGTTATGCTTAACGAAAGCGGTGGATATGCAACGCTGAGCGGCAGCGGCGGAAGCAATGACGGCAGAAGCTACCTCGGCAATATTTCGCTGAGTGTCAACAGCAATGGAACGATAAGAATGATAAATATTGTTCCGACTGTCCACTATCTCTACGGTATTATACCGTATGAAATGTCAGAGTCGAATGATATTAAGGCATTGAGGGCACAGGCTGTTGCCTCAAAGGCATATGCGTTTGGATATTCCTATGCAACCGATGATTATGACATAACTGATTCGTTTACTTACCAAGGGTACAGAGGCTACAAAGAAGGGTATGACAAGTGCATGAAAGCCTGTCTTGACGTTTGCGGCGAGATACTTTCCAAGGATGGGGAAATCCTGATGGCTTTCTACGGTGCTACAAACGGCGGAGAGACGGATCTGCCTTCGAATGTTTTCGGTTCAAGCGGCATTGACCATGCGTACGAAATACGCCTTGATGATATTGATTTTGAGTTTACTCCGAACAGAAGGCAGACACTTGAAATTAAATATGGTGAGAGCATTACAAATTCAGCTTTCAAAAACCTTCTCGAAAGTGAACTCAGCAGTCAGCTCGGGCTAAACGCAAGCGTTGTGTGCGTCAACTCTGCAAGGGCGACAACTCCGAAAATCTCGGGCAGCAAAAGAAACCTTACAAAGCTCAAGCTCAATCTTTGGGTTTCGGCAGAGGGGAGCACGAGGGACGTTGAGCTGACAATAGATATGACCGCACTCAAGCAGGCGGGCGTGTTCGATAAGCCCTACAAGATCTACTGGGGGGAATCCACCACCGATGGTTATAATGTCTACTTTTGCAGGTGGGGACATGGATTGGGACTTTCTCAGTACGGAGCTCAGGCAAGGGCATTGGAGGGGATGAGTCATCGCTCGATTCTGAATTTCTACTATCGAAAATTCAAAATTTCACAGGTAGAAGAGCGGAATCCGGAAAAACCGTTTTCCTATACAAAAACGGTGCTCGCTTACGGTTATGTGAATGTCAATACGGTGAATATGCGTTCAGGTCCGGGAACAAACTATCGTGTCGTTGCAAAAGTAACAAAATACTCTCACGTAGACATTGTCGGTGAAAAGGAAGGTTGGATAATCTGTATTGCAGACGGCATTCTCGGCTTTATACGCGGAGACTATATTGACGTAAACCTCTTCCCTTCACCCACAGACGGTAGTTTCCTCTATCAGGACGGCAGAGCGAATGCACAATGCACGATGTACAGCTCGCCCTCTCAATACAGTGGCGAAGTCTTTACACTTAAGAGCGGAATGAATGTTACCGTCATGCACAGAGTTGGCTCGTGGGTATATGTGAGATATCGCAGCTATTACGGGTTTGTTCCGCAGCAGTACATCGATAAGAGGACGCTGAATGATGAAAATGCCATTATTCTCCCCCCGGTCAGAGCAAATATGAGCGAGGAAATATGCGACTGAGGAATAATATTCCTGTATTTAGACGCTTCGGCTATTGACATGCCGGAGCGTTTTGTTTAAAATAATTATGTTACGCATCAAAAGTTATGCATCGTTCGAAATGTGAGCCTGTATTATTGGAAAGGGAGGTATGCGAAATATGCCGCCGAAGGTTAAATTTACAATGGATGAAGTCGTCATGGCAGCGGTGAGGGTTGTAAGAGACAATGGGATAAGTGCATTGACAACGAGGAAGATCGCCGCCGTACTTGGCGTATCGACAAGACCCATTTTTACTTACTTTAACAACATGGATGAAGTATGTGAGGAGGTCGTAAAAAAAGCCAAGGAGGTTTACAACGGGTACATTGAAAAGGGACTCGCTGAAGAAAAACCGTTTTTTGGCTTTGGAAAGCAATACGTCCGGTTTGCTTCGGAAGAGCCGGAGCTGTACAGACTGCTGTTTTTGACCCCGGGAAGGGATATGAAAAATGTTGAAGGTGCGGAAATAGAGATGGTCGTCAGTTCAAGGCAGCGGACAAAGGCATCCATATGCGGGACGTATAACATGACCGAAAAGCAGGCCGAGTATTTCTTTATGAGCATGTGGCTCGTTGCCCACAGCATTGCGACACTTTCCGTCACGAACATGCACCGTTTCAGTATGGAACAGACGGAGAAAATATTCATAAGATTCAGCCTTGGCATGTGCAAGGCAATTAAGGAAATACCGAACTTTATCGAAACTGACCTTGACAGCGATAAAATATTTGAAGTGCTTGTAAAAGGAGGAATTGGGAATGGAGAAGATCATTGAGATCAAGAACCTTTATAAGACGTTCGGCGAAATTAAAGCGGTTCAGGATCTTTCGTTCGCAGTAAGAAAAGGAGAAATGTTTGCGTTTCTGGGTGTGAACGGAGCGGGAAAATCTACGACAATATCAATTTTATGCGGTCAGCTCAAAAAGGACAGCGGAAGCGTCACCATTGCCGGTGAGAACATTGAAAATGGTATGGAAAACATCAGCCGAGGTCTTGGCGTCGTTTTTCAGGATTCAAGGCTCGATTTTCCGCTGACTGTTCGCGACAACCTCAGGAGCCGTGCAGCTCTTTACGGAATAAGGGGTGAAAGCTTCGAAAAGCGGTTGAACGAACTCGCCAAACTGCTGGATTTTACCGATTTGATTGGCAGGACGGTCGGAAAATTGTCAGGCGGACAGAGGAGGAGGATCGATGTTGCACGAGCCATTATCCATGAACCGAAAATACTCGTTCTTGATGAGCCGACGACAGGGCTTGATCCGCAGACGAGAAAGCTGCTGTGGAGCGTTGTTGAAAAGCTTCGCAAAGAAAATGGCATGACAGTATTTTTGACGACGCACTACATGGAGGAGGCTGCCGATGCGGATTATGTCGTCATAATCGATGCCGGCAAAATTGCCGCCGAGGGCACGCCCCTCGAACTCAAGAACAAATACACAGGGGATTTTGTCACGCTCTATGGAGTTACGGACGAGGAAGCCCAGTCAATAGGTATGCCCTATGAAAAAATACGCGATGCTGTAAGGCTGAGTGTTCCCGACACTTTGACGGCAACAAAGCTCATAGTCAAAAAACCCGGGATCTTCCGTGATTATGAGATAACGAAAGGCAAAATGGACGATGTTTTTCTGAATGTCACGGGCAAGGCACTTCGAGATGAAACAGAAAGAACGGCAGAGGGAAAGAGGGGAAGAGTAAAATGATGGATGGATTATGGAATCTCACAAGACGCAACTGCAAACTGTTTTTTAAAGACAAAGGAATGTTTTTCTCATCACTTATCACGCCGATAATCCTGCTTGTACTGTATGCGGCATTTCTCGCAAAGGTGTACAAGACAAGCTTTGTCTCTGCACTTCCGAGCGGGTTTGCGGTAGATGAAACTCTGATAAATGCGACCGTTGGAGGACAGCTCGTCTCATCACTGCTGGCGGTTTCATGCGTCACTGTAGCCTTTTGTTCAAATCTGCTCATGGTTCAGGATAAGGTGAGCGGAGCTATATCTGATATTACGGTTTCACCCGTAAGGCGTTCGACAATTGCAATAAGCTATTTTCTTGCGTCTGCTGCGGCAACGCTCATAGTCAGCTTTACAGCTCTCGGCTGCTGTTTTGCATATCTCGGTGCTGTCGGCTGGTACATGACAGTAGGTGATGCTGCGTTGATGGTGCTTGATGCTGCACTGCTGACGCTCTTCGGAGTTGCACTTTCAAGCTGCGTAAACTTTCCCCTCAAGACTTCCGGGCAGAGCTCGGCTGTCGGCACAATTGTCAGCTCAGGCTACGGTTTTTTCTGCGGTGCGTACATGCCGCTTGCAAGCTTTTCAACGGGACTTCGGACAGTGCTTTCATTCCTGCCCGGAACATACGGAACCAGCCTTATGAGGAATCATGCGATGGCAGGGACGCTGCGTGAGATGGAGCGTGTCGGCTTTCCGGATGACGTCATAACTGCGATAAGGGATTCAATCGACTGCAATGTTTACTTTTTCGGAAACAAAGTCAGCATTCCCGCTATGTATGTGATACTTTGCGGTGCAATTGTGCTGCTTGTCGGCCTGTACGTGCTTCTGAATACACTGAATGGGAGGAAAAGGTGAAAATGCATAATTTGTTCAAGAAATTGACATTATTTGGTGCTATAATTGTCATGATGACGGCGATTGCCTGCGGCAGTCGTTTCAATGGCAATAAATACGGAGATGACAAAATGTTCCACATGGATTTCACCGTATTTAACTGCACCGAAGAATGCGAATTCACGCTCAGAAGCGGTGAGTGGCTCAGGGTCGAAATCAGCACGGTTAAAGGTTCAATAACCTTAAAGATACGTAACGAGAACGGCGAAGAGATTTACAGCGGAAACGGTCTTACAAGCGACGAGTTCAGCGTTGCTGCACCCTATGACGGTAAATACACTGTTCTGATAACCGGTGAAAGGGCAAGAGGCGAAATAAATTTTATTATCATTGAACTGCACGATGGCGGGGAAAAGGAGTAAATATGTTAAAGATTCAGCATCTGACAAAGACCTTCGGGGAGAAGAAAGCGGTTGACGACCTCAGTCTCCACATTGCTCCCGGCGAGATTTACGGCTTTATCGGTCACAACGGTGCCGGAAAGACAACGACGCTCAAGTCAGTCGTCGGCATATTGGGGTTTGACGAGGGTGAAATCAGCATTGGCGGTCACTCAATTGTTAAGGAACCAATTGAATGCAAAAAAAACATTGCTTACATACCCGATAATCCCGATCTTTACGAGTACATGACGGGGATAAAGTTTCTGAACTTCATTGCCGATATATACAGGATCAGTGCAGCGGACAGAGACGAGAAGATAAAAAGATATGCCGATCTGTTTGAACTGACAAATGACCTCGGTCAGCCGATCGCCGCATATTCGCACGGAATGAAGCAGAAGATTACGATAATTTCTGCGTGGATACATGAACCGAATCTTATTATCATGGATGAGCCGTTTGTCGGGCTTGATCCAAAGGCCGCACATATCCTCAAAGGGATGATGAGAGATGTTTGCAGCGGCGGCGGAGCGATTTTCTTCTCAACGCATGTGCTTGAGGTTGCAGAAAAGCTCTGCGATAAGGTTGCGATTATTAAGAACGGAAAGCTCATTAAATCGGGAACAATGGAGGAAGTCAAGGGTGATGACAGCCTCGAAGAAGTGTTCCTCGAATTGGAGGCAGAGTAATGCTCAAAACTCTCGTTAAAAAACAGATGATGGAGATTTTTCGGAGCTATTTTTACGACGCAAAGAAAAATCAAAAGCGTTCAAAAGGAGCGACCATAGGATTTATTCTGGTATATATCGCCATAATGGTTGGCCTGCTCGGCGGAATGTTTGCATTTCTTTCCTTACAGATGTGTGGACCCATGGCAGAGGCAGGCATGGCGTGGATGTACTTTGCCATGATGGGACTGCTTGCGATACTGCTCGGTGCATTCGGCAGCGTGTTTAACACTTTTTCCGGACTGTATCTTTCAAAAGATAACGACATGCTCCTGTCAATGCCGATTCCGGTGAAGTACATTATTGCCTCAAGGCTCCTTTCGGTTTACCTGATGGGGCTTATGTATTCGGGCACCGTGATAATTCCTGCCGTTATAGTTTATTGGCTGGTCGTGCCGGTGAGCGTGTCCGCAGTTATAGGTTCGATTTTGCTTATTGCGGTAATTTCCGTAATCGTGCTCGTGATTTCCTGTGCATTGGGTTGGGTCGTTGCAAAAATCAGCCTTAAGCTCAGAAACAAAAGCTTCATAACGGTCATTGCAGCCGTTGGCTTCAT
This sequence comes from uncultured Clostridia bacterium, assembly GCA_934633695.1. Taxonomy (GTDB): domain Bacteria; phylum Bacillota; class Clostridia; order Christensenellales; family CAG-138; genus PeH17. The sequence continues at coordinate 45,386 of CAKTYT010000002.1, read as the reverse complement.
GGCTCTCTACTACTTTATCAACTTCAAAATACAGGAACTGTTGAGTAACTTTTTGCTTAACATTGATTCGATCGGTAAGGAGGTCATGAATTCCGCACGCATACTTTACTTCTTCGGAGGCATGGGTGAGGGCCGCTGGCTTCCGATAATATGCGGTACTGCGATCACGGCATTGCTTTTTGCTCTGACGTGGTGCATACTTTCAAAGAGCTTTATCAAAATTGCGACATCTAGCGGTGTCGCTTCAAGGGCGAAGTACAAGTACACTGCTTCCGTGCAGTCGAGTATTTCAAAGGCAATATTGAAAAAGGAATTCAAAAGGTTCACCTCAAGCCCGAGTTACATGCTGAATTGCGGCTTTGGCGTCATCTTCCTAATTGCAATCGGCATATTGCTCCTTGTCGAGAGCAGAAATATAACCGACTTCATGCAGTCTGCGTTCAAGCCGATTGCAGCATACGGTCCGGTGTTCATCGGAGCGGTAATGTGTGCGATAATCGGGATGAATGCAATTGCCGTTCCCTCAGTCTCACTTGAAGGAAAGACGATATGGCTTTCCCATGCTCTGCCGATAGCACCCATGCAGGTCCTCAAGGCAAAAGTACTTGTTGCAGTGCTTGTCAACGGCATTTCAGCCCTGTTCTGCTCAGTCTGTATGATTATCACGTTCAGGCAAAATATTTTGACGGCTGTCGCCGCAAGTGCAGCCGTGCTTGCATTCACGGTCATGTCTGCATTGTTCGATATGTTCATAGGTCTAAAAATGCCGAACCTCAGCTGGACGAGCGAAATCGTTGCAGTTAAACAGAATACAGGAGTGCTGCTTGCAATGCTTCTCGGCAGTGTATATGCTGTTCTGCTTGGTCTCGGCTGTTATCTGCTCAGAAATACGATCACCGTTATGCCGTATCTCCTTGTCGTTATCGCACTTACAATCGGGATTTCATACTTGCTGTACGGTTGGATCAGTAGGAAAGGGACGGAAATCTTTAAATCACTTTGATTTTAATCACTTTGATCACTTTGATTCTGACGGCAAGAAAAGTCGAGAAAGATTTTCGGAGCTAAGGTAGAATATGCGTGTCAGGGGGTGAGATGATGGAAGACGGAAAAAAGGCAGCAGCTTCGGCAGAGCAGGTTTTGGCAGTTCAGCGTATGCAGGATTATATTGAGCGGAATCTTGAGAAGGAAATAACGCTGAGTGATCTTGCGGGAGCATCGCTGTTTTCACCGTGGCATTCATACAGATTGTTCAAGAAATATACGCTGTCAACACCTGCTGCGTATGTGAGAAAGCTTCGGCTTTCACGCTCTGCGATGAGGCTCAAGAATAGAGAATGCAGGATAATTGATGCTGCATTCGATATGGGCTTCGGCAGTGCGGACGGGTATACGCGAGCTTTTTTCAGAGAATTTGGGTGTAATCCGAGCGACTATGTCCATTCTCCGGTTCCGATTCCATTGTTCATCCCATATGGCGTAAAATTCAGAGAATTGAGAAAGGAAAATCTCGACATGGAAAACGTCAAAAACATTTTTGTTCAAGTGATTCGTAAGCCTGCAAGAAAGGTCATTATTAAGAGGGGCATTTCAGCCGACAATTATTTTCCCTATTGTGAAGAAGTCGGTTGTGATATCTGGGGCACGTTAATGAGCATGGATTCGCTCTGCGGCGAGCCTGTTTGTCTCTGGCTCCCTGAAAAATACAAAAAAACAGGCACTTCAACCTATGTTCAGGGTGTTGAAGTGGGGCTGAGTGACTCTGTCACCGTCCCCGAGGGTTTCGATGTTGTGGAACTCCCCGAAGCGGAGTACCTGATGTTCCAGGGTGAACCGTTTGAAGAGGAGAATTACTGTGAGGCGATTACCGCCGTGCAGCGTTCCATGAACAAATACGATCCCAACATCATAGGTTACGAATGGGACGACGAAAATCCGAGGACCCAGCTTGAGCCCAGGGGCGAAAGGGGATATATTGAGCTCCGTGCCGTCAAAAAAATGCAAGATAAGGTTTGAACAAAAACCCGCTTCCGTGTGCAGGAGGCGGGCATTTTGTTTACTTGAGCTTTTGTGAACTATCCGGTGTTCTCAGAGACTTTCGGAATTGTATGAAAAAGATTATTGCCGTGCAGGTGACCGCAATGGCATCCGCAACGGGTTCTGCCATGTACACTGCCGTGGTCTTGTCGGACAGGAATGACGGGAGAATATAAATCAGCGGTATCAGCAGGACAAATTTACGCAGTACGGCAACGATTATGGACCATAGAGCATTTCCGATGGAAATGAACGTCATCTGGCATGCGATCTGTATGCCGAACAGGAACAGAACGCCGCAGTAGATGCGGAGTGACTTTGCCGCAAATTCAATGAGCCCTGCATTCGGACAGAACATCTTTGCAAACAGCTCCGGGAACAGCATAATGGCACCCCATAGGAGCAGTGAATAGGTAACGCAGACTGTCAAGAGATATTTAAAGCTCTGTTTCACACGCTTGACATTTCCCGCTCCGAAGTTGTAGCTTGTTATGGGCTGGGCACCTTGAGCAACGCCTTGCAGGGGCATCATTGCAAACTGCATGACGCTTGAAAGAATTGTCATCGCTCCGACTGCAATATCACCGCCGTATTTGAGCAGCGACGAGTTGAAACAGAGGGAAATGACGCTCTCGCTCGCCTGCATCATGAAGCTTGCAAGGCCTAACGAAAGGCAGGGAGGGAGAAATTTCAGTCCGGCGGATAAATTTTCTCGTTTTAATCGGATTGCAGTTTTCCTGCCCGTGATGAACCGGAGTGCCCATATGCACGATATTCCCTGCGAAATAACAGTTGCGAGTGCTGCTCCGCGTACCCCCATTTTAAAACAGTATATAAAAAGTGGGTCAAGGGCAATGTTTCTGCTCCTATAAGGACGGTCAACATTCCGGTGAGGGCAAAGCCCTGAGCGGTTATGAATGCATTAAGACCCAGCGTGAGCTGAACAAAAATCGTGCCTATGGCATAGATCCCGAGGTAATCCGAGGCATAGCCAATGGTGTTTTCGCTTGCCCCGAATAACGGAAGCAGCTTGTCACCGAAGATAAGCAGCACGACTGTCAAAACAACGGAGACAATAATCTGAAATGTCACACAGCCGCCAAGCGTTTTTTCGGCGGAATCAGTGTCCCCCTTGCCCATGAAAATGGAAGCACGGGGAGCTCCGCCCGAGCTGACAAAAGCCGAGAATGCCGAAACGATCAGTATTATCGGGAGGCATACGCCGACGCCCGTAAGGGCGAGGTTCCCCGTACCGGGCATGTGACCGATATAGATTCTGTCGACCACATTGTAAAGCATATTGACGATTTGAGCGACAACAGTTGGAATGGCGAGATTAAAAAGCAGCTTACCGATGGGTTCGGTTCCGAGGAAGGCTCTGTCAGCTGAATTCGGTTTCATAATTTACCTCCGGATTTTTACATGCACTGCTGAGAAGATGCAATGACTCAACAGACCATGAAGAAATTTTAGCACGATGAGAACGGGAAACAACGGTCATTTTTGGGTGTATGGCGGTTAGTCTTCCGTTTTCTTAGTACGGGGCTTTTTTGGCTTTGGCAGGGGCAGCTCGGGAAAAATGGCCGTGAAAAGCTCTTCCATAAATACCCTGTCATCGACATTTTCAACAAGCAGCATGGGCTTTGCACCTGGATAAGGCGGTTCCTCGGGAGCGTTCGGCATGAGTGAATATGCTGCGGGAACAGGCTTTACTAGCAGCCTATCATCGCAGATATATGCGGCAATTCTTCCACCGTTGTAGACAATGTACTCGCCCATCATCTGCCGGTATGTGATGTCGGGCAGACAGGATAGCTGTTCCAGTATGAAGTTTAAGTATTCCTTTGAAGTGGACATAGGGGCCTCCGATGAATATTTTTCTCCGAATTTTGAAGAAGATGTGAGAAGTATAACACCGAGAAAGTAATTTGTCCACGATTCTTGAAACATGGCGATGAAAGTTGTATAGTTAAGCTTCCAAACAAAAGAACAGTTCCGCACCTTCACGATTGTACCACGCAAAGTATCTCCAATCTGACATCCGGGTCACGAAAGCGGCTCGGGCATTTTGCATGTGTCATAACAACGATATGCTGAGAACAATGTGCCGAGGCTGTTCGTTGCATCTGCACCATGTAATGAGGAAATATAATCTGCCCGGATTTACATTGAAACCGGGTTCAACGCATGCATTCATCGACGGGAATTGAAGCTCGATAATCAAAAACGGTACACTCGGGAGAGTTCCGGGCGTACCGTTTTGTGTTAATTGTAATCGACCTTTTGCTTCTGCAAGATCTTATGCCATGGGCTTAAGGTCGGGCGAAATTATGAGCGTTGCTTCAGTTGCAGCCTGAATCTGCTCAACGGTGAATTCGGGGTTGTACTCGGTAAGCTCAAGACCCTTATCAGTAACGACCATAACACCCATTTCAGTGATGATCTTGGTCACGCACTTAACAGCGGTATAAGGCAGTTTGCACTTTTTGAGGATCTTGGGATTGCCCTTCGCAGTGTGCTCCATTGCGACAATGACATTCTTCGCACCGACGAGAAGATCCATTGCACCGCCCATGCCGGGCATTTTTTTGCCGGGAATGATCCAGTTTGCAAGAGAACCCTCTTCATCGACCTCGAGACCGCCGAGGATAGTTGCATCAACATGACCGCCCCTTATGAGACCGAAAGAAGTCGCACTGTCGATAAATGCACCGCCCGGTGCGATTGCTGCGGGGCTTCCGCCTGCATCAACAACGTGAATGGGGTCGCGGTTTTCATCAGTGAGAGTGCCCGTTCCGATAATGCCGTTTTCGCTCTGAAGAATAACGTGGACGTCATCGGGAAGGAATTGGGGAACGAGTGTGGGAAGACCGATGCCGAGGTTGACAACGTCTCCGTCCTTAAGCTCTTTTGCAACACGAGCTGCGATGTAAGCCTTGATCTGAGCCTTATCCATTAATATTTTCCTCCTTCAACAACATAGTCAACAAGGATACCGGAGGTACGGACGTCTTCAGGTTTGATCTCGCCAATCTCAACGATCTCTTCGCCTTCAGCAATGACAGTGTCGGCAGCGGTTGCCATGACAATGTTGAAGTTGCTGGAAGTGCCCTTGTACCAGACATTGCCTGCCTTATCGATCTTTGCACCGCCGAGCACGGCAAAATCCGCACGGAGGGGAGCCATGAGCAGGTAATCCTTGCCATTTATAGTCTGTTTGCCGAGGCAGAACGGACTGTCTTCGATTATAGTGCCGACGCCTGTCGGGGTGAGAACACCGCCAAGTCCTGCACCGCCCGCACGAATCATTTCTGCAAGCGAACCCTGGGGAACGAGAGTCACCTCAAGAGTACCCTCCTGCATGGACTGAGCAGCGACTTCGGGGTTAAGGCCGACGTGCGATGCAATAAGCCTCTTGACCTGCCTGTTGTGAATGAGCTTTGCAACACCGTAGTAATTCTCGCCCATCGGACCGCCGGGGCAAACGCCGTCATTGCCGATCATGGTCAAATCCTTGACGCCGCTCTTTGAAAGGGCATCGATGAACCTGTGAGCGTTGCCGCAGCCCATGAAACCGCCGAACATAACGGTTGCACCATCGGGAATGAGCTTGACAGCTTCTTCTATTGATATGAATTTAGGCATAAAAACTTCCTCCTTCATTACTTTAAACGATAAACGTGCCCGGTAGGCTTTTAAACGGTGACAGACCGCCCGATAGGGCGATTCTCCCAGGACACATGTCCAGTATAGCATTCTTACAGCCGAAAATCAAGTACACACTTTGATATGTTTGGAAAAGAAGGGAGCAAGGGAGCGGAACAGCCATTTTTTGTCTGAAGAAGCATGCGTCCCCTCGAGCTAAACAAAAATTTTGGATATAATGATTCAGGACTTTACAAACGCATAGTATTGTGTTACAATAGGCTCGTGTGCGTAGAGGCATACGATCTGCCGGCTTCGTTTGGCGAAACTCCGACGCGTTACGCAGCTCGCAGGGATACTTTTTTTAAGGAGGTTCTTTGTTATGGAAAAAGAACGCAAGAATGAAATCATCGCTAAGTACGCTCTCCACGAGGGCGATACCGGTTCCCCCGAAGTTCAGATTGCTCTGCTGTCTGAGCGTATCAATCATCTCACTGAGCATCTCAAGACCCATCAGAAGGATAACCATTCCCGCCGCGGTCTGTTGAAGATGGTCGGTAAGCGTCGCGGTCTTCTCAACTACCTCAAGGAAGTTGACATTGAACGTTACAGGGCTATTATTGCAGCTCTGGGCATCAGGAAGTAATTAACAGTGATTGAAGGGCGGGGTGGAGTTACCCGCCTTTCTTTTCATGAATTTGCCGGGCATTGTCCGTCTGAAACACTTCGAAACATAATTCGTTGCCGAGTGAGAATCTGCGAGGGAACGGATTTCCCCGTTCCGCAGGGTCATCCTATGCGGTTCCCGGAACGGCTGAATCCATTCCCTTAGCATATTCAAATCGGACTTTGCCGATGGATCTTCCGCAGAACGAAGACTTTGCGGAAAACGGATTTCCCGTTTGAAAAAAGAAATACTAAACATAAAGATACAGATAAAAGGAGCATGAATATGCAAAAGAAGTTTACATTGGAGCTTGCAGGACGCACCATTGTCGCCGAAACCGGCAAGTATGCGGAGCAGGCAGGAGGCTCCGTCCTCATCAGCTGCGGCAACACTGCACTGCTTGTTTGTGCAACGGTTGCAAAGCAGGCCAGAGATGGTGCGGATTTCCTTCCTCTCAGCTGCGATTACGAAGAAAAAATGTATGCGGCAGGTAAGATCCCCGGCGGTTTTATTAAGCGTGAAGGTCGTCCCTCAGAAAAGGCGATTCTGACGAGCAGGCTCATTGACAGGCCGATTCGTCCCCTCTTCCCGAAGGGATTCTACAATGACGTCCAGGTTGTTGCAACCGCAATGAGCGTTGAAAATGACATCCAGCCGGATATACTCGCAATGAACGGTGCTTCGCTCGCCCTTTCAATCAGCGAAGCCCCCTTTGCAGGTCCTATCGGTGCAGTGAGTGTCGGCTATATTGACGGCCAGTATATTATCAACCCCGATTCCGATCAGCGTGAAAAGAGCAGGCTCCATCTCACCGTTGCAGGCACAAAGGATGCCGTGATGATGGTCGAAGCGGGTGCAAATGAGATCACCGAAAAGGAAATGCTCGATGCAATTCTTCTCGGTCACGAATACATTAAGACGATCGTCGAATGGATAAGATCCATTCAGGCGGAAATCGGCAAGGAAAAGCTTGTTCCCGTAATACACACCCCTGACGAGGAGCTCAAGACCAAAGTCATTGAGTTTGCACGGGAAAAGGTCGCTTGGCAGCTCGATACCTTCGATCGCTCAGAGCGTGAAAAGAGGACCGAGCAGGTCAAGGAAGAGACGATTGCACATTTCGCAGAGGAATATCCCGATTCCGCAGCGGACATCGATACTATTCTCTACAACCTGATGAAGGAAATCCTCAGGGATAAGATAATCAACAAAGGCATTCGTCCCGACGGACGTACTCATACTCAGATCCGTCCTATTTGGAGTGAGGTGGGCATCCTCCCGAGGACCCACGGTTCAGCAGTCTTCACAAGGGGTCAGACTCAGGTCATGACGATCGCAACTCTCGGCACACTCGGCGATGGTCAGACGATTGACGGTATCGGTGAAGAAGAATTCAAGCGTTATATTCACCACTACAACATGCCCCCGTACAGCACGGGCGAGGTTAAGCGTTTGGGCAGCCCCGGCAGGCGTGAGATCGGTCATGGTGCATTGGCAGAGCGTGCATTGCTCCCCGTTATCCCCTCTGATAAGGATTTTCCCTATGCAATAAGGCTCGTTTCCGAGGTCGTGTCAAGCAACGGTTCAACTTCCCAGGCTTCGATTTGCGGCAGCACACTCGCTCTCATGGATGCGGGCGTCCCAATCAAGGCACCGGTAGCAGGCTGTGCTATGGGTCTTATCAAGGATGATACCACCGGCAATATCGCGATACTGACCGATATTCAGGGTCTTGAAGACTTCATGGGCGATATGGATTTCAAGGTTGCAGGTACGGCGGAAGGCATTACTGCAATCCAAATGGATATAAAAATCAAGGGCATTGATGAACAGGTACTTACAAGGGCACTTGAGCAGGCAAGGCAGGGCAGGCTCTTTATCCTCGACAGGATGATGGAAACCATTTCAGAACCCCGCCATGAGCTTTCAAAGTATGCACCGAGAATTCTCCAGTTCACGATTAACCCCGATAAGATCCGCGAGGTTATTGGCAGCGGCGGCAAGACCATAAATGGCATTATCGCCGAGACAGGTGTCAAAATCGACATTGAGGACGATGGAAGAGTCTTCATTGCAAGCACTGATGCGGATGCGGCCAACAGGGCAAAGCAGATAATCGATAATATCGTTCGTGATATAGAGGTCGGCGATGTTGTACTCGGCAAAGTTGTCAACATTCTTCCCATCGGTGCCCAGGTCGAGCTGAAACCCGGCAAAAAGGGTCTTGTTCATATTTCGAAGCTCTCCAATAAGAGAGTTGAGAAGGTTGAAGATGTCGTCAGTGTAGGCGACGAGATCCTTGTCCGTGTTATCGACATCAAACCCGACGGCAAGATTGACCTTACGAGAAAAGGCCTTATCCCCGAAGGAAAATAATTTAGCAAATGTTTCTCTTTTTTTCATAAAATCCTTTTCCCCTTCCGTACGTCGTTGCGGGAGGGGGTCTTTTTTGTTTGAAGCAGCAAAGCTCCTCTCCACTGCGGACATGAATACAGACGCAGCAAAGTGAATAGAATTCAGCAGAAAACAGGAGGATGATGAGGATGCAGAGAAAGAGGGGAAAACGAGGAAAGCACGGCGTTTTGAGGGCAATCGGTGTGAACGTGCTTTTGGCCGGGATAATTGCGGGGCTTTATTTTGCACTGACAATACCATATTCAACTGGGGCGGTGAGTGTTTCGGGTTTTCCGGTTTACAAAGGGAGCAACAGGGAGCGGGTTGCAATCGAATGTGCCTTGACGTGGGATGCGGAGGCTGTCGATGAGATACTTTCGACACTCGAACTTCACGATACGAAAATTACTTTTGCGGTCAGCGGTGAGTGGGCGGAGCGGAACGGAGAAATGCTCAGGCATATTTCGGAACTCGGACACGAAATCGCAACAATGGGCTATAACCCTCAGAATGATGGCGGGATCGATTTTGTTTGCAGAGATGTTCAAAAATCAATTGAAATCATAAAAAGGATCACGGGCAAATCACCGTGTATTTATTTCATCGGAGAGAGAAATGCGGATATTTCCGCAGTGGCGGCAAAAAAATTGGAACTTGTGCCGCTCAGGGGTACGCTTGATCTTATGTGTTCGATCGGCAGTTACGAGGACATAATAAGCAGGGCGAAGGGCAATACTAACGGAGGCGACATTATTCTCACGTCGCCTACGACTGCTTTTTCGCAGGCTTTGCCATATATTTTAGCGTTTTTAACAAATCGGGGGTTGACGCCGGGGTCGATAAGCAGTACAATATATCATTGAGGTAGTTTGCCAATTGCGAAAACTGCTTTAGAGAAAGAACGGGACAGGTATGAATATGTTTTTTAAGAACAAACTCAGTAACGGAATACGTTGTGCGGGTGAAACAATGGAAAATTATAAATCCGTATCGGTTGCGGTCTGGGTCGTAGCCGGCTCGGTTTATGAAAATGACGGAGACGCTGCCGCTTCAGCCGAGGACGGTATTTCACATTTCATTGAACACATGCTCTTTAAAGGCACGGAAAGCCGCAGTGCACACAAAATTGCACAGGAGATCGATTTGCTCGGCGGCAATGTCAACGCATTCACGGGAAAGCAGTGCACTTGCTTCTATGCGAAGGTGCTCAACGAAAACCTTTCCCATGCACTCGATTTGATAAGCGACATTGTGTGCCATCCAAAGCTTGATCCAAGGGACATTGAAAGAGAGAAAGGCGTTGTGCTTGAGGAAATCGCGATGGTAGAGGATTCACCGGAAGACATTGCACACGAAACCCTTTCGGCGACCTTTTTCAAGGGCGACCCGATTGCAAAACCGGTCCTCGGCACGCGTGAAAGTGTTTCTTCATTCACCCGCGAGGACATTATCCGCTACATGGATAAACGTTACACGAAGGAGAATATTATCATTACTGCTGCGGGTAATTTTGAACCTTCAGAATTCATTGAAGCGGCAGAAAAGACCTTCGGCAGATACAATCGCGGCAGCGGAGCTGAGCAGAAGCTTGTCACATGCGGAAGACCGGCGGGCGGAAGAAACATTGCCTTTGTCGAGAAGGACATTGAACAGATGAACATTTGCGTGGGCTTCAATGGCTTTGCAAGCGAAGCGGAGCAGCACTACTCGGCGGTTGCACTCAGCAACGCATTTGGCGGGAGCATGAGCTCGAGGCTGTTTCAGGCGATAAGGGAAAACAAGGGTCTGGCGTACTCTGTTTATTCTACACTATCGTCATATGATACGGCAGGCTGTACCGTCCTCTATGCGGGCACGGGAGAAAAGCAGGCGGAAACAGTTGTCAAATTGATGCTCGATGAGTATAATAAACTAAAGCACGGAGGTCTGACGCCGGAGGAGCTTGAGAGAAGCAAAAAGCAGATGAAAACGAGTGTTCTTCTCGGAAGAGAGAGCACATCGGCTCATTCCTCGGCAATCGGTCGTGCTATGATCCTCGGAATTGAATACAAGACGGAGGACGAACTCATAAGACGGATCAATTCCGTTTCGATGGAGGATATTGAAGCAATCCTTCCCATCGTATGTGATTTTGAAAACATGTCAACTGTATTTGTAGGCAGATGCAGTAAAATCGAAAATAGGCTGAGGAGTGCAGTTGACAGCATTTGATTCGGCAGTGGAGGGGGAAAACTTCTTCCCTCCCGATTGGAAAGGATGATTTGATGGACAAGCTCGAAAGAATCTTCGAGATGCAGAAAATGCTTGACGATGATATCGCAGCAAGAAGAGGTCTGAGTTTCTCACTTGAAGAGTGGATGCAAAAGGAAGTTCTCGCAATGCTCAGTGAATTGAGTGAAGTACTTGATGAGGTGAATTTTAAGTGGTGGAAGAATAAAAAACCACTTGATGTCGATGCTTTGCAGGGCGAATTGGTAGATATACTGCATTTTTTCGTCAGCATGTGCATTAAATCCGGCATGGACGCGGAGGTTCTATTTAAAAAATACCTCGAAAAGAATAAAGAAAATTTTGACAGGCAGTACGGAAGAAGTGAAAAAAAGGGTTATGAGGTAACAGATGGGCAGGGTTAACCCGAGAGTCAGAAAAGTTTACATTGCACGGCGTATTGGTGCAAGTATTGCAGCGATACTGCTGATTCTCTGCCTTATTTTCATAATCGTAAGAACGAAGGGCTATGTTGCCGTTGCAGGCACCGGTAATATTACAGAAACTGCGGATTACAATGCCGTTATCGTAAGGGACGAGCAGGTCATTTCAGCTGATGCCTATGCCGACACGGAGTTTAAGGTCGAAGAGGGAGCATTTGTTGAAAAAGGTACGCACGTCATGGATTTGTATAAGCGTGGCTACAATGAGGAAATAATGCTTGCCTATCAACGGTCGATGAAAAACCTTTATGAGGCACAGATCAAGCAGCTTGGTGAGACAAGGGACCTGACGCTCATTGGCTACAACGAAGCGATCGATGTGCTTGAAAGCCGTATTGCCGATATTTCAATGCAGGGCGGAGATACAAATGCCATGCTCGAAACCGAAAATCAGCTGATCGAGGTGCTTCAGGAGAGGACGGAGTATCTTAAGGGCAGCCTGCAACTGACAAAGGAGCTTGCCGATTGCTACAAGGATGCGGAAGAAAAGCTGAAGCTTCTCGATAGCTGGCGTGTCAGTCTGTACGCAGAAAAGAGCGGCAGGGTAAGCTTCTATATTGATGACTATGAAAATGCTCTCAACAAAGATAAATTATCAATCATAACAGGTGACATTGTCGGAACGGCGATAAGAAAACGCAATTCACTCAGCTGGCAGACCAAGTCCGAGACCTCCGCATATCGCATTGTCAATGATAACGAATGGTATTGCGTGTATTTGACGAGCAGTAAGGGAACGCTTCGGGCATCGGAAAATACGGAGTACGAAATTGATGTCAAGGGCTTTGGCAAATTCAATGCAACGGGACTTAAGAGTGCCGTGACCGGCGACTATGTCGTTAATATCCTAAAGGTCGAAGCTCCGCTTGGTGATCTGATAAATGTCCGCAACGTAAAGGTCAATGTCAAATACTCCGGTGAGGGAGTAAAGGTTGAAGAACGGGCAATAGTCAACGATGCCGAAGGACAGTACATTGACGTGCGTATTGACGGAAGCCAGCAAAGGATATACGTTAACGTCATAAGTGTCAACGGCGGAACGGCAGTTGTCCGCCAAAGGGACGGCAAAACAATAATTCTTAAGGATGGTGTAAGGTATTGGGTACCGAGGAAAAAAATTATCAACCTGTCGAGCGATTGAGTGAGATCCGCAGAGAAATTGCTGAGACGGAGACAGCGTGCGGAAGGCTGTGCGGCAGCGTCAGACTCATCGGGGTCACGAAATTTATCGATGTGGATAGGATAAGGCCTGCACTTGAAGCAGGGTTGACGGATGTCGGGGAGAACAGAGCCCAGGAACTCGTTGAAAAGGGTGAGTTTTTCGATTCTTTCGGAGTCAGAAAGCATTTTATCGGAACGCTGCAAACAAATAAGGTCAAATATCTCGTCGGAAAGGTTGATCTGATTCAATCTGTTGACCGCGAAGCAGTCCTCAGAGAGGTGAACAGGCTTGCTGAAAAAGCGGGTGTCGTCCAGGATATTCTGATTGAGGTAAACATTGGCCGTGAGGAGCAGAAGTCGGGTATTAATGAGGACAACCTTCCCGAGCTTATAAAAGAAGCAGGCAGTTTGAAAGGCGTAAGGATCAAAGGGCTTATGTGTGTGCCGCCGGCACTTGATGAAGAAAGAGCAAGACCGTACTTTCGGCGGATGAAACAGCTTTTTGACGGCATGAAGAGCCTTGAATGCGAAAATGTACATATGGAAGAACTCTCAATGGGCATGAGCCACGATTTTCGTGCAGCAATTGAAGAGGGTTCGACGATGGTGCGGATCGGCAGGGCAATTTTTGGAGAAAGAACAAGCAGAATGCTTAGTTAAATGGAGGAAAAATGGGAGAACTGTTCCAAAAAATTAAAAATCTATTTGTCTATCCGGGCAATGAGGACGATGAATTTGATGAGGACGAATATTACGAGGATTACCCCGAGCAGGAGGCAGCCCCGCAAATCAGTGTAGTAGGCTCAAAAAAAGGTCAGAGGGCATTTGTACCGCAGCAGCGTGAAGCTGCCGCCGCAGCGGCAAAGACCGGTATTCCGACGGGGAAACTTGTTGTTTACAGACCGATTGATATGGATGATGCAAGGGATATAATCGACAGCCTCGTTCGGTACAAAAGACCGCTGATAATTAACCTTGACGGACTTGAGAAAGCAACCGCCCAGCGTATAATCGACTGTGTTTACGGTGCATGCCACGCAATCGGCGGCGGGATCTACAAAATCAGCGGCAGAATTTTTGCAGTTGCTCCTGCAAACTGCCCTGTTGTCGGTGCTCAGGACTGATTTTTGCTGAACCAAAATGAACAGAGACGATATTATTTTCAAAAAATTTCCGCATACAGTGCTTGGTTACGATGTCGCAGCTGTGGACAGCTTTCTCGACGATGTGATCAGGGAGCTTGACAAGCTGAATGCGAAAATTGCATCGTTGGAAGCTGCGTTGGAAGACTGTCGTTCGGAAAAGAAAGAGATGGATAATAATACTGACGATAAATAATTGCTGAAATCCATTTGATCGTCGGGATGTTTGTTTCTTGTCGCAATTTTACATAATCTTCGGATAAAAAGCCAATGCTATGCTCATGTGCAGCCTTTTGCCTTGAAAGGAGAAACTTATGAGCGGTGAAAAGAAGCATCAGCTTGTCCGAAGATTTTTTTGTGCCGAACACGGTCTGCGTATCTGCGGCAGTGCTTGGAAATTCGACGTCGAACGGTTAAAACACTGTCTTGACAGAGAATACAAACGCATGGTACGCACAAGGTCGGGTATGCAGGACGAGCAGTTTTCGGTCATTTATGTAAACGAATATTATAAGATTGAGAAACAATTAAAGATTTTGCACAACGTTTTTTCAGCGGGGGGATTAAGGGGTCTGCCCGTTGTTAGTGCATCGATTGACGATACGAAATGCATCCTTCCGCGAGCATTGTACCTGTCTGAGCTGCTTGTCGATGAGGATGAAGCTCTGAATGTAAATAATCTGACTTCATTTTTTGAAAAGCATCAAGAGGAAAACCCCCTTTGCATCAGTGAGGTTCGTGCTTTGCCGAATATGGTGCGGATAAGTCTGCTGCAAAAACTTCGAAATTGTATTGAAAAGGGCGGCAGGGAAAAAGCAGTTGTGCTTCAAAACGTTCTTACAAGCCTCAGCAGGCTGGATGATTCTGACTTTGAAGAGGCGTTTGAATCGCTGAATATAGTTGACCAAATTCTTACGGCAGATGCGGAATATCGTATGCTGGACGGGACGAGTAAGAACAGACTGATGGAGAAAGTTACCGTTCTTTCGAAAAAGGTAAAGTGTTCAGAAACCGAATTTGCCCGTGCGGTTATGCGTTGTGCCAATGCTCGCGGTGCAGCATATTATATTGTTGGAGTGGGAAGTCACAAGGTAATGAATTCTCTCGGATATAGAGAAGCAAAGTCTCTGAGCAAATGTGCGAGAGTAGGAATTTTGACTGCAATACAGCTTGCAATGACAGTGCTTGCCCTCGCAATAACCGGTAAAGGATATCTTATTGTCTTTGCATTTCTACCGATGCTTGCAATTATAAATACGGTATTAATTAATGTTCTAACTCGCTGCATAAAGCCCAAACCGCTGCTCCGTTTTGAACTCGGCGAGGATGTCGGTATTGAAAACAGAACTTTAGTATGTGTACCTGTTCTCATAACAAGCGAACAGGGGATCATAAGTGCAATGAGCGGTATTGAATCCCACTATCTCGCGAACAAACTTAAAAACGTTGAGTTTGCTATCCTAGGTGATTTTGTCGATGCGAAAACCGAATGCAGAGATGAGGAAGAGGGATTGCTGCGGACCGCAAAACGCGAAATTGAACGTTTGAACGAAAAATATTGCGGGACTGATGGACCGATTTTTCACTACTTGCATAGAAAAAGGCAGTTTAATGAAGCGGACGGCGTGTTTATGGGATGGGAGCGTAAACGCGGAGCAGTTAACGCTATAATGCGTTTAATAAAAAAAGCAGATGACGTTGATTTCAACTGTAATTATCCGCCTCTTGAAGGTAATTTTACCTACATTACCGTTCTCGATGCCGACACTTGTCTGCCTTCCGGCAGCTTAGGCAAACTGATCGGCACTGCATCATGTTCGGTAAACCGTCCAAAGCATGGCAAAAATGGAAAGCTTATCAGCGGACATTCAATTATTGCACCTAGAATGGCTTCATCGTCCCGTTCAGCAGCGGCGACGCCGTTCGCATACCTTGTCAGCGGTGAGTCAGGTCTTTCTCCATATGACTCGGCTGTTTCGGATTTTTATCAGGATATTTTCGGCGAAGGAAACTTCGGTGGAAAAGGTATTATTGACATCGACGCTTTTTTAAGTTCTCCCGCCGCCAATTTGCCCGATAATGCGGTTTTGAGCCACGATATGCTCGAAGGCTGCCTTGCCGGTGCTGCATATGCGGACGATATTGTTTTGTATGATGGCGAACCGTCAACGTTTTTTTCATGGTGGAAGCGGCGGCACCGCTGGCTGAGGGGCGATATTCAGCTGCTTCGCTTCATCTTTGGCAGAGGATGCAAGCAAATTGACTGCCTTGCACGTTACAAAATTCTCGGAAATGTCCGACGCGGGTTGAACAACATCGCAATTTTTGTCGGGATATTGCTCGGATGTATCTGCAATAATACAGCTCTTCTGACGATTTCACTCGCCGCATTCTTTATCGATCCGATTATAAGCATACTTGTAAGCATTGTTAGCCTTTTCAGTCGTAAGTCGTCACTTAAACCAATCGTTTTGCTGGTAAGAAGACGGTTGATGGAATTTTGCACATTGCCGTATGCCTTTTTATGCGATGCGGATGCATGGGTCCGTGCGTTGACAAGGATGCTTTTCACTCACAGAAAGCTGTTGGAATGGCAGACAGCAGCGATGAGCGAGGGCAAAAAGAATACGGAGCTGAGTTTTTACATCAAAAAACTGACGTTTTCTGAACTATGCGGCATCCTGCTTATCCTGCTCTGGCTGTCAAGCTTGTTTTTTACGTTTACAATCCCGGTTGCGGCGGTCATAATCGGGGTGATGTTTGCGGTTTCTCCGGTATTTATATATAATTTAGATAAGAACCGAAAAGAGTTTGAACTGAATAAGGAAGATAAAAAGCTTTTGACTGATATTGCAAGGACGACATGGCAGTTTTTTGATGACAACATGAATGAAAAGACTTTTTATTTTCCTCCCGACAATTTTCAGCAGGAGCCCTTGAAAAAAAACGGCCGTGAGGCGGAGCAGGTCGCTTTTGTGACGTCACCGACCAATATCGGTATGGGACTGATGGCAATTGTCTCAGCAAACGATATGGGATTTATTTCTAATACCGAAGCTGTCGAAAGACTTGAAAAGACAGTTGCCGGCATCGAACGGGCGGAAAAATGGCATGGTCATCTATTTAATTGGTATGAATTGAGGAGCTTGAGCGTGTTGAAACCGAGGTTTGTTTCTTCGGTTGACAGCGGCAACCTTTTCGTATGCCTGATGGCAGTCGAAGCAAAGCTGGCAGAGCTGGATGAACCGGGAGCCGGGATGCTTGCGGAGCGAATTTCGGCCCTAAAGTCGCAAATGGATTTCACAAAGCTATATGACAAAAAACGCAAGCTGTTTTACGTTGGATTGGAATTTGACGAGGGAAGGTACACGGCCTCACACTATGATTTGATGGCGAGTGAAGCAAGGTTAACAAGCTTTGCTGCAATTGCCGCAGGGCAAATCGGGACGGAGCATTGGTTCAGATTGTCGAGGCTGATGTGCGATGCTCCGGGCGGAAGAGTTTTGAAGTCGTGGAGCGGTACAATGTTTGAGTATCTGATGCCGTTAATTTTCATGGAAGTCATTCAGCGTTCAATGCAGTTTGAAACATGTCGAAATGCTGTTTTGACACAAATTCTATATGCAGACGGCAGACATCCGTGGGGTGTTTCAGAGTCCGGGTACTACGCCTTTGACAGAAATTTGAAGTATCAATACAAGGCGTTTGGCGTACCTTCACTCGGACTGATGCAGCAAAACGAACGACGGGATGTTGTTGCTCCGTACGCCTCCGTGCTTGCTCTGCTCTGTGAGCCGAAGGAGGCTATCGAGAACATTTGTGAAATGCGTGACGAGGGCTGGTTTGGAAAATATGGGATGTATGAAGCGGTTGACTATTCGTCCGATTCAGAGGGACGACCGAAGATCGTCAAAAGCTTTATGGCACATCATCAGGGTATGAGTATATGTGCTGTTAATAATGTCGTTAACAACAATATTATTATAAGACGATTCATGAACATACCGCAAGTGCGTGCATTTGAACAGCTGCTGTTTGAAAACATGCCTGACGTGCCGATAAAGTTAAACACCTTCCAAAGCTGCTATGATATTAAGCAAAATAAACCCGGCAGGGATGAAAAGTTTATTCTTGTCGGTGAAAGAACGGGAGGCGTCATATCCAATGGGAGCTACTCTGTTCTTATTGACTCGAAAGGAAAGGGCTTTTCAAGGTGCGGAGACAAGTTTTTGACGCGTTATGAGCGAGAAAACACTGACCGGAACGGTATCGAGTTTTTTATAGCGGTAAATGAAAAAGTTTTTTCATGCGGCGGTGAAATGACAGTTCAGCCGGAGCGAATTCTGCTTGAGAACAGGCATGGGGGAGTGAAGACGAGGCTGGAAGCGACCGTTTCAGCGGATCATAACTGTGAAATAAGGACTCTCACCATAATAAACAGCGGAATGGAAAGTGTCAGGGTTAAGGTTGGGGTCTTTGCAGAGGTCAGCCTTGTGCGAAATTCTGAGGATGCAGCACATCCGACATTTGTGAAAATTTGCACGGACTGCCGACTCGAAGGCGATGTTATGCTGTTTAATTCTCGGAAAAAACCGGGGCACGCTGAGCAATACGGTTATTTTTGTCTGATTTCTCCGGGGGAAACTGAATTGTCAAGCGATGGAATGTGTTCACCGGGCAGACTGAATTCATACGCCGACGCAATGAAGAGTCATGAAGCATTGAAGCAGACTGATTTTACTTCGCCTGTCGAACCTATATATACCGCAAGGACGGAATTAAACATACAGTCGGGTGATTCGATCCGGGTAGTTCTGATTGCCGGTCTTTCAGAAAATCGTGCAGCTGCTCTCGAAGCTGTAAGCAATACAAAGCTTCATCTGAACGGCATGAATGAGATAGTAAGGTTGAACAGCTATGGTCTGCTTCGAGACTTTAACATTGACACCGGAGCGTTTACTCTTGCTCAACAGCTTGCAGGCAGAGCTTGCAGTGGGCTTGTCAGCGGCAATAAGCATGGGTTTTCACCGTATGGTCTGGTGGGGAGGGAAACTCTGTGGAAGTTCGGCGTGTCCGGAGATATTCCAATTGCACTTTATCATCTCTCAGACGGACAGGGTTTGAGTCGGCTTCGCGAAATTGCGGCAGCGTGTCGCTACCTGAACGAAATTAAAATCGAAGTTGATGTAATTATCATAGGTGAATATCCGCACGAGTACGCAAATCGGTTGCGTGCCGCAGCTGAGGAGACGATACGGGACATTGATACCATTACACTAATTCATGCATTCCGCTTAAGCGAAATGGAACGAGAGTTTATTGATGCAGTTAAAACTGTCGAAATTGAACAGAATGGGGTTGATGAACCATGCAGTCTATGCGGAACGGAAAGAGAAAAGAGCCTTAATATAAATAGTTTGCCTGTCATTCGCCGTGAGCTCTCGATGTACAACGGTTACGGCGGCTTTGATATGGAAAACAGCGAGTATGTCATTTACCCGCGAGAGAATAATGTAACGCCGCTGCCGTGGAGCAATGTTATTGCAGGACAAAATGTTGGCACGCTCGTGACCGAATCGGGCGGCGGATATACGTTCCTGAACAATTCACGCTTGATGCGTCTTACAAAGTGGACAAATGACGCAGTAATGGATGCAAGCAGCGAAATTCTGACGGTCTACGATACAAATATAAACGCAAAGCTCACCTTGCCCCCGAGAAGAGGCGGAGAATACGAGGTTGTACACGGGCTTGGATATACGGTATTCAATGTTTTGACGGAAAAGGCGTTGTTCAGCTTGCAGCAAACGGTTGATGGGATTTTACCCGTCAAATATCTGCGGTTGAATATCGAAAACAAAACGGATGCGGAATCAGAATATCTCATCGCCCTCAAGTGTGAATGGGTGATTGGCGATAAGCAAAGACGCGATGGAATTGCATTTAGCAGCTTTGAGCGTGGCATTATGGTTCAGAACCGGCTGTGCAACAGAGATGGGATAGGGTTTGCCGCCGTCAAGAATGCACATAATGCCGACAGTGACGACGATGGAACATTGAAATTCCGTGTGCCCTGTACGGCATATGGAAAGAAGAACATCGATATCGTCATAGGATTTTGTCGCTTTGAAGATGTTAATGGGACAATTGATGAAGCGGATTTTGACCGTGCAATGCGTTATCATGCCTCCTTCAGGCGGGAAAAGCTGAAAAAGCTGTCGGTTAAGACGGGAAATGCTGCTTTTGACGCAATGGTCAATGAAAGACTCTTGTATCAAGTCTACGCCTCCAGGCTGATGGCAAAAACGGGTTTTTACCAGAGCGGCGGTGCAACGGGATTCCGCGACCAGCTGCAGGATGTCCTGAGTCTGTTGCTGACGGATCCGGAGCGTGCGAAAAAACAGCTCCTCATTTGTGCGTCAAAACAGTTCAAGAAAGGTGATGTTTTACACTGGTGGCACGACAGCGGACGAGGTGTTCGCACAAAAATCAGCGATGACCGATTGTTTTTGCCGTATGCGTCAGCGGAGTATGCAGCGGTAACGGGTGATTATGATATTTTTAAAGAAAAGATCACCTACCTTGAAGAAGTCTCCATTGCGGAGGGAAGGAAGGATGCGTACTGCATGATGCCCGATTCCGATTATGACGAGACGTTGTATATGCACTGTGTCCGTGCAATTGATGTCAGCTTGACCGAGGGAAGGCATGGGCTTCCGCTGATGGGGAGCGGTGATTGGAACGACAGCATGGACAATGTCGGTGATGATGGAGGCGAGAGTGTTTTCCTTGCATTTTTCACCGTGCTTGCCATTGACAAATTCCTTACTGTTGCAAGGCATTTTGACGATGCGGAGCGATACGAACAGTTCAGTACAAAATCAAGAAAAATTCGCATGCAAATAGAAAAAAATGCGTGGAATGGCGAACATTACATTCGTGCATTCTTTGCCGACGGAACGGCACTTGACGGTCTGACAGGCGGTTGTCAAATCGACTGTGTGAGCGAATGCTTCGCAGTTTTTTCGGAAGCGGAGCATTCACGTGAGGCGTTTGAAAGCGTTTTAAAGAATCTTGTAGATAGAGAAAACGGGCTTGTCAGACTGCTGACACCGCCTTTCGACTCAAAGTGCAGAAAGGACGTCGGCTACATCCAAGGCTATTTGCCAGGGATTCGTGAAAATGGGGGGCAGTACACACATGCAGCGGCTTGGTGTGTCATTGCAGCATGCAAGCTTGGTATGAGCGAAACCGCTCAGCTTTTGTTTGACCTCATCAATCCTGCAAACCACGGTGACATAATGAACGTTGACAGATACGGCGGTGAACCCTATGCAGCTGCGGGAGATGTCTACTCGATTGGCAAAAATGCCGGGAGAGCCGGCTGGACCTGGTATACGGGGGCAGCCGCATGGCTTTATCGTGCGGCGATTGAGTGGCTGCTTGGCATAACAAAACGTGGAGATAGGCTTCTGATCAACCCCTGTACCGATATGAAATCATTCACTGTCGAATATCGGTACGGAAATAACGACGGAACAACTTACATAATTGAGTGTACGCAGACCGGAAACAGTCGTTTGACTGCCGATGGGTGCGATGTTGAGTTTATAACGCTGGCTGACGATGGCAGAATTCACCGAATATATCGCGAGTTTTGATTGCACATCAAGACTGCCGAGCCAATTTTCAATGTGGATTTGCCATTCAGCAAGAGACTTGTCAATTCACCCTCGTCAAGCGTGCCAATGGTGTGCAGCGTATCGTCAACGACAATAATTAAATTATAATTGTGACCTTGAATGCACATCGCCGCCTCCCTGACGGTTGAATGTGCATTCATTGCGATGGCACGGACTGAAAGGGACCCGCCTGAATTCAGTCGTCGCTTTGCGGCAAAATGCGACCGAACACTGTGAAAATCACGTTTCGACAGCAGCTTTGCCGCAGAAATTGCAATAAAGCTGCCGGTGATGATTGCTGAAACCGAGGCGAACGTAAGCTCAGATGAACACGCACTGCTCTTTTTGAAGTTTGAAAGGACGAGTACGCCTAAGAAAACAAATGATACGCCTACGAAAATACCCACTGCAGAGAGAATTTTTTCGGTCGACCGTGCCCTATACCTGAGGTTCAGCAACGATTGCAGCAGCCTTCCGCCATCAAGCGGAAGAACGGGTAAGAGATTCATAAGCCCGATTGAAAGGTTGAATGAAACAAACCTCGCTATTAATTCGGTTCGTACTGAAAAAAAGTACATGAATCCGGCTCCGCTGATTGCGAGAAGCAAGCTCATTGCGGGGCCGATTGCCGAAATTGCAATGCATTCCGAAGGAGTTGCGGGGTCATCCTCCAAATTTGCAATGAATCCGAAGGGTTGAATTTCGATTGAGCGTATTCGCCTCCCGAGCCGCAATGCCATGGATGCGTGAGATAGTTCGTGAACTGACAGCGATATAAGTGCGATCAACACGGTCGATAGCTCACCAAACAAGGCTGCTGCGGGGAGAAGGCAGAATAGGAGCGGTGAGCAGGTGAATTTTGTGTCATTGAAACCTGCAATCGTCAACTCAACCGACCTCCGCTTTTATACCCAAAAAGTCAAAGGCATCGATCGGTCGTCCGGCTTTCGTAATTTTAATGCACAGAAGGTCGTTGGAAACGACTCCGAGCATACTGTTCTGAGCGATCGGCTGACCCTTTTCAACACAAATATTGCTCAAACCGTAGTATGAAATTTCAATGTCGCCTTCGCTTTTTACGCATACGCAGCCGCCGAATGCATCGTCATTTGTCACGGATTTGACGGTTCCCTTGAGCATCGCAACAACTTCTGTTCCGCTTTCGGCGTAGATTCTCGCAAGTCCGCTTTCGTCATCAACGACTATGCTGCTTATTTCAACTGCGAGAGGTAATATGGGGGAGTCGGACGGGGCAAAAATCTCGAGCAGCGACGGGAGTTGAACAAGCTGGAGCTTGCCGAGCTCTTCATCATCCGGTTCGTCCTCGTTTTCGTTTGCACTTTTGCTCATTGCTGCAACGGAATCGGCGTCGATGTTTTTCAGCTGTATGAAGTTACCCGGACTGCCTTCGCTTGAAAGCTTCAGAATAAACAACAGCATAAATGAGAGGGAGCAAACGCTGAGCAGAGCGAGCTTGCCGCCGTAGTGCGGCTTCGGGTTTGCTTTGACCGTGGTGTGGATCGAGGCTGCAAAATGCCCGTTTGATGTTGATTTAAACAGTTTTGCCATGCTGAATTCTCCGTTTCGATAGCTTTTTTAAAGCGTATGCCGAAGGGAGAACTTTAAGCACAATCAGCTGTACCTTATACGTGACTCGATGACTTGACCGACGATTTCAACGTCCCCGCTGTCAACGATCATTGGAGAATAGACCGGGTTAGACGGGATGAGTGCAATGTGCTTTTCAAAGAACTGCACGCGTCTTAAAAGAACCTCGTCGCCGAGACGAACGACGCAGATGCGATTATTCGTCTGCACCTGTCCCTTTTTGACGAGGACGAGAGAGCCTTCTATTATGTGGTCGGGGGTCATACAATCTCCTTCAACCTGCATAAAGAAATATTCTTTAGCATCGCTCTTCGGCGAATTTACCGGAAGGTACTCTGCGATGTTCTCGTCGGCAAAAATCGGAAGTCCTGCATGAACCGTCCCAAGCAGCGGGACCATTGCGTAATTGCAGCGTTCATCATATGAATTGCTCGTGTCATTATCAGCCTCAACACCATCCTTAAACCATGTTTTCACATCATCATTTCCGAGAATGTAGTCGGCAGTTGTACCAAAAACTTCTGACAGCTTGACGAGAACAGACGAAGGCAGGGGGACCCTTCCGGTTTCGTACTTGCAGACAGCCGCCTTCTGAACTCCGAGAATCCTTCCCAATTCATCTTGAGTTATATTGCGGGATTGGCGAAGTTGTTTTAATCTATTCATAAGGTTAATCCTTTTTCTTTATATTTTTAACGAAGGAACAGTCCTTTGACTGTTTACAGTGTATCCTATTGGGAAACGAATGTCAACACAATAAGAAAATATATTTTAAAAAAGTGTCCAACTGTACCAAAAAAGGTATTGCAAGTATCCTAATGAGACACTATAATAGGGGCACAAGCTAAAAAACGGGAAAAACGGACAATGGATTTCCAAATCGGAAACAGAAAATACTGCCGATGAAGAGACACCGTGTTTCCCGAAAAGATACAGCAGAAAGGAAAATAGAAATGGATTACTTCAATATGTTCTTTGCTTTCATGATTCCCGGCATCCTTGCAGGTGCAGCACTCACTTACGGTGTGGCAAGGCGTAAAGGCGGAAAATAATCCGCACTCATCGATTGTAGGTCAACGCAGGCTTCCTTTTCGAGTACCCTGTCGGGTCGAAATACCCGGCAGGGTGAAGCTCGAACATCCTCAGCGTATGCGTATTCCGTTCTTAAATAAGGGTATTTGCTCTCTGACGGAACAGACCTGTGAAAGGTCAACGTCAACTTCTATCAGTCTTTCGTCTTCGCCGGCCCTTGAAATAACTCTTCCCCATGGGTCAACGGCGATGGAATTTGCGTATGAGACGTACCCCGCTGAAGTATCCCTTGCAGGTGCAGTGCCGAAAATGAAAAACTGATTATCTGCTGCACGGCTTCTGAACAGCAGTTCCCAATGAAGAGGACCCGTTGTCATATTGAACGCAGCAGGCACAAAAACGGCTCTTGCCCCACGCTCCGCCATATCGGTGAACTGTGTGGGGAAGCGTATGTCAAAGCAAACGGCGATGCCAAGCGGCCCGAATTCGCTGTCAAAGACGGTTGTTGTATTCCCTGACGAGAATGTGTCTGATTCGCGAAAACTTTGCCCACCGTGTATGTTGATGTCAAAAAGGTGTTTTTTGCGGTGCCGTGCAATCTGCACACCATTCCTGTCGAAAACGAAGCAGGTGTTGTAGATTTTTCCTGCATCCAACTCCGGAAAACTTCCGCCTACGAGAAGATTTCCGTATTTTTGTGCGGAACGTGAAAGAAACTTGTAAATTGGTCCTCCCGCCGGCTGTGCATTTGTTCTGAATGAGTGATTGTTGTATTCACAGCAGAACATTTCGGGCAGAACAACGATGCTGCCCTTTGATAATGCAATAAGCTCCTCCGCATGGGCGAGATTGTGTTCGACGGAGCTTGCGATTTTCATTTGTATTAATGTGACGGATACTGTGTCTGTCATAATGGCCTCCATTTTCTCTGAGGTTAGTTTACCATATTTCGTGGACTGCGTGAAGGATCTTTTTCCGCAGTTGTAAATTTCGCAGGGGTTTGTTATAATCTACGCAGAATCCGAAGGGAGCGTGGAGATGGACGTCAAATTCTCAAAAATGCATGGATTGGGCAACGACATGGTGCTCGTTGACGATAGAAATGAAGCTATTGCGGACGTAAATGAATTCGCAAGGTGTATTTTGCACCGTAATACGGGCGTGGGAGCCGACAGCCTGCTTGTCGTTCGCAATTCATCGATTGCCGATATAAAAATGCTCATCCTAAACATTGACGGGAGCGAAGCAGAGATGTGCGGCAACGGTATACGCTGTTTTGTTAAGTACGTTATTGAAAATGGAATTATCGATTCCACCGACTTTACCGTTGAGACGCTTTCGGGCGTTAAACGTCCTCATGCCGTGGTTGAAAACGGTAGTGTAGTCTCAATCGGTGTGGATATGGGTGAGCCAAAGCTGGACTGTTCGGAGATCCCCGTTGCAGCGGAAGGCGATTTTTGTGAAAAAACCCTCTATTCGCACGGGCAGAAATTCACTGTTACGAGCGTGAATACAGGCGTTCCGCATACGGTTGCGTTTGTTCCGGACTGCGACCTTATTGATGTCGAATATTTTGGAAAAGATATTGAACGAAGCCCAATTTTCCCAAAACGTACGAATGTCGATTTCGTTCAGGTAATTGACAGGGAGAATATCATAATGCGTGCTTGGGAACGCGGCTGCGGCTGTACAATGTGCTGTGGCACGGGTGCTTGTGCCTCTGCCGTTGCATGTATTCTTGCGGGCAAAACCGACAGGAGGGTCAATGTTCATGTCGAAATCGGCACGCTGTGCATTGAGTGGCGTGAGGATAACACGCTGTTCATGACGGGTCCGGCAAGGAAAGTTTGTGACGGAACTTTCTATCTTGATTAGTCAAATTCGTTTCATATACTGTACCTGATGAAAGCCCCTCCGCATGCCGTTCAGCTGCGGAGGGGCTTTCGCTTATATGTCAGAATTTATTCTTCTGTCGTGTTTTCGGCATCCTTTGTATCGCCCGCTTCGTCATTATGCGGAGCGAGTGCAACGCTGGCAACCCTGTGTTCACCATCGATCCGCATAAGGCGAACGCCCTGCGTGTTTCTCGATATGACACTTATCGTGTCGATCGGCATACGAATAACAATACCGTCATCGCGAATGAGCATCAAATCCTCATCGCCCTTTGCAACCTTGAGGCAGACGAGCTTGCCCGTTTTTTCGGTGATATTCATTGCAATTATTCCCTTGCCGCCGCGGGACTGAGTGCGGTATGCCTCTTCGGCAGTACGCTTGCCCATGCCGTTTTCGGTAATTGCAACGATGAAGGAATCCTTCTCGACCTTCGACATATCGACAACGACATCGTCCTCATCGAGCTTGATTGAGCGTACACCGCCTGCTGTCCTGCCCATGGAACGCACATCGTTTTCGTTGAACCTTATGCTCATGCCGTTCTTCGTGCCGATAATGAAATCATCATTGCCGCTTGAAAGTGCAACACCGATGAGCTCATCACCTTCACGCAGGTTTTGTGCGATCATGCCGCCCTTTCTGATGTTTGCAAACTCGCACAACGGCGTTTTCTTGATAATGCCCTGACGGGTCGCAAGCACGAGGTATTCGCCATCGACATCCTTGTCAATGGGGAATGCGGCAGTGACGTTTTCGCCTGTTCTGAGCTGGAGCAGGTTGACAATTGGCGTACCCTTTGCCGTTCTTCCGGCTTCGGGGATGGAATAGCACTTGATTCTGAATGCACGTCCCTGATTCGTGAAGAACATGATGTAGGAATGCGTTGAGGTGACGAAGATATCCTCAAGGAAGTCCTCATTTCTGGTCGAACCGGCACTGACGCCTACACCGCCGCGGCGTTGGGTGCGGTAGGTATCCTCGGAGATACGCTTGATATAACCGTGATGAGTTGCCGTAACGACCATCGTTTCTTCCTGAATGATGTCATCCATGTCGATGTCTTCGATAATCTTTGTTATCTCCGTCCGTCTCGGATCTGCAAAGCGGCGGCGAATATCAAGCACCTCATCGCGAATGACGCCGAGCAGTTTGCCTTCATCGGCGAGTATGCCGAGCAGGTATTCCACTGTTTTCTTAAGTTCGCTGTACTCAAGCTCAAGCTTTTCACGCTCAAGTCCGGTGAGTCTCTGAAGACGCATGTCGAGAATTGCCTGGGCCTGCTTTTCGCTGAAGCCGAAGCGTTCGATCAATCGGAGCTTGGCCTCTGCACCATTGGCACTCGATTTTATGAGTGCGATAACCTCGTCGATATTGTCGAGAGCAATCATAAGCCCTTCGAGAATATGAAGCCTTTCCTTTGCTTTGTTGAGGTCGAACTGTGTACGTCTTGTGACTACTTCTTTCTGGTATTGTAAATAGTGATAGAGAACCTCACGCAGGTTCAGCACCTTGGGTTCGCCGTCAACAAGGGCGATCATTATGACGCCGAAAGTGTCCTGGAGCTGAGTGTGCTTGTAAAGATTGTTCAGCACGACATTCGCATTGACGTCTTTTTTAAGCTCGATGACGATACGCATACCCTTTCGCGAGCTCTCATCGCGAAGATCGGAAATGCCGTCAACTTTCTTATCGTGTACGAGTTCGGCAATTTTTTCGACTAGCTTTGCCTTGTTGACCTGATACGGAATCTCAGTGATGATGATTCTCGAACGGTCGGCTTTATACTGCTCGATCTCGCTCCTTGCACGAACGAGGATCTTGCCCCTGCCGGTGAAATAAGCATGACGAATGCCGGTATCACCCATTATGACGCCGCCTCCGGGAAAATCCGGACCGGGAATGTAATTCATCAGTTCATCAATGGTAATATCGGGGTTGTCGATCATTGCAACGAATGCGTCAATGGTCTCGCCCAGGTTGTGCGGCGGAATATTGGTCGCCATGCCGACGGCAATGCCGTTCGAACCGTTGACGAGCAGGTTCGGGTATCTTGAGGGCAGCACCGACGGCTGCATGAGTGTTTCATCAAAGTTCGGATAGAAATCAACGGTGTCCTTGTCGAGGTCGCGAAGCATTTCGAGCGTAAGTTTGCTCATTCTTGCCTCGGTATAACGCATTGCAGCGGCAGGGTCGCCGTCGATGCTCCCGAAGTTGCCGTGACCTTCGACCAGCGGGTAGCGGGTCGAAAAGCTTTGAGCAAGGCGAACCATTGCATCATAAACGGCAGTGTCGCCGTGGGGGTGATATTTACCAAGAACATCGCCGACAAGGCGAGCGGATTTTCTGAAAGGCTTGTCAGGCTGCATGCTCAGCTCATCCATTGCGTAAAGGATTCGTCTGTGTACAGGCTTTAGACCGTCGCGGACATCGGGCAGAGCACGGCTGATTATGACAGCCATTGCGTATGAAATAAAGCTTCGCTTCATTTCGCCGACAAGGTTTATCGGCAGAATTTTACCGCCCTCAATGTCCTCAGGCAGCTCATTTGTTCCGAGCATCTCAAGGGAGCTGGGTTTGTTTTTGTTGTTATTGTTATCTTCCACTTTGTTTGTCTCCCTTCATCAGATGTCGAGATCGGCAACGAGTTTGCTGTTTTGTTCAATGAACTCACGGCGGGGCTCAACCCTGTCTCCCATGAGGAGGGTAAAGGTTTCGTCCGCCAGCATCGCATCATCCATTGTGACGCGGAGCATTATGCGGTTTTCAGGGTCCATGGTCGTATCCCAAAGCTGTTCGGGATTCATTTCGCCGAGACCTTTGTACCGCTGTACATAGATCTTGTCCCTTCCTATCTGATCGAGGACTCTTGCAAGCTCGTCATCGGAATAGACGTATTTTTCAAAATTGCCCTTCTTAATGAGGTAGAGGGGGGGCTGTGCAATGTAAACGTAGCCTCGCTCTATCATCGGACGCATGTGACGGTAGAAGAAGGTCAAAAGCAGAGTCCTTATATGGCTTCCGTCAACGTCAGCATCGGTCATGCAGATGATTTTGTGGTAGCGCAGCTTGGATTCGTCAAAGTCGGCATCCATTCCCGCTCCGAATGCGGTGATCATACATTTAATTTCCGCATTGCCGAGGATCTTGTCAAGACGCGTTTTTTCAACGTTAAGAATTTTGCCCCTGAGCGGAAGTATTGCCTGAAAATTCCTGTCGCGGCCTTCCTTTGCGGAGCCGCCTGCGGAATCGCCCTCAACGATGAAGAGTTCACACTTGGTCGGGTCTTTTTCGGAGCAGTCAGCGAGCTTACCGGGCAGTGCAGCACTGTCGAGAACTGATTTACGCCTCGTAAGCTCCCTTGCCTTGCGTGCAGCCTCTCTTGCACGGCTTGCACTCAGACACTTATCAACGATAAGCTTTGCCTGAGAAGGATTCTCTTCAAGGTAGGTCATAAGTCCGCTGTAAACGGAGCTGTCAACGAGAGTTCTGATGTAGGCATTGCCGAGCTTCGTCTTTGTCTGCCCTTCGAACTGAGGTTCGGTCAGCTTGACGCTGACAATTGCACTCAACCCCTCTCTCGTGTCATCGCCCGAAAGGTTTGCATCGCTCTCCTTCAGGATCTTGAATTTCCTTGCATAGTCATTTATGACCCTCGTCAATGCCGAACGGAAGCCTGCAAGATGGCTGCCGCCCTCGATAGTATTTATATTGTTCGCATAGGTAAAGACGTTTTCGTTATAGCCGTCATTATACTGCATTGCAATTTCGACACTTGCAAACCTGTCCTCCTCCTTTTTTGAGGCGGAGAAGTAAATAGGATCGGGATGAAGTACCTCTTTGTTTTTGTTGATATACTTGACGTACTCCACGATTCCGCCCTCAAAGTGGAACTTATCGGTCCGCTTAGGATCGCACCTTTCATCCGTAACGATAATAATGACGCCGGCATTCAAAAAAGCAAGCTCGCGTATCCTGCGGATAAGGGTGTCATAATCGTAATTGACCTCGTCGAAAATCTCGGGGTCAGGAAGGAAGGTGATGGTCGTGCCGTGTTCGGAGCCGTCGCATGAACCGATGACCTCAACTTCGGTAACCTTTTTGCCTCTTTCACAAATTTGTCTGTAAACCTTGCCGTCAAGGCGAACCTCGGCAGTCAGTCTTGTACTGAGTGCATTGACGACCGAAAGGCCGACCCCATGCAGACCGCCGGAGAGCTTGTAACCGCTTCCGCCGAATTTACCGCCTGCGTGCAGCATTGTCAGGGCAACCTCAAGAGCAGACTTTCCTGTTTTCGGATGAATGCCGACGGGAATACCCCTGCCGTTGTCGACAACGGTGATGGAATTATCCTCGTGGATCGTGACGTAAATATGGGTGCAGTACCCCGCCATTGCTTCATCTATGGCGTTATCGACGATTTCGTAAACAAGGTGATGCAAACCCCTTGAATCGGTCGAACCGATGTACATACCCGGCCTGCGGCGAACAGCCTCAAGTCCCTCGAGTACCTGGATTTGCGATGCATCATAGTTTTGTTCCATTTTGTACCATTCTTTCTCGCATTTGCAGTCTGCAAACTGCATTGTGCATATTTATTCTAATTTATCAGATTATTCTTGTAAGCATGCCATCGGCACATTCAAATACGGCCATGTTCTTAAGTCCTTCAAGCCCTTCAAGGGTCGTTGTTGTGAGAAAACACTGGCAGTCGAATGCATTTGAGAGCAATGCACTCTGCCTGTCCCTGTCAAGCTCACTCAGAACATCGTCGAGCAGCAGTATGGGGCTTTCACCCTTGTCACGTTTCATAAGGGCAAGTTCGCTCAGCTTGATGCTAAGAGCCGCTGTTCGCTGCTGTCCCTGTGAACCGAATGATTTGACGACAGTGTCGCCCAGCAGGATTCCGATATCGTCCCTATGGGGACCTCTTGTAGTGTATCCGCGGCGAAGGTCGTCTGCCAGAGACACCGCAAGAGCCTCGTACAGTGCCAGTGAAGGGTTATCTTCGAAGAGGACATTGGGCTTATAGTAGGTAAAGAGCTGCTCTGAATTGTCAGTTATCCTGCGGTGCAAATCGTTTGCAATGGTGCTTATGTCGTCCATAAAGCTCTGCCGGACAGTCATGATCTCGCCGCCGAGTGCTGCAAGCCGTTCGTTCCACACATCGAGCATGACCTTGTCGGGAGCAGCGTGAAGACTGACCATGGCACTCCGCTGCTTGAGTGCGGCATTGTACTGCTGCAAACGATAAAAATAGGTCGGTCTGAGCTGACAAAGCTCCATGTCCATAAAACGCCTGCGTTCCTGCGGGGAGCTTTTGACGATGGACAGATCCTCAGGCGAAAACATGACGGCATTGAGAACTCCCATAAGCTCACCTATACGTTTTGCCTTTTGCCCGTCGATAAGCAGCTGCTTGCTTTCGCCTCGGCGGAGCCTCATCTCGACGGAACGCCTGCCTGCATTGCTCGTGAAGCTGATGCCGACATACCCGCCGAGTGAGGAAGAGTTGATGAGTTCTGCATCCTTGCTCGTCCTGTGACTTCTGCCGATTGCGGAAAGAAAGACGGATTCAAGCACGTTTGTTTTACCTGCGGCATTCGCTCCGACAATTATGTTAAGCCCCGGAGCAGGTTCAACGTAAAGGTCGGTGTAACTGCGGAAATTGTGAAGCCGAATGCTCGTGATGTGCAAAGCTCAAACCCCCTCTTTACAGGGCTTTTTATCGCCCGATTTGCGGCAAAAACCACACCTCCATTATAGCACTTTTTTGCCCAAAATTCAAGGGTTGTTATTATATAAATGAAGAAAGTCTCGAATCACATAATTCGAATCGGGTACGCATGAAAAAATATACCGGAATAAATCGATTATTTCGGAAATATCCTCTTGACAAAGAGATGGGAAAGTGATAAAATGCACTCCGTTGAGTGCGTAGGGGCATGATGTAATGGTAACATAGCGGTCTCCAAAACCGTTCTTCTGAGTTCGAATCTTAGTGCCCCTGCCAAAGGCTGCATTTGGTGTGCAGCCTTTTTTGTTGCATCTGAATGCGTGAAGCAAGAATATAAGGTCAAAACTGTTTACATCGAGTTTCGCCGGTGGTACAATAATCTCTTCAGAGAGACATTGACAAGGAGCGAAAAAATGGACGAACTATTGGAGCGACTGCTTGAGGAGTGCCGTCCCTACACCAGGATGGGCAAAGTCGCCTCGTATATTCCGGAGCTTGCAAAGGCGAACAGGGAGGATTTCGGCGTTTACATAATAAACAGCGACGGAAAACATTTTTCCACGGGCGACTGTGGGAAATGTTTCACGATTCAGAGTGTTGTAAAGCCGATTCTGCTCCTGCTTGCACTCATGGACAATGGAATTGAAAAGGTGCATTCAAAGGTTGGCGTTGAAGCCACGGGAAAACCCTTCGATGCCATCAATGTGACCGAACAGTCGCTTTTGAACGAGCATATAAACCCCATGGTCAATATGGGTGCAATTGCAATGTGTACGCTCATTCGCGGAAGAGATTATGAGGAACGTTTTGAAAGGCTTCTTTCTCTGACGAGAAGGCTTGCAAACAACCCCGATATTGAATTGAACCATGAAGTTTATCTGTCTGAAAAGCTGACTGGAAACAAGAACCGAGCTTTGGCGTACCTGCTTAAGACCTACGGTATGATTGAAGATGATGTCGATGAAGTCCTCGACTGTTACTTCAAGGCATGCTCAATTTCGGTTTGCAGCAGGGATCTGGCACGCATCGCATTCGTGCTTGCAAACCACGGCAAGCAGCCGGGTGAAGGACGTGTTTTCCCGGTCGAGTATGCAACCTATGTCAATGCTGTCATGATGACCTGTGGAATGTACGACGGTTCGGGAGAATTTGCCGTTAACGTCGGCGTGCCTGCCAAAAGCGGCGTCGGCGGCGGAATAATGGCAGTTTCGCCAACACGCATGGGCATAGGCATCTATTCGCCTGCTCTTGATGAGAAAGGCAACAGCGTTGCGGGAATACAGTTCCTTCACCGCCTGTCCAAAAGCCTGTTCCTCAGTATATTTTGACGGGGAGAGGAAATTGTGAGTTCGAAACCATCCTCACAGAGGTGCCTTTCGGCACTGAAAAAACAAAACTAAGGAGATTTTTTATGAAAAACAGAACGGAAAAGACCGTCACAGGTGCGGTCATTGCGGCGTCTTACGCTGCACTGTCAATTGCTACGAGCTTCATTCCGAGTGTCGGCGGAGTATTTCAATTTCGCGTTTCGGAATGTCTCACGATTTTACCGATATTTACGCCTGCCGCCGTACCGGGGCTGTTCATTGGTTGTCTGCTGTCAAATGCCCTGATCGGTGCGGGTCCGTATGACATCATCTTCGGCAGTCTTGCAACGCTTGCAGGTGCTTTGGGAACGTACACCATTGGCAGGAGCAGGCTTAGGGGCAGAGAACTGCTCGCCCTGCTTCCACCGATACTTTGCAACACGCTGATCATGCCCTTTGTTATCGCAAAGCTTAGCGGAACACCGGAAGCTATCCCCGTATTCATGCTTTCAGTCGGAATCGAGGAGTTGATTAACTGCGGAGTTTTGGGTTTCGTCCTGCTTAAGGCAGTTAAAAGGCTCAGACTGTTCGGCAGCGGTTCAGGGAAATGAGCCGGGAGTGCTGAGCCATAGAGAGCTTCTTCATGTGATAACGGACCGCATTCGGTCAGTCATCAACCACCCGTCAGGGCGTCAGCCTGCTTTATTATGGTTGTTGTGGTGGTTTTTATTTCTCTTGAATATAGCTTTATTATTGTGTCAAGTGAGTTTACCGCGGCGGTAACGTTTCTTTACTGCCCGGTAAATTTTTTTAACCGCAGTGAGAAGTTTTTTCCCGCCCCGGGAACTTTCTTCCCACTCCGGTATGGGAACTTTTTTCCCACGTTGGGAACAATCGGTTCACCCTGCTGCGGGGAGCTTTTTTTCATGTGGATAAATAGGATAACTCGTTGAAAACTGTGGATAACTTGCCGATAGTACTTTTTGAGTGAATTTCGATTTTGAACATCAAGGCACTCGTACGGCTGTAATTTTTCGGACGACCAATGCCGGCGTACCAAGCCGGGTAGGCGGCATAAGGTCACGCATCCATTACTGCGGATATCGATTGTAATGTTGGCAAGGAAATAGATGGCAAATTGGGATAAAAAAGAGAAAAATTAAATTCTGCCATCACAGCAGGCATTTGCAGGCAGCACCTTATGAGTGGGAAGATTCCCATGGATTGGGATGTATGACCGCATAGATCAGAATCGTGTTGACGGAGAGAATTATTGCAATGATACCGTTGCTCCCTCCGAAAACCGGGTTTCAAACGCAAAAAAGGCGAGGGTACAGATCCGTACTCTCGTCTTTAAAGGTAATGGTGAAATGTAGATGACGCTCCGCTCACTGCTCTGCAAGGAATGAATTCCTTTGGGCTTCAAGCAGCTGCTGTTCGGAACGGTATTTTTTTATAAGCTCATCGATAACGCTTTTATTGACGGTGTAGGCGAGCCTGCCGGCACTGAAACCGCGAATCAGGTAGCCGCTTGCAACGAGGCTCTTTAAAGCACTGTGAACGCAGGGTTTGCTCCTGCCCGTCCATTCCATCAGATAGCGGAGTGAACCGATGTAGACTGAATCCGCCCGATAAAAGCTGTAAACGATCGCAAAAACGGAGAGTTTACTCCCCTTGAGCTTCAATGCACCGCTCATCCACGGCTCGGTAGTGTAAAAACTGTTTTCCTTCAGCATTTTTTCCTCCTTGGAGTTTATAATTCAATTATACCACAAATGGGCGAAAAAATCAATGGATAAATGAAGTTAATCAATTAAATCTCAATAGCAGAGACACAAATGCTTAATGCATTCCTTGTTGACTGCATTTGAAAAAACTTTGTGTTATGGTAGAATAACCTGATTATGTATGACGGGAGGTTGAGCGGAGTATGAATAATAAGCTCGTTGCCGGTATCCTTGCACATGTTGATGCAGGCAAAACGACTCTCTGCGAAGCGATGCTCTACCTTTCGGGAAGCATACGCAAAAAAGGGAGGGTGGACCATGGTGATGCGTATCTTGACACCTATGCGATTGAGCGTCAGCGTGGAATTACCGTTTTTTCAAAGCAGGCACTGCTTTCAACAAAGAAATATGATATTACGCTGATTGATACCCCGGGTCATGCTGATTTTTCGACCGAAGCGGAGCGTGTTCTCTCTGTTTTGGACTATGCAATACTAGTTATCAGTGGTTCGGAGGGGGTTCAGGCACACACCGAAACACTGTGGAGACTGCTGCACAGGTACTCCGTTCCGACCTTTATCTTCATAAACAAAATTGACCTTGCCGCCGCCGACACGGAAAGGGTAATGAACGAGATCCATAAGCGGCTGAGTGAAAATTGCATTGGCTTTTCCGGCGATTTGGAGGAGCGTGACGAGGCGATCGCTCTCTGTGACGAGGCACTGCTGAATATTTATGAAAGAGACGCTGCCTTCAGCGAACTCACCATTGCGGAGGCAGTGAGCAAAAGGCAGCTTTTCCCCTGCATTTTCGGCTCGGCGATTCGGCTCGACGGTGTGAGGGAGCTTTTAGACTGCATTGACAGCTACGCAATTCCTCTAGTGTACGGCGAAGCTTTTGGGGCAAAGGTCATAAAAATCAGCCGCGATGCTCAGGGGCAGAGGCTGACGCATATGAAAATTACCGGAGGAAAGCTGCTTCCGCGAGCAGAAATCAGGTTTTCTGCGGACGGTGAAGCGGAAAAATACGAAAAAATTGCCCAGATAAGAGTGTATTCGGGGGCAAAGTTCACTCAGGTCGAGTGTGCGGAGCCGGGCTGCGTATGTGCAGTGACGGGACTGACGTTAACAAGACCCGGACAGGGACTCGGAGCCGAAAGCGATGCCCTGCTGCCCGTGCTTCAGCCCGTTTTAAGCTACAGGATCAAGCTGCCCGACGATTGCGACGAAAAAAGTTTTCTGCCGAAGCTCCGTCAGCTGGAGGATGAGGACCCGATGCTTCGCATAGAGTATTCTGAGCGTTTGGGAGAGATTCATGCCCAGCTAATGGGCGAAATTCAGACCGAAATCCTGGCCTCAACGGTCATGGAAAGGTTCGGTACGAAGATAACTGTGGATACAGGCAGGATCCTGTACCGCGAAACGATTGCTTCGCCGGTAATCGGAATAGGTCATTACGAACCGCTGAGGCATTACTCGGAGGTCCATCTCCTGCTGGAGCCGCTTCCCCCCGGCAGCGGTGTGGTTTTTGCTGCGGAGTGCAGTCAAAATGTCCTTGCGGTCAATTGGCAGCGGCTGATTTTGACTCATTTGTATGAAAAACGTCATCTCGGAGTACTGACAGGTTCGCCGATAACGGATATGAAGATAACATTGATCGCAGGGCGTGCAAGTCTCAGCCATACTGAAGGCGGAGATTTCCGCCAGGCAACTTACCGTGCCGTCCGCCAGGGACTCATGAAGGCTGAGAGCGTGCTTCTCGAGCCTTACTATGAGTTCAGGCTGAGCGTTCCGATGCAGCAGGTCGGCAGGGCGATAAATGATATAAGGCTCATGGGCGGAAGGTTTCAGCCTCCGGAGGATGAGGGCGAGATGTCGGTGCTTGCGGGTTTTGCTCCCGTCAGTGCAATGAGGAGCTACGCAGGAGAGATTTATGCATACACAAAGGGCAGGGGGAGGATCAGCCTCAGTGTATCTCACTATGAACGCTGTGCAAACCAAAAGGCAATAATCGATGAATACTCCTATGAGCCGGAACGGGATACGGAAAATTCACCTGACTCGGTTTTCTGTGCACATGGAGCCGGCTTCGTCGTCAAGTGGTACGAGGTTGAAAAGTTTGCCCACGTTGAAACAAATTTGAATGTCGGCCAATCCGCAGAGGATGCAAGGCCGAAGATCAACAGGCGAAACCTTAATATTGACGAAAAGGAACTCGAAGAAATCATGCTGCGTGAGTTCGGACCGATAAAGCGTCCCTCTTACGGCAAAATCACTCGGTCAGAGCATGAGCAAAAGCCCGCTGTGCCCGTCGGACAGAAGCAGAAGGATTATCTTATTATCGACGGCTACAACATTATCTTCCGATGGGAGAGCCTCAAGTTCATCGCAAAAACCGATGTTGCACTTGCCAGAAAGAAGCTGATGGAGCTGCTGAGCAATTACCAGGGGTTTAAACATAACGAGATAGTACTCGTATTTGACGGCTACAAGGTGAAAGGAAATGTCGGGGAAAGGTTCAATTACCACGGCATTCACGTTGCATACACAAAAGAAAATGAAACAGCCGATGCCTATATCGAAAAAATGATCGCACAAATTGGAAAAAATTACGCAGTCAGGGTCGTCTCATCGGATGGTCTCATTCAGCTTTCATCCCTGCGGACGGGTGTACTTCGCATGACGGCGGGTGAACTTGAAGCGGAGCTTGACGGTGTGAATGAAAAATTGCACAAGATAATGCAGGAGCTTAAAAGGAACGAGGCACTGGTCAACAGAATAAAGCTCCCGAAAGAACTTGAGGATAAAACAAAATAAATGATTCGCGGCTGAGTTTCAGGTTGCTTTTGGTTTTCCGCATGGTATAATTAGGAGGAAACGGCGGAGTGTTATTTCACCGTATAAATGCATAGTGTTACAAAAACGGCGGGGCTTGCTGTTCTGCCGATAACGGGGGTCAATATGAAAAAAATTTTGCTTACGGGCGGCGGTTCGGCAGGTCATGTTACGCCGAATATCGCTCTCTTGCCTGCACTCAGAGAGCGTGGATTTGAAATTCATTATGTCGGTCAAGAAGACGGAATCGAACATAAACTGATTGAAAAGCAAAAAGATGTCATCTACCATTCCATCGAAGCAGGCAAGCTCAGAAGGTATTTTTCTCTGAAAAATCTTACTGACCCGATGAAGGTGCTGAAGGGCAAACGTCAGGCCAAGGAAATAATTAAAGCCGTGAAGCCGGACGTTGTCTTTTCAAAGGGAGGCTTTGTAAGCGTTCCCGTAGTCATGGCCGCAAGGGGCATTTGCCCCGTTATCTGCCACGAATCGGATTATACTCCGGGGCTTGCCAACAAAATTGCATCGCGGTTTGCGGATAAAGTGCTTGTGACATTTGAAGATACGCTCAGATTTGCAAAACCCGGTGCAATACACACAGGAACACCGATAAGGCGTGAGCTTTTTGACGGCAAAAGGGCAAGGGGCCTCGAATTCCTCGGCTTTGACGGTTCAAAACCGATAATTATCGTCATGGGAGGCAGTCTCGGTGCTGCGGCGATCAACGATGCAGTGCGGAAAGCACTGTATAAATTGACAAAGCAGTTCGATATTGTACATCTCTGCGGCAAAGGCAAAATGGACGAAACGATATGCGTTCCGGGTTACAAGCAGTATGAATACATCAATGAGGAGCTCCCCGACGTCATGGCGGCTGCCGACTTTGCGGTCAGCAGATCGGGAGCAAATGCGTTGTTTGAGTTTATGGCACTCAATAAGCCTGCGATTTTCGTACCATTGCCCAAGGGTGCGAGCAGGGGCGACCAGATCCTGAACGCACAGTACGTTGAGCGAAAGGGGTATGCAAAGGTGCTGTACCAGGAGGAGCTGACGGCAGATTCGCTCTGCGAGAAGATAACCGAGCTTCGCAGTGATGCAAATAGGCTCATTGAAAATATGAAAAAAGACAGTACACTCGACGGCACGGATGAAGTGCTTGAGGTCATTGATGCTCTTGCAGACGGCAAGAAAATATAAATTTTACGCTGAGGAACGGCAAAGGGGAGAAGAACATGGTGACTTTACTTGCAAAGCTGTTTATTAAGGAGAGGCAAGATACCGGATCGCATTCTGTCAGGACGGCATACGGCATGCTCTGCGGCGGAGTGGGTATATTTTTCAATGTCATCCTCTTCCTCGGCAAGTTTCTGGCAGGAACTATCGCAAAATCTGTTTCCGTAACGGCGGATGCATTCAACAACCTTGCCGATGCGGCAAGCAGTGTTATAACCCTTCTCGGCTTCAAGCTCTCCCGTCAGAAACCCGACACGGAGCATCCGTTCGGTCATGGACGAGTTGAATATATTTCGGGATTGCTCGTTTCGGTTGCGATCATACTGATGGGGCTTGAGCTGCTCAAGGCTTCTGCTGAAAAAATCATTTCTCCGAAAGCAACTGATTTTTCGTGGCTCACTGTTGGGATTCTTGCTGCTTCAATATTAGTGAAGCTGTACATGTTTTTTTACAACGGAAGGATCGGCAGGAGGCTTTCGTCTTCCGCTCTTTCGGCGGCCGCTGCCGACTCCCTGTCAGATTGCATTGCAACGAGCGTTGTACTCGTGTCAACGCTGATCGCTCATTTTTTCAGAGTCAATGTTGACGGCTATTGCGGTGCACTCGTTGCCATCTTCGTTCTCTGCTCCGGCATAAAATCCGTCAGGGAAACCATGGCTCCGCTGCTCGGACAGGTTCCCGACCCCGAAATTGTTAAGAGTATAGAGAAGATCGTCCTCTCTCACAGAGAGATCTGCGGCATACACGACCTCATTATCCACGACTATGGTCCCGGAAGACTGCTCATTTCCCTGCATGCGGAAATGGCAATTGGTGAGGAATACGATATTTTTGAACTTCATGACGTGATAGACAATGCCGAAAGAGAGCTGCGGAGTGAACTCGGCTGTGAAGCCGTAATACACATGGATCCGGTTCAGAAGAATGACGAACGCACTCACACCCTTAAGAACCGCGTGCAGAAGGTGCTTCATGGCATTGATGGGAGTCTGACACTTCATGACTTCCGCATTGTACCCGGTCCGACACATACGAATCTCATTTTCGATATTGTCGTGCCGTACGACTGCAAGTTTTCGGGCGAGGAGGTCAAAAGATTCCTCAGTGCGGCAATTTCTGAAATGGATGATGCAAGCTACTATGCAGTAATAACGATAGACAGACCGTTTTCATGATTTCCCGGGAAATAGGGCTGCATTTCTGCACATTTCTCAAGCGGATTGCAGACGGAAAACGGATTCCGTCCCTGTTAAATGGCGGAGATTCATGATATAATAAACAAATGTAAAACTCTCAGGAGGATGTTGATGACTGAAAACAGACCGTATATAGCGTGGGACTTTATCGGTTCCTTTATGAAAAAGGCGTTCATGGGTTACGGCGTACCCGAAGGGGATTCCGAGATTTGTGCCGATGTGCTTATGGAAAGCGACCGAAGGGGCATTGAGAGCCACGGCTGTAATCGCTTCAAACCAATATATATTGACAGATTTGAACAGGGGATCCTTAACCCGGTTACTGAAATAGAGGTTCTCCGCGAAACGCCTACAACGCTCGTCTACGATGCCCACGATGGAATGGGAATGGTGGCAAGCCACCGGATGATGACGGAGCTGATAAAAAAAGCAAAGACAAATGGTATGGCAATGGGTGCAGTTCGAAATTCAAGTCATTTTGGAATTGCAGGCTATTGGGCAACAATGGCAACCCGTGAGGGACTTATTTGCATAATGGGTACGAACGCAAGACCCAGTATTGCCCCTACATTCGGTGTCGAACCGATGCTCGGAACAAATCCCATAACAATCGGTATTCCAACGGATGAACCATTCCCGTTCGTCATCGACTGTGCAACTTCCATTACCCAGAGGGGGACGATAGAGTACTACGCAAGGTCGGGCCTGCCAACTCCGGATGGACAAGTCATAGGCAGTGACGGAAAGTACATGACAGACAGCGAGGAGATTCTTGCGGCAATTCTGCGCGGCGAGGCTTCGTTTGTCCCGATCGGCGGCTACAAGGGCTACGGCTACGCAACGGCAATTGAAATTCTCTCGGCCGCACTTGCTCAAGGCAGCTACATGAAGATGCTTACCGGCATTAATGATGACGGCAGTCTCCGCCCGCACCGGCTTGGTCATTTCTTCACCGTCTTTGATCCGGAGGCAATGATGGGCAGGAAAGAGTTTGAACACACTGCCGGCGAAATTCTCCGCCGTCTCAGAGCCTCTAAGGTCGCACCGGGCAGGGAGAGGATCTTTACTGCCGGTGAAAAAGAGTATCTATCATGGCTCGACAGAAAGGAAAAAGGCGTTCCCGTAAGCGAGAGTGTACAGAGAGAGCTTGCGAGCGTTCGCGACAAGCTCGGTATGGAGGGCTTTAAGTTCCCGTTTGAACAGTAATTCCCAATAAAATGAAAAAGAGGACAGTTTTTGTCTGTCCCTTTTGTATCCGATAAAGATAATATATCGTGCATGGCTTGAATGCAAGGGTAAAAAGCGGTAAAATATCCAAGGACACGGGTCCATAATGGACAAGTTCCCAAAATTTCGTGTTGGAAGGGACTTTTAGCTTTTAAAGTCGATAAAAAAATGAAAACTATATGTCTTATTTCTACGGGCGGAACAATTGCATGCGTGCCGACCGAAAATGGTCTCAAACCGGAATTGACTGCCGAACAGCTTGCTTCCTTTGTTGACTGCGGCGGCCACAGGGTCGAGTGCGTCGATTTGTTCAGCATGGATTCATCGAATATTCAGCCTGAGGAGTGGGTAACGATCGCAGAAGCATTGAGGGATCATCTTGAAAAATACGATGGGATTGTCCTTACACATGGTACAGACACTATGGCATACACCGCAAGCATGCTCAGTTTCATGCTCAGGGGGGTACGGAAGCCGATCGTTCTCACCGGGGCACAGTATCCCGCAGTCTATCCCGATTCGGACGGAAGGCGGAATCTTGAAAATGCGATAGTGGCAGCCGGTTCGCTCGGCGGCGGTGTCTATATCTGCTTTGGTAATTCCCTTATGCTTGGCTGTCGTGCCGTTAAAACGAGGACGACTTCGCTCAACGCCTTTGAGTCGATAAATTATCCGTACATTGCGGCAATCAGCAACGGCAGGCTCCTCAGTCTTCATGAGTATAAGTCGGAGGGCGAATTCAGCCTTTCAACTGAAATTGATCCGAATGTCGCTCTTGTCAAGCTGATTCCGGGCATGAACCCAAAGCTGTTTGACTGTCTCATTGATTGCAATATACACGGCGTTGTAGTTGAAGCCTTTGGTCTGGGCGGCATGCACAGCATAAGACGTAATCACCTTGAGTCGATCAAACGGCTCATGGAGCATGGCATTCCCGTTATATTGACCAGCC
Organism: uncultured Clostridia bacterium; assembly: GCA_934633695.1. Classification (GTDB taxonomy): domain Bacteria; phylum Bacillota; class Clostridia; order Christensenellales; family CAG-138; genus PeH17. The sequence continues at coordinate 3,201 of CAKTYT010000002.1, read as the reverse complement.
AGTGCCTTTACGAGCAGAGCACTCCGGATATTTACGAGGTGAGCCGTCCGCTCAAGCAGCTTGGCATTATTTCGGCAGGTGATATGACGACTGAGGCTGCAATAACAAAACTTATGTGGGTTCTCGGCAGAACGCATGAAATGGAGGGCGTCCGCGAGCTAATGCTGACAAACCTTGCAGGAGAATTGACGATTAATAAATGAAATAGCTTGATGTTTAACAAAAAAACGGGGCGGTGAAGCTCCCTGCTGGTAAGACAGTAAAATTCAAATTTCTTGGAACAGGCATGATCTCGGTCATGCTTGTTCCGCTTTTAGCAGCTCATCCACGGGAATGTAGCCCACAAGGTCGTATTCGATATGCACCTTCTGTCTGCGCTTGCCGCTGGACTTGTCCGGTGCATCCACATAGACCGCATTGACAAGCTCTCTGAGGGCATAGGGGGTCAGCTCCGTAAGGGCGCTGTTCCTCTTTACCCGCTGAACAAACTGCTCTATATTCTCTGCCTGTTGTTCCTGTTCATGTATTTGCTGTTGCAGACCCATGACCTCGGCTTTGAGGTCTTTCTGTTCCTCGGTGTAGTTCTTGCTCATCATGGCAAAGCGCTCATCGTCCAGCCGTCCGGCTACATTGTCCTCATAAATGCGGATGAAAAGGCAGTCAAGCTCGCCGATTCGCTTCTCAGCCTGTGCCAGCCGCTTCTGAGACAGCCGCAGCGATTCCTCGCTCTGGATACGGAGCTTTTGCTCCATTTCAGAACGGAAATACGCCTCGTAGCGAGTGACTACCGATATAACCTCCTGAATGTGCTTCCAGACGATCTGTTCCAGCACAACGGCACGGATATAATGTCCGCTGCACCTGTCCTTATTGGCACGATGAGTAGAGCAGATGAAGAAGTCCTGCCGCTTTTCAAAATAGCTGGTGGTGGAGTAGTAGAGCTTCTGCTTGCAGTCGTTGCAGAACACCAGACCGGAGAACATATTGCTCTTGCCCGTTGCCGTTCTGCGGTGCCGCTGCTGCCTGATCTCCTGCACCTTATCAAAGACTTCCAGAGAGATGATTGCCGGGTGGGTGTTATAGAAAATCTTGCGATTCTCCATTGGATTTTCCCGCTGCTTCTTATCCCAGATGGAGTTGGTGTAGGTCTTGAAATTGACCGTGCAGCCTGTGTACTCCATGTATTCGAGGATGTAAGCAACGGTGCTTTCGTGCCAGCGATACTCGTTCTCCGGGGTCTGATGCGGTGTTTTTCTGCCCTCCCGCTGTTTGTAGGCGGTGGGGTTCAGCACCTTCTCCTTTTCCAGCAGGGCGGCGATCTGGCTCGGCCCTTTTCCCTCCATGCAGAGCGCAAAGATCCGCTTCACGACCTGTGCAGCTTCCTCGTCAATCACCCACTTCTTAGGATCGTCAGAGTCACGCTTATAGCCGTAGGGAACGTTGGTGGTCAAGCGCTCTCCACGCTCCCCCTTTGCCTTGTTGACGGCACGGATTTTGCGGCTGGTATCCTTGGAATACCACTCATTGAACCAGTTCTTAATGCCTGCCATGTCGCTGTCGGTGCTGTTGGGGTCAATGGTGTCGAAGTGGTCGTTGATGGCAATATACCGCACGCCGTACTGAGGAAACGTGTAGTTGATATAAAGCCCTGTCAGCGAGGAATTACGACCGAGTCTTGAAAGGTCTTTCGTAATCACCACTTCCACATGACCGGCTTCAATTTCCGCAAGCATCTTCTGAAAACCGGGGCGGTTGGAAAAATCCACGCCGCTGTACCCGTCATCAATAAAGAACGTCGGGTTCGGAAAGTGCTGAGATTTTGCATACTCCATTAACATGATCTGCTGATGCTGGATGGAGTTCGACGGGTCATCCTTGCCGCCTTTTTCTTTGGTGTCCTCCACGGACAGTCTGCAATAAAGCGCTGTGATTTTGTCGGTTGCCCTTAACATATTGTTGTCCTCCTTCGGTGGGGCAACTGTCTGAACAGGATTGGATTTTTGGTTTATATCAAGAGAAACGTCGTTACTCATCGGCGTCCTCCGTGATACCGTTTCTATCATCGGCGGCGTTCTGTACCATGATGCGTCTGAGCTTCTTGTCGAGGGTTTCCGTTCCCTTGTAGCTGCCGGTCACGGTGTATTCCGTGCCGCCGTGTTCCTCCACGATTTTAACATCGGGCAGCCAAAAGGCGGACGGATTTTTCACAACGATGTTGCCGTTTTCGTCAAAGGAAAAGTCACGCTTGGGAGCATCGGCAGGGCGAGGCTCGGCTTTGGCGTAGGGATCGGGGTTCGTGAAATGGTATTCGGGGATAGGCGCAGCTTCTTCGTCTGCATCAAAGTCCTCGTCCGCTAAAATCTCTTTCAGCTCGTCCTCGGTCAGCTCGATCACATCGTTGTCATGTTCATCGGGCATATCGGTCATTTTGCTTTTTGGGGTCATATCGTCAACCTCCTTCGCTTCAATTTGTTTCATTCAAACCATTTAACTTTCATTACAAAATTCACTGCATCTCTATAACCCGCTTTGCCATAATACTGCTCGTGCAAATCGTCCTTAACAGCTTGAAGTTCAACGCAGGCTGCTCCTTTTTCTCTAACACGATTTTCAAGTTCTTTCAAAAGGAGTGTACCAAGCCCTTTATGCTGATGCTCGTATGCGATGATGATTTCCTCCAAGGTGTAACCAACAATATCATCATATTGTTTGAAATATCCCATTGCAAAACCAACGGCATTGTCTTCATCGTCACGCATTATCAAGGAATAAGAATCGTTTATCGTTACTACCTGTGAAATACGGCGCTGGGCAGTTTCTGCCGTCCAACAACCTCCTTCGTGCTTGTTGTAGTAATTGATGTATATGGGAAGCACACTCCGAATATCTTCTGTGGTCATTGCTGCAATTTTCATTTTGCTGTCCTCTTAGTTTTATCATAGCATTTGTTTTCTGAATCCGTGTAGCAAAACCGTCGTCCGCCGTCAATGGTCAAGATGAACGGCGGCGCCGCCATTGACAGCGCCCGTCCGTTTCGCTTTTTGGCAGACACGGCGGCGGTTGCCGCCAATTTCCATTCGGGAAATAGCGCTTGCTATTATGAAGAACAGAGAATAGCAAGCACAGGGGCTGTTGCATTAGTCCCCAAAACAAAACCGGGCAACTCAAGAAGGGTTGTCCGGTTTGCTGCTTTCGTGTATA
>CAKTYT010000001.1 GCA_934633695.1 uncultured Clostridia bacterium | reverse complement strand
TTCGGCACTCCCCGGATTGCCCTCCTTAAAAAAGAAGGGTGCTGCTGCAAATATGACTTGATTTTGCAACAGCCCCACTACCGTTATTTTTTTGTAACTTTGGAAACGGTATTATCCATGAGCACCATGACCATCGGCTGGCCACGCCCCGCACGAGGCTCAATTCGAACTTCTTCAGAATTGAACGGGGTTTCTTCACCATGAACCTGAACGGCCAAGAGATCAATCGGCTCCTTGATGTGCATTGCACAGGCAATTCTTGTCCCATTTGATCCGTTCTTTTTTAAGCCAAAGCATTGCAATCCCTTTCCGTTGCGTCCCTGCTCATCATGGTCAAACGCAAAACTACGTTTCATATATCCACGGTCAGTCACAGTCAATATTTCGCCCTCATCACCTACGTGCAGTGCGAAGACAACTTCATCTCCATCGTCGAGCTTGATTCCTTTAACGCCTGAGCTGGCTCGACCCGTCACGGGTATGGTATCATCTTTAAAACGTATGCTCATTGCATTTTTTGTTATGAGGAGAATATCGTCCGCCGATGTATCAATGAATTCAATATTGAGCAGCCCGTCATCGCCTTTGATGTTTATTGCGGCAATTCGTTTTGTCTTTGTAGTATAATCTGTCGCTTCAGTGCATTTTACGAGACCGTTTTTCGTATAGAAGAAGAGTTTCCCGCATGAAAAGTCCCGACAGAAAGCGGAAAGAACAGCCTCTCCTTTTTCAAGCTGGATGATCGAAGCAAGGTTGGTAGGTTTTGCAGATGGCTTTGATTCCGGAATGTCGGCAACGGACATCGTAAGACAGAAACCAAGGTTGGTAAATAATTTGATAATCCCATTGCTGTCGGTATTGAACACGTATTCAGGTTGTTCCTGGGCAATGAATTCGGTCGTGGCGTGCTTGGGATTCATTCTTCTAAGCTTATTGTCACGCATAATGAAGACAGTCGCAGGCTCAGCAACAGGAATTTCATCAAGGTCAGCTTCAACGAACGTTTCGGCATCAATCAGGACCGTCCTACGTTTGTTATCAAACAGTGAGCGAACTTCCTCAAGCTCATCAATAATTAAATCATCGAGTTTTGACTTGGATGAAAGAATCGCATTTAACTGCTTTATCCGTTTTTCTGCATTATTAAACTCTTTTTCGATCTCAAGCTGTTCAAGGTTCGTCAGTCTCTGCAACCGCAGATCCAGAATGGCATCAGCCTGCATAGCAGTAAGCTCAAACCGCTCAATCAACCCCTGTTTCGCAACCTTAGGTGACTTTGAAGCACGGATAAGGGCGATGACTTCATCAATGTTCAGCAATGCGATCATCAGACCCTGCAAAACGTGAGCACGCTTTTCCAACTGTTCAAGCTCACACTTGCAGCGTCTAGAAACGACTGTTTCCTGGTGTTTTATATAGTAGTCGATGAGTTCGATCAAACTGAGCATTTTTGGTTTGCCGTCCGCAATTGCAACCATTATAACGCTCACGGTTTTCTGAAGGTCTGAATATTTGAAAAGCGAATTCAATACTTTTTGAGCATCAAAATCTTTTTTTATTTCAATTACCGCACGAATGCCGGATCTGTCAGATTCATCTCTTATATCACTTATACCACTAAACAGGGTCTTTTTCTGTTGAGTAAGAGACAGGATTTTTTCGAGTGCTGCTGCCTTATTTACTTGATACGGGAATTCGGTAATAACGATATTTGTTTTCCCGTTTTTTAGCGTCTCGAAATGAGTCTTTGCTCGATTAATGAGTTTTCCTCTGCCGGTTTCGTAGCCCGAGCGTATCTCTGGTGAGTTGAGAAGATATCCGCCTGTTGGAAAATCCGGGCACGGCAAAATTTCCATCAGCTCATCAAGACTTATATCCGGTTTTTTTATTTTTGCAATGACTGCATTTATTGCTTCTGTCGGGTTGTGCGGAGGAATCGAGGTTGTAAGGCCGACGGCAATGCCGTTTGAACCGTTTATAAGCAGGTTTGGAAACCTGCCCGGAATAAGGTCAGGTTCTTTTAGGGTGTCGTCAAAATTTAAACTGAATTTTACAGTGTCTTTGTCAATATCCCTGAGCAACTGCATTGCAGCAGGCGTCATTCTTGCCTCAGTGTATCGCATCGCAGCGGCGGAGTCGCCGTCCATGCTTCCGAAGTTGCCGTGACCGTCAATTAGAGGCAGACGCATGTTGAAATCCTGAGCCATACGCACCATTGCATCATAGACCGAGCTGTCGCCGTGAGGATGATACTTACCAAGACAGTCACCAACGATACGGGCAGATTTTCTGTGAGGCTTATCGGGAGTAAGCGACAGCTCCATCATCGTATAGAGAATGCGGCGTTGAACCGGCTTCAATCCGTCCTCAACTCTAGGCAAAGCTCTTTCGAGTATAACATGCTCTGCATAAGGGAGCATGGATTGATGCATAACATCATCCATGCTCTTGATAAATATTTGTTTTTCATGTGCCGCTTCGGGCGGTGGAGTGCGTCTTGCCATTTTACCCCCTCAGCTCGCAGATCATCTTTGCAGGGTCTTCTGCTGAAAAGACACTGTTTCCTGCAACGAGAACATTCGCGCCGTTATCACGACAGAGCTTCGCCGTTTCAGGATTCACACCGCCATCAACTTCTATATCAACGTTAAATAGACCGCGGTCATCCAGCATTTTTCTTATTACAGCAATCTTCTTTGCGGCTTCCTTAATGAATTTCTGCCCTCCAAAGCCGGGATTAACTGTCATAACAAGTATCATATCGCAGCTTTCGAGAAGGTATTCAATGCTTGACGGAGATGTAGCAGGGTTGAGAGCAATTCCTGCTTTCATTCCTAGCGAACGAATGAGTTGAAGAGTTCTGTGGGCATGGTTATCCGCTTCAACATGAATTGTAACTATGTCAGCCCCCGCATCTTTAAATGCCTGGATCCACTTCGAGGGGTTATCAACCATCAGATGTGCATCAAAGACCAGATCTGAATGTTGTCTTAATGCTTTGCACATAGGTGCTCCGAACGTTATATTCGGCACAAATGCCCCATCCATAACATCAAGGTGAACATAATCTGCCCCCCATGATTTAAGATTTTCGACGACTTTACCAAGTTCTCCAAAATCAGCCGAGAGAATTGACGGTGCTATTTTAGTCATATTTATGCCTCCTGAGTTCAATTGCTTCGTTTACCAAACGAACGTATCTTAAATATCTGTTGTTATTGAAATCCTTGCCGAGAATATCGTGCTTAACGACACAGCCCGGCTCTGTCACGTGCAGACAGCCTGAAAACCTGCATTCAAATTCATGACGCCGAAGTTCAGGATAGAGATTTTTTATTTCTTCCGGTTCACAGTTGATACTTTCAATAAGACTGAAACCGGGAGTATCAAGCACTGCTCCACCTCCGCTTGTCGGAATTAGCTCCGCATGTCGTGTCGTGTGCCTTCCCCGCTCTGTTTTCCGAGAAAGTTCACCGACTTGAAGTTCTAATCCCGGGAAAAGAGCATTGAGCAGCGATGACTTTCCGACTGCCGATTGGCCTGCAAAACAAACGACAGCACCACAAACTTCACTGCGGAGCGTGTCAAGTCCCAGCCCGGATTTTGCAGAGACACAATGAATCGGATACCCTGTCAGTTTGTATTCATTGTAGATGGAATTGATTTCCACATCACTCGCCTCATCACATTTGTTTATAACTATGCATGGCGTGATACACAATTTTTCGCAGCAAAGCAAAAGCTTATCAACCAATAAAAGGTCAGCAGCCGGTTTTGTTGCTGAAACAACTATCAGCAGCATGTCTATGTTTGCAACGGCAGGACGGACAAGTTCGTTTTTGCGTTCGAGTATTTTAAGGAGATACCCGTTTGAGTCGTTTGCATTTAATGCAAACTCAACGCGGTCGCCAACTATAGGGGTCTTGCTCTGTTTTCTGAAAAGGCCTCGTGCTTTGCAAACATAGCTCCGTTTTCCTGACAAAACCGTATAGAATCCACCGACGCCTTTAACGATCACGCCTGTTAGATTTTGATTTTCCAACCGTGCCTCCTATTTTGAAAAAACTTTGTTGAATCGAATAATTTCAGTATCGTTAGCATAAATTACGCAGGTATATTCACCTGCCTCGATATACGACGCTGTGAATTCGAGTGTGTTTTCTCCCGAATTAAGAATGGTTTGATACAAGACAACTTCACCGAGTTCCGATTCAAGAGCAACAGTGATATGCGTCTTGTTCTCCTTCAGCACCAATATGTTTTTAAATTCAGCCGTCGGTGCATCTGTGAAATCGCAGTAGACATAGAGCTCAACATATGTCTGCGACGGAACAACTTGAGATTTCGCAGCCGGAGTCTGAGAAACCACGGCTCCAACAGTCGATCCAAGTGGTTTATCAACGTAGATAATCCTGTAATTTGTGAGCTCGTACAATTTCATCAGATTAAATGCGTCCTTAAGGGTTCCTGCCTCCGAAAGGTTTGGCATTGCAAGGGGTGTGACACCATATATCCCACTGACTTCAACCGCAATTCCATCGCCCTCGATTGCCTCATTTCCAACTTCGATAGATTGTCTGATGATTGTACCAGGTTCAGCATCACTTTGAGAATAGGTGACCGATTCGATATACATTCCGATTTTTGCCAGTTCTCTATTTGCCCCTTCTATCGTCATTCCAAGAATATTTATCATCTCAAAAGTCTCACTGCCGGAGCTGATTTTTACGTTTATGACTGTATTTTTTTCTTTATTTGTCCCCGCCGGAATGGATTGCCAGCATACTTGTCCTGCCGGGTATTCGTCTGAAGGTGTCGAACCCATAATTACAAGTTCAAATTCACGGTTTTTTGCCAGTTCCATTGCGTTCTTTTCTGTTTTGCCGAGAAGATTTGGGACGGTTGTCATTTTTTCATTGTTGGCCTCTTTAAACATAAGAAAATACCACAGGATGATTATTCCTACTACCACTGCAACCGCAATTGTAACAGGAAGTATGATATGCCAAACGCGTGCTTTGCCGTCTCCATGGTCTTTATTCTCGACGTAAATAGTTTCTACGGATTTTATTCGTTTGTTTGGGTGCGACAGGGTGCGAATAAGAGCCTGTTTCATTTCAGCAGCGGAAGCATATCTGTCCTCTGGAGATTTCGCCGTTGATTTAACTATCACATCGCTTAAAGCAGGCGGTATTGCAGGGTTTAGCTCCATTGGCGGAGCAATTCGTTCATTTACATGCCTTAAGGCAATCTGAACAGCATTGTCTCCGTCAAACGGAGGTTCCCCGATGAGCATTTCATAAAGGATTATTCCAACCGAATACAAATCGGATTTATTGCTTACAAGTTCTCCCTTTGCTTGTTCAGGCGAGATGTAATGAACAGAGCCGACAATATCCTGACCGTCATAGGTACGAGTTGAAGATTCAGCATCCTTTACAATACCAAAGTCCGTCAATTTAACTGTTTTATCTTCTGAAATCAGAACATTTTGCGGCTTGACATCGCGGTGTATGTAGCCTGCGTTATGAGCACATTCAAGTGCATCGAGTATGCTGCATGCAATTTTTACAGCAACCTTCGGACTGACGGCACCATGTTCGCGTATTGAATCTTTAAGCGTGCTGCCATGGACGTATTCAAGAATAATATAACTTTGTCCTTCATAATTACCGAAAGCATACGCTTCCGCAATGTTTTTATTATGAAGATTCAGTACTGCGGTTGCTTCATGCTCGAACCTTCGAACATAGTTTGGTTTGACGCAGAATTCCTTTTTTATCACTTTTAATGCGACAAATTTCTTATCAACAGTATCAAAGGCTTTGTAGACAGTAGCCATACCGCCGGTTCCGAGTTCCTCGTCAATCCTGTAGCGTTCATCCACTATAGTTCCAATATTCATTCGGCGATACCTCCGTCATTTTCAGCAAGAACGACAGTGATATTGTCGCGCGAACCGTTTGCAAGTGCAGCTCCAACAAGTTTATCGCAAGCATCAGTAAGATCTTGAGCTTTTTTTAAGATTTCACTCATCTCGGTAAGTGAGACGCTGCCATGGAGTCCATCACTGCAAAGCATAATCAAATCCCCAGTCTGCCATGAACGCATAGCGGTGTCTGCCTTAACATACTGTGCAACACCGATTGCACGCGTCAGAATATGTCGCTGGGGGTGGACATCCGCTTGTTCTCGAGTAATAACACCCTGTTCGAACAGTTCTTCAACGAAGGAATGGTCACGTGACAGCTGCCGCAGCTCGCCGTTGCTCATTAGGTAAAGTCTGCTGTCGCCGACATTGGCAAAACTGAAGAAATTATCTTCAACATATGCCATGACCGCCGTTGTGCCCATTCCAAAACAATCAACATCTTCTTTTGATGCAATAAAGACCTCTTTATTTGCGTAATTGATAGCGTGCTGCAAAAGTTCACGTTTATTTTCTTCGTCATGAAGTTCAATATAGCTTTGAATCGAATTAACGGCTAAAAGACTCGCAATATTGCCCGCACGGTGTCCGCCCATGCCATCGGCAACGATAATGATTGGAGTGTATATGCCTGGTCCTTCAAACTCTTTACCCGGAACGAACAGGCTGTCCTGATTTGACTCACGGATTCCTATTTCAGTTCGATAGGCATACTTCATCGGCGTTCATCTCCTTTGTCATGGAATATTTGTTTCTGAGCTGACCGCATGCTCCGTCGATATCAGTGCCAAGCTCACGTCGGACTGTTGCGGAAATATGCATGCCTTCAAGCCATTCTGCAAACTTATAAGCATACTTCCTTGTTACGCCATTGAGATTTCGCTCTTTAACAGAATTCAGTGGAATAAGGTTGCAGTGACAGTTAATGCCTTTGAGAAGCCCGGCAAGCTCTTTCGCACATGCTTCTGATGAATTTACACCTTCAACAAGAGCGTATTCAAAAATAATCCTTCTGCCAGTAACATCTGCATAGTGTTTTGCTGCCGGAATTAATTCGTGAAGCTTATATCTGTGGTTAATCGGCATTAGCTTATCTCGAATTTCATCATTGGGTGCATGAAGCGAAATACAGAGGGTGACGTGCGGTGCTTCATCAGTAAAACGGTAAATTTCAGGAACAAGACCGCAGGTCGAAAGTGAAATATTTCTTGGACTTATTCCAAGTCCGTCAGCGGCCGTTGCACGTTTTAAAAACCGCAGTGTATTATCGTAATTGTCAAGCGGTTCGCCACAGCCCATCATTACGATATTCGTGACGGTTCGTTTCTTTTCATCATCCGGCGGGAAAAGCTTTTCAACAGTCGTAACTTCTGACAGCATCTCCCCTGCTGTCAGGTTCCGGACACGACCGTTCAGCGTCGATGCACAGAAGGCACAACCCATCCGGCATCCTGCCTGCGTTGATATACACAGAGTGTTACCGTAGGAATATTTCATTAGGACGCCTTCAACGATATTGCCATCTTCCAGCTTGTAGAGCATTTTCGCGGTTTCATCACGTCGGGAATGGCGAACATCGATTATTTTCGCACCACCAAATGGAATGTTGTTAAGCTTTTCGCGCAGTGATTTGGGGATGTTTAACATTGCCTCCGGAGAAACACCTCTTGAGAGCCATTGCATTATTTGCTTTGAGCGAAATTTTGGCTCGTTCATGTTTGCAAGAAGGACCTGCAATTCATCAATTGTCATTGAGGAAAGTTCCATGCTAATTATTCTTCCTGTTTATTACGTTTAAACCTTGCGATAAAGAATCCGTCAGCTCCGTCTGTATTTGGAAAAAGCTGAAGCATTCCGTTCTCAGCACGTTCACGGAGGTACGCAGGTAAAGCATCAGTGAAAGGATACATCTCGTATTCTTTATGCTGTTCACAAAATTTTTTGACGACACATTCATTTTCTCTTTTGGAAATGGTGCACGTCGAATAGACTAAAGTGCCTCCGGGCTTCACATATTTGCTGCAATTACTAATAATTCTGTATTGCAGTGCCGCAATTTCATTAATCGAATCGCTGCTCCTGTTGATGAATGTATCAGGCTTTGAACTTACACCGAAGCCCGAACACGGTGCATCAACTAAGACAACGTCAAATGCATCGGCAAACTGTTCACAGTATTCAGCGGCATCCATGGGAATACATTTTGCATTGTGCACATGCAGCCTTTCAAGGGTCGCTCGAGTTAATTCAATACGAGTATCATGGACATCACAAGCGACAATTTCTCCGTTACCCTTCATCAGCGATGAGAGATATGCCGATTTGCCTCCCGGTGCTGAACAGGCATCGAGTACTTTCATTCCAGGTGCAACGCCGCAAATTTTGCATACTAACATGGCACTTTCGCCTTGCACGGTAATGTGTCCCTCGTTAAATAGTTTTGACTTGCGTACATCAAATCCTGTGTCGATCTTGACTGCGTCCGAAACGATTTTACCGACAGCCATAGTTTTGCCGACAAAAATAGGATCCATTTTTTCAAAGTCCGCAGAGAGAAAACTATCGGTTGAAAACGGGTATTGAGTCCGGATTGTCATAAATTTGTGATGGGAACAGAGCATGCTTTCTGTAAATTCAAGCCCGTACTCAGCAAGATATTCGTCAGCAAGAAATAACGGCAGGCCATACTTTATATTTAAATATTCTCTCGGCTCGCCGGGAAGAGCAGGAAGATTTTCCCTATCACGGTCAACTTTACGAAGGACTCCATTGACAAAACCGGACAAGGAAGTCTTCCCGATTTTTTTTGTCAATTCAACACTCTCATTGCAAACTGCATATACAGGAGTGTGCATGAACAAAAGTTCTGCAATACCGAGTCTCAAAATATTCCTTATCTGTTTATGAAGTCTGCCTTTAGCGTAATTTTTTATGATGAAATCACAGTAATTTAAATTTTCGACAGCCGTGTAAACCAGAGCAGTTATCGAAGATGCAGTTGAAGAATCTGCACCATAAAGCCCCTCTTTGAGAGCAAGGTTGATGTATGCTCCTTTTTCAACAACATTAATGAAGATGTTGTATGCTATCCGTCGATCATTCAATGGTTAAATACCATGCCTTTCAGTTTTTTCGAATTTAACGCCGCCTTAGCGTCCATTTTTTTTGAACCCGGGAATTGAAGCTGCTTAATTTCAATCAATCTGTCACCGGTTTTGACAAATAGTCCATGCTTCGGCGATGCAATGACACACTCGCCAAATTGTGCGTCGCTGTATTCGGCGGAGATATTTTTCTCCCTGCTGTCGGTCAAGGATGTTTCAAACAGTTTGACGCGCTGTTCTCCAAGGATTGCATAAGCACAGGGTGAAGGATTCAAACCGCGGACAAGATTATGAATTTGCTCAGCAGTTTTTGAAAAATCGACGAGCGTATGCTCAGGTTTTATCATAGAGCATTTTGTTGCGGTGCTGTTATCCTGCGGCGTTCTTGTAAGGGTACCTGATGTGAGCTTATGAATAGTCTCAGCCAAAAGCTCGGCCCCGATAATTGATAACCTCGTGTACAGCTCGCCATAAGTTTCACTTGTTCCGATCTCGACCTCTCTTTTGAGGAGCATGTCCCCTGTGTCCATGCCTATATCCGTCAGCATTGTCGTTACCCCGGTAATTCGTTCGCCATTTATTATCGCCCATTGTATTGGAGCTGCTCCGCGATATTTCGGCAATAAACTACCATGAACGTTTATACAGCCATATTTTGCTGAATCTAAGTTTCTTTTCGAAAGTAACTGTCCAAATGCAGCGGTAATCATGAGATCCGGAGCAAGTTGCTCGAGGACCGAGCTGCCTTCATCGTCACGAACCCTCTCAAACTGATACACTTTAATGCTATTTTCAAGAGCGACTATCTTAACTTCAGGCATGGCAATACCGTGCCCGCGATCTTTCGGACGATCGGGTTGGGTAAAAACAGTTATATCATGTCCATGGTCAATAAGCATCTTGAGTGACGGCACCGCAAACGCCGGGGTACCAAGAAAAGCAATTTTCACAGAGGCAGAGTTCCTTTCAAATTAATCAAAGATTACTTCTTGTCGAAGCCTTCTGGTGCTTCGGTGACTTTTTCAGTGTAGACATGACCATCAAGGTGGTCGTATTCATGAATCATTGCTCTCGCAGTGAAGCCCTCGCCGGTGTATTCAACAAGACTGCCGTCCCTGTCGTAAGCACGCATGACAACTTTGTTCGGACGTACGACGTAGCCTGCTTTGCCAGGGAAAGACAAACAGGCCTCCAAGTCGCCCTGCTCCCCCGATGTCGAGATAATTTCAGGGTTGATTGCTTCAATTAGTCCGTCGCCGCAATCGAGGACGAATATCCTGCGGAGAATTCCAAGCTGGGGTGCCGCAAGACCGGCCCCCTCTGCGTGATACATTGTGTCAGCCATATCATCAAGCAGTGCATGTAGCTTTGAGTCAAATTTATCTACAGGCCTGCAAACTTTGTACAGGCACTCTGCGTCTTCCGTAAAGATTTTACGAATAGCCATGATAACTCCGATCCACACCCATTTAATGCAAGTCAAAGCTAAGTTGGGTGTTTTTTTAGTATGAACAACGAAGCGAATCTCCGCTTTCGCAATCCACCACAATACATTATAGCACAAATCCCGAGTATTTCAACGAAAAAATTTTCGCCGCAGACATCATACGACGAAAGAGGACGCTTCTATTTTTTGTTGTTGATGAGCTCATACATCCAGAAAGCATACACCCCATACCCTTTGGAGGGGTCATTTATAAAAACATGTGTCACAACCCCGACAACCTTGCCATCCTGAATTATCGGGCTTCCGCTCATACCTTGAACAATTCCTCCGGTTGATTCAAGCAGCCTATCGTCTGTAATTTCGATTACCATCCCCTTTGAATTTGCTTCAGATTGGTTAACCGTCTTAATAATTCTGCATGAATATTTTTCGATTTTTCCCTCGTTAACCCCTGAAAGAATAAACGCTGTCCCTTTCTTCACTTCATCTGGAAAAGCCACAGGCAGTACATCGGTACAAACATTTTTAAATTCTTCATCGACTGTACCAAAAATACATATCTCACTGTTTCTTTCTATACTGCCGAGGAGCTTGCTCGATGAAGCAAAAGTTCCTTGCAATTCTCCGGGTACCCCGGATCTGCCCTTTTTGATTCCAAGAATTTTCGCTTCGACCATTTTGCCGGTCCGAACGGTTATCATTTTACCAGTGTCGGAGTCAATAATTGCATGACCAAGTGCAGCAAGTTTTCCGCTGCTATAGTCAACAAAGGATAACGTGCCAATGCCCACTGTGCTGTCACGAACCCAAGCACCGATTTTTTTGCTTCCGTCGGGTGCAAATTCAGGTGTTATTTCCATGCTTAAACTTTTACCGTTTCTCTCAATCGATAATAAAGCTGAGTTAGAATTGTTAATTTGCCCTTGAAGCTCTTCTGCTGTGTTGACCGGGATGTGATTCACTGACAGAATAACATCTCCCGGATGCAGTCCGCATTCTGCTGAAGGACTGCACTTTTTGCCGTCAATATTGATAAAGCTTCCATTGCCGACGATAAGGACACCTTTTGTTCTGATGGATATTCCAATGGCTTCGCCACATGGGTGAACTTCACCTCTTTCGCCGACGTATACACATAGACTGCGAAGTTCAATGAGATTGAAAAGCTTTATTGAGATTCTCCTGTTGCCAAGTGTTTCGGAGTCAGAAGCTGCAGTGAGCAAAATACCGGCCTTCTCGCTGTATTCTTCGAATATTTCTTCGCTGTCAGTAAAGATCGCGGTCGGTAGTTGCCTTATCCTTACCATATACGGCGTGAAGTTGAAAACGCAAACGAGAATCGAAAGGATAATTCCAACGATTCTCGTGCTATATTTGATTTTCTTTTTTTCAGTGTCACTCATCCTTTCCCTCCGTTACTCAAAACAAAATTCGAGTATAGCTTTTCCGTATGGATGAACGACTATTCAATTTAATTTAGTTTCAAATTGAGTGCTTGAGCTTCTCGGCATTCAAAATTAACTCATCAGCATACCTGACAGCGGATTCATCAGCATTAACCGCCCCCATTATCCTTGCGAGTTCAACCCTTCTTTCGGCATCGTTTAAGGAGCGTATCGTAGTAAACGTTTTGTTATCTTCAGTATGCTTTTCCACGAGCATGTGGCGGTCTGCAAATGCAGCGATTTGAGGCAGATGTGTTATCGAAATCACTTGATGTTTTTCGGCAATTGCTACCATCTTTTCGCCGACTTTCAATGCAGTTCCTCCGCTTATGCCCGTATCAACCTCATCGAAAATAAGTGTCGGCACCTCATCTGAATCAGCACAGACAGTTTTTATTGCTAGCATTATTCTTGAAATCTCACCGCCAGAGGCGACCTTTGACAAAGGCTTGCAAGGTTCGCCGGCATTTGTCGTAAGCATAAACTCAACATTATCGTTTCCGTTTTTCAGAAATTGGTTTTCACTGCGAACAAACTCAGTGGAGAACGTCGCTGCCTTCATGCCAAGCTCACGAAGCTGACCTGTGACAAGCGTGGAAAGCTCCTCTGCGGCTTCATGACGCAGCTCCGAAAGCTTCGTCTCAACAGATTGGTAATCGTTTTCAAGTTCTTTTTTTTCTTCAATCAACTTGTTCCTGATTTCATCGGAGCCAAGCAAATCGGAAAGCTCCTTCCTTGCTTCATTCATAAATTCAATTGCTGCTTCGACCGTTCCTCCGTATTTCCGTTTTATGGAATTTATGAAATCAAGCCTTGTCTCTACCTCGTCCAATCTCTCGGGCGAATACTCAAACTCATAATTCAAATCACGAATTCGATACGAAATATCTTCAATTTCGTAGTAAAGCTCATTAATGCGTTGGTAGACTTCATTATACTGCTCAGAAAACTCAGCAATTTTTGATAGACAGTCAGTTGCTTTTCCGAGATAAGCCAACGCTCCGTTTTCTCCCGAAACAAGAGTGTTTCCATTTTCAAGAGAAACACTGATTTTTTCTGCATTGGCAAGCAGTCGCAATTCATCATTAAGCTCCCTTTCTTCTGAAGAAGACAGGTGTGCATTCTCTATTTCGTTTATTTGAAATGAGAGTATATCGATTCTTCTTTCACGTTCAGCTTCCGACACAAACCCTGAATTGAGTCTTTCAACAATCTCTGATCGGTGTTTACACAGGGCGGCGAGTTTGTGACGCAACGGTAAAATCTGCTCCGAACGAAAATCATCGATCATGTCGATATGATATTTCGGATGAAGTAGTGACTGGTGTGCGTGTTGCCCGTGTACATCAACGAGACGCTCGGTGACGGAACGTAGTGTGCTGAGCGTTACTATTTCACCGTTTATTCTACATAGACTTTTACCTGATGCAGTTATCTCACGCATGACAAACAGTGTATCATCCTCCGAAGGAAGCCCAAATTGCTCGAGAAGGTCGTTGACAGCAGAGCTTGCATCATATGAAAAAACGGCTTCAACTCTAGCTTTTTGTTTCCCGGTTGAAATAAGCTCCTTACTTCCACGTTCTCCGAGAACAAGATTTACGCTGTCGATTATTATCGACTTACCGGCACCTGTTTCGCCTGTTAAAACGTGGAAACCGCTTGAAAGCTCAATGTCCAACCGGTCTATTAAAGCTATATTGTTAATAATCAATCTATCCAGCATTTTTTCCTCTTAACGTATGATTAACGAAGGTCTGTGAATCAAGTCAACTTTTCCCTTATAAGCTTAAACACATTACGTTCACTGAATCGAATAAAACGGACTTTATTTTCAGACTTTGTCACAGTCAGGGTCGTGTTTTCTTTCAAAGTAACGAGTTGAATACCGTCACCACTCATAAAGCATTCGCTCAGCACAGTTATGCTGACAGTGGAGTCAAAAGAGGCAACGACAGGCCGACTTGTTAATGAATGCGGACAGATTGGTGTGACCAGTATGACATCGAGATTTGGTGCAACAACAGGACCGCCCGCAGAAATCGAGTACCCTGTTGAACCTGCTGCTGTACTGACAATAAGCCCATCGCCTCTTATCAAGCCAATATCGAATCCATCAATTGCAGCACGCATATGGGCAATTGATGAAAACCCGTTTTTGAATACAAGAAAATCGTTGAGACAAGAAAACTCCATTCCGTTATCAATGCTGCAATGCAGCGTCGACTTTGTCTCAATTTCGTATCTTCCACTGCATAAAGCAGCGAGTGCGGATTCAAATTCTTCTATGCCTATTTCGTTGAAAAAGCCCACCTTGCCGAGATTAAGCCCGAGAATGGGCACAGACACATCCTGACCGTTGCTAAGGGAGTGTGCTGCAAGACGAAGAATCGTTCCATCGCCTCCGATAGTGACTATGCAGCAAACTTCATTCAAATCGGCATCGAGAAACAGTTCGGCAGGCGACTCATAGCAAGTCCATGCAAAACCTGTCCTTTCAGCGATGGATTCTGCTTTGCTCAGTACAGACTCAGCATTCGGTTTGGTCATATTCACATAAAAAAGAATGCGTTTGCCATTTTTATCAAGCATCTGTTTCCCTCCATTTCTATCAGTCAAGTTCTTCGTGTGCCGATCTGATAACATTGGTTATTTGCTTTTCAACAGCGTCACCAAGAATATTGGAATAATTGTCACCTCCTTTTCTGATGTGAAGCAAAAATTCTATATTGCCCTTCGGCCCCGTTATCGGTGAAAAATCAACGTTGATAATCTCGAAACCATTCGAAATTGCAACACCTGCCGCGTCAAGCAACACCTGTGTATGCGTTTTTGGATCGCGAACAACACCGTTTTTTCCTACTTTACCCCTGCCAGCTTCAAACTGAGGTTTTACAAGAACAACGGCTTCTCCATTGTCACACAGGCATTCTTCCAATCTTGGAAGGATAAGCTTTATTGAAATAAATGAAACATCGACACTTGCAAATTCCGGTTGTTCATCAAACCAATCCGGAGTCATAAGCCTTGCATTATGCCTTTCCATACAGATGACTCTTTCATCATTTCTAAGCTTCCAATCAAGTTGACCATAGCCGACATCCACTGCGAAAACTTTTTTCGCCCCATGCATTAGCATGCAGTCAGTAAAACCACCCGTTGAAGCACCGACATCGATACAGACCTTATTTGAAACATCAACCGAATATTTCTCTATCGCTTTAAGCAGTTTCAATCCGCCGCGGCTGACGAACGGAATTGGATTCTCTTTTATCGTCAGCTGCTGACCTTCACAAAAACTGTCACTCGGTTTTTGCACGGGAACACCGTCAAGCAATACAACGCCCTCCATAATGAGTGCCTTGGCACGCTCTCTGCTCTGAACAAGACCGAGTTCAACCATTTTGCTATCCACTCTGTCAGCCAAAATTACCTCCAATCACTGCTTTTCATTCTCAAACCGATGAAAAGCGTTTAAAATAGTTTCCTTTATCGCATCAAATGTTAAACCGCAAACGACATCTTGCTCCTCAAGCGTTCCGGCTTCAATGGGAGTATTCGGAACTCCAAGATTAACGACCATGGGACATCTTTCTTCCCCGGCAAGCAGTCTTGCAACTTGAGCTCCAAAACCTGTATCACTCACACCGTCTTCAATTGTAATCACGGTGTTTACGTTTTTTAGAATGCTGACAGTGGGTTCTGCTAATGGGCAAAGAATTCGTGCATTTATAAGTCCAATCGTAATGCCTTCTTCCCACAAAGAAGATATGACGTCTATTGTGCGTTGCGTAAGTCTGCCTGTTGAAACTGCCGTGACGGGTTGTATGGGATATACGACTTCCCACTCGTCAATTTCTTGGTTTAAGTTCAACGTTCTGTTTGGAAGCAACCCCCGGCTGTATCTGATTCCAACAGGTCCGTTTAATGAAACGGCGAGCTGGAGCATTGAGTGAAGCTCCTCAACGCTTGATGGCGAAAGCAGAGTAAAACAATCGGGAAGAGTGCTTATATACGCAATATCATAAACACCTTGGTGTGTCTCTCCATCTGCTCCCACAAGACCTGCTCTATCAATTCCAAATATAACCGGCAATTTCTGCAAACAAACGTCATGCAAAAGCTGATCGTACCCCCTCTGCAAAAAAGTCGAATAGACACAGAATACAGGCTTTAGCCCCGCTTCAGCCATGCCGGCAGCCATTGTAACACCGTGCTGTTCCGCAATGCCAACGTCGAAAAAACGCATTGGAAACTTTTCATGGAATTTTCTAAGTCCCGTACCTGATTCCATTGCCGCTGTTATCGCAACAATCCTGCTGTCCCTTTCCGCAAGTTCACACAGACAACTCACAAATTCTTTTGAATTGCTGTTTGATGAAACGGTTTCTCCGTTTTTCGCATCGAATTTACCGACTCCATGATATTTCTCTGGATTATTTTCAGCAGGTTCGTAGCCACGACCTTTTTTTGTAATGACATGGACAAGTATGGGCTTGTCCTTTATGTTTTTAGCATGTTCAAAGATACTGACCATATCTTCTATATTATGGCCATCAATAGGTCCCATATAGGTAAAGCCAAGCTCCTCGAACATAACGTTTGGCAACACAAAATATTTTATGCGGTTTTTCAGGCTCTCAAGACTATTGCTTATCGACTTGCCTACGATAGGTATTTTTTTTAATCTGCTTGAAAGATTGTGTTTAAGCCGCTTATATGGCTTGCTTGTCCGCAGTTTTGATAAGTGTGAGCTCATTCCCCCAACATTGCCGCTGATTGACATTTCATTGTCGTTCAGTACAACTATGAGCGGTATCTCCTGCTCACCCGCATCGTCAAGTGCCTCATAGGCGAGACCTCCTGTCAGTGCTCCATCTCCGAGTACAGCAACAACACGTCGCGAAGTATCTCCCTGCAATCTGAATGCACGGAGCATACCAAGTGCAGCTGAAACGGATGTGCTTGAATGTCCGGTATTAAAGGCATCATAACAACTCTCATTTGTTTTCGGGAAACCTGAAATCCCGCCTCTTTGGCGTAGCGTGCTGAACTCATCAGCTCTTCCCGTCAGGAGCTTATGTACATAGCTCTGATGACCCACATCGAATACAAGCCGGTCATAAGAAAAGTCAAATGCTAGATGAAGTGCAATGGTCAATTCAACAATTCCGAGATTTGAGGAAAGGTGCCCCCCCGTTTTTGAAACGGTTGAAATAATGTAACCTCGAATTTCTCTCGTAAGTTCATCGAGTTCTGCATCCGACAGACTTTTCAAATCCTGCGGTGATTGTATTCCTTTTAAGAGCTTAAGTTCGTTGTCTGATGCCATTTCAATTAATCCTATCGAGAATAAAATCTATTGTATCGTAGAGATATTCACAACTCTCTCCGAAGGTACAGGAGAGAAGTCTTTCGGCCTCTTTTGCAACAGAATTTGCAATCTCCCTTGCTCTATCGAGTCCATAAAGTGTTACGAACGTCAGTTTGTTGTGCTCAGCGTCTTTGCCCAGAGTCTTCCCCACAAGCACGTTGCTTCCCGAAGCGTCAAGAATATCATCTGTTATCTGAAAAAGAATTCCGATCTTTTCAGCATATTCTTCAAGGCATTTAAGCTGAATATCCGTTGGACTGCCGCAATACGCACCCGCCAGAACGCTTGCAACGAGCATATCAGCGGTTTTGTGCTTGTGAATATAGATCAGACTGTCTTCATTGTGTGCGGCATTCTGTTCGCAAAGCAAATCCTCGCTCTGCCCCGCAACCATGCCAGTCACTCCGGCACGCTTTGCTATCTCGGCAACGGCACGGTAGTAGCCGGCATTATTAAAGGTCAATCCTGCCTCAAGCATGTATTCAAATGCATAAGTCAACAGACCGTCACCCGCAAGAATAGCCTGCCCCTCGCCAAAAACCTTGTGATTAGAGGGCATTCCTCGACGCATATCGTCATTGTCCATGCATGGTAGGTCATCATGTATCAGCGAATAGGTGTGAATCATTTCAATTGCACATGCAAGGCGAATCGCCATTTTACGGTTGCCGCCCATGATGTCGCACACACCAATCGTAAGGCACGGACGAATTCTCTTCCCACCGGCGGACAGTGAATATGTCATGGCCTCTTTCAATTTTTCGGGAACATAGGGCATTATCATAGCATTTGTCAATGCATCATTGATAACATTACAATATCTGTTTGTTCTTTCGGCGTAACTCATAATACCTCCATTTCATCCGCAGCACTCATTGCTTTTTCGATTCTCCCATCGTACTCATTAAGCAGTTTGCTGCAATAATTAACAAGTTCAACTCCTTTTTCGTAAAGGGAGACCATTTCATTTAACGGAGCATTTCCCGCGTTAAGCGAATCAACAATTTTATTCAGTTCCGCCGAAGCTTCTTCAAAGGTCATTTTGCTTTCTTTCATCGTTTTCCTCGCATACTTCAATTGTTCTCGCAAGAACAATGCCATCATTCATTATAAGCTTGATATCCATATTCGGCTTGATGCCGCTCACCTTGGTGAGGTAATTCCCATTTTCATCAATTACTGCAACATAGCCTCTTTCAAGCACATGCATTGGATTCATTGCAGCAAGAGAACTGCTCAGGGCCTCAAGCTTTGAACTGTATGCCGCAATTGAGCTGTTAATTGCGGTGCTGAGATCAGAAAACTGTTCTTTGAGCTTCTGACGTCTGCTTCCAATGAAAAACTGAGGACCATTAATACGGATAAATTTTCTATCGTATTCTACGAGCTGTCGGGCGGCGTCAATAGCCTTACAAATTGACAGGTTCATATTCCTAAGGCTATCTGAAATTTCGAGACTGAGCGTTTTGTACTCAGGAACACTCAATTCTGCTGCCGCAGATGGAGTGGGTGCTCGTAAGTCTGAAACATAATCCGCAATCGTGAAGTCAGTCTCATGCCCAACTGCACTGATGATGGGAATTTTGCTTTCAAAAATAACGCGTGCAAGACCCTCGTCATTAAAGCAGGAGAGCTCTTCAAAGCTTCCGCCTCCCCTGCCTACAATAATGACGTCCGGGATTCCAAGCGAATTTAAAAGCCTTATACCTGCAGAGATTTCAGCCGGGGCTTCTTTCCCCTGAACTGAAGCCGGAGCCAAAACAATGTTCATCTTCGGGAAACGTCGTTTTATTACGTTGTGAATGTCGTGAAATGCCGCTCCGGATTCACTTGTTACCACTCCGACACACCTTGGAAGAAACGGGACTGTACGTTTTCGTTCAAACAATCCCTCCCCCTCAAGCTTCTGCTTTGTTTCAACAAATTGCCTGTAAAGTTCACCCTCTCCATCCTCGACCATTCCTGAGACGTAGAATTGGTAGACTCCGTCCTTCGGGTACAAAGCCGCCTGCCCGGAAACAATGACACTCATGCCGTCCTGAGGTTCGAATCTGAGAAACTTTGCACTGCTTTTAAACATCACGCAACGAATGGAAGCAAGCTCATCCTTTAATACAAAATAGAGATGCCCCGAAGCATAGTGACATTTAAAACCTGAAATTTCTCCGCTGACACGTATCGAACGAAGACGAAGGTCTTTTTTTAAGACTTGACTGACATATTCGTTTAACCTCGAAACAGTAACGGTGATCTCACTTTTTGCCATTCAACCTTTCACAAGCCTCCAATACGTTCATCAAAAGAACTGTTCTAGTCATTGGACCTACTCCACCGGGAACAGGGCTGATAAAACCTGCAATTGCCTTCGCAGATTCAAAATCAACGTCACCAACCGTTTTCCCGTCAACCCTGTTGATGCCTGCATCAATGACAATTGCACCGGGTTTTATCATGTTTCCGGTAATAAGCCGTGGAATGCCGACGGCAGCCACAAGAATATCGGCCATTTTTGTATGCTCAGCAAGGTCAGCCGTTCTTGAGTGGCAAATTGTCACAGTTGCATTTTCTTTCAAAAGCATCATTGCAGCGGGTCGACCGACAACATTGCTTCTGCCGACAACAACAGCATTTTTACCGGAAATATCCACTCCGGTACTCTTTATAAGTGCCATAACGCTGCTCGGCGTGCAGGGAGCGAAGCAGGATCGCCCGGAGACAAGAGAGCCGACGTTGAGCAAATGAAATCCGTCAACATCTTTCTCTTTTGCGATATGAGAAATGACCTCATCAGAATTCATGTGTTTTGGCAACGGCATCTGTAGAAGAATGCCGTGTACCGTATCATCGTTATTTAGTGATTCAATGAGACTCACCAGCTCAGTCTGTTTTGTTTCAGCCGGAAGCGAATGAACGGTACTGAGCATGCCGACGGCACTGCAATCTGTTGCCCTGCTGTTTACATACTGATGCGATGCAGGGTCGTCGCCTACAATGATAACATCGAGTTTTGGAGTTATACCTCTCTCAATGAGTACAGCTGCACGCTTTTTGCAGTTTTCGCGGTATTCAGCCGCAATTTTCTTTCCATCAATTATTACGCCCATGTTTCCTCCAAACAAAAAACATAAATAAATTTAAAATTTCTTTATCGTTCTGAATTGTATGCATCACAAGCAAGCAACGCAACTCCAACAGCGTTATCGCTTGACAATGCTGGTTCAGCAAAATGCACATCGACTTTTTCACCCAAAAGTCTGCGGTGCAGAAGCTTTTTCAGCATATCGCTCGAAGCCACACCGCCTGCCAATAAAAAGACATTTGTTCCGTATTTGCACACTGCATTGACAATCAACTTCGAAAGGGTTCTTGCCAAGCAGTCATAAATAGCTATCGCAAGCTCAGCCTTATCTATTCCTGCATCAATAAGTGCTGAGGCCTTGGTCTCAATCCCCGAAAATGAACAATGCAGACCATTGACACTTGAAGGGAGCTTTACAAACTCATCTCCGTCATAGGAGCCTGCAAGGGTTTCAAGTCCCTTCCCGGCGGGAAAAGCAAGTCCCATCTTTACGCCAAGTCTATCTACAAGCTGCCCTGCGTTTATATCCGACGAACCGCCGATCGTTTCAAGCTCAAACGATGGCGAAACATGTATAAGTTCACTCGTTCCTCCGCTTAGATGGAATGAAAAAAAATTCGTTCCGATAAGTTCTTCATTGCCGAAAAGGGCGGCACGGATATGTCCTTGCTGGTGCGTAAACTCGTACACCGGCACTTCGAGTGCAGCTGCAATAGATTTCGCCACAGTTTTCCCCGCAAGAAAAACAGGCATATAGCTGTTTTCTCTACCGCTTGGACATATGCTCACACCCACAGCACGAATGAACCTTTTGTCAATGCTCTGTAACGTATCGGCAACCACGCTCTCAAGGTTTCGTACATGCTGAAAGAGAGCTTCACTCTGCCGCAAGCCTCTGTTGCCTTTTTCAACGCAGAGCAAAACTCTTTTATCACTGGTTATTTTATTAGCACCGACACATGCAGCCGAACTGGTGTAGCAGCTTGTATCAATGCCTAAAAACAGACTTTTCTGATCCATGCTGTTTGCCGCAGTCATTCAACTGCGACGGATTCCTCCGCCTTCCCCCTGGAAATGCTGCCGAGAATGCCGTTAATAAACCTCGGAGATTTTTCATCACAAAAAACGTGTGCAAGTTCAACCGCTTCGTTGATTACGATGGCGTCTGAGACTGACTTATCAAAAACGAGCTCATAGACTGCATTGCGAAGAATTGAAAGATCAACCTTTGGCATACGCGAAATTGTCCACCCTCGCAGTGCTTTTGAGATAAGTTCATCAATTTTTTCGATATTGTTTTGAACACCTGCAACAAGTCCCGTTGCAAACTTTATGTCTTCCGACGATGGTTCTTCAATAATGTCTGACTTTTCTAACACGTCGATATAGGTGTCGTCACAACCGAAGATGTGTTCATAGGTGAGCTTCATTGCCACCTCTCTTGCTGTTTTTCTGCTCATATTTCCTCAAAAAATTATTTGCGACCGAACAATCGCTTTATTATTTCAATTATGCCGCGAAAGCCAACCTTGTCCACCGCCCAAGCAAGCAGCACCCCGCCTGCAACAAACAGAATAATCAGCAGTGTCGGAAAGAATCCAATCGTCAGCATAAGTATTGCACATACAAGCCCTACTAAGCCGTATGCAAATTGTCTTGAATGTTTCCTTATATACTTGATAATGTCATCCAAGCTCATCAATTCAACCGCCTTTCAGAAGAAGCAGCTTTTTTGCCATTTTTCACCGTATCATCAACAACAATGCTGACACCCTGCAAGGTAATACCTGCAACCTTTAAAACTTCACGAAGGATCTCAGCACGAACCGCATTTGAAAGCACAGCAACGTTATCATCACAAGTGACGCTAATATTGAGCTTCACCCACGCACCGTCAGTTTCATTATAGCTGACAGTGCAATTACAAGCAGCGATTTGGCTGTAATTATTGACACATCTACTGACAATTGACTTTATTGCTTCGGAAGAGACTGACACCGAACCGTTTCCGTCACCCGTTTCGACAGGGATCGTAAGCTTCTTTTCACGCACTCCTATTGCGGAAATAACTGTTTCATACACGGTAAAACATGCAACGAGAACAAACCCGAATCCGGTCAAGAATCTCAGAAAACCTTTACCCGAAGTCAGAAAACCAAAAAAAGCTTCAGAAGATTTTACGGGAATTACTCTAAAAGCTGTCGCAGCAGCAAAAAGCATTGTCAATGCAAACAGGCATGAAAACACACCGAGCCACACTCTCGTTCTCTTGTTTCTACTCATAAGTTACTCCTTGGTTTGACGAATTCTGTTTACTTAAAATCCATTCCCCGCAGACAGCTGCCTGCGAGGAAATGTGTTTGATTACTTGACTCTGGGCTCGGGTTCGCTTTTCTTCTTGTCAGCTGCCTTGTCCTGCTTTTCCGGTTCATCAAAAGTAACCGACTGAACGTAGACATTCACTTCTACTACGCGAAGGCCTGTCATTGTTTCAATCGCCTGCTTGACTTCACGCTGGACGCTTGTACTGACGGGTTGAATCTTCATGCCGTATTTGACGTTGATACTGACGTCAATAGCGGCTTCCTCATTGCCGACTTCGACTCTGACACCACGGGTCATGTTCTTTTTGTTAAGAATACCCGTAAGACTGTCAGCAAAGCCTCCGCCAAGGCAAGTAACGCCTTCTACCTCGCTCGCTGCAAGGTATGCAATAGTTGCAATAACATCAGGGGCAAAGGTGATTTTACCGCTGTCGTTGACAACAACATCCGCTTGGACCATGTTTTCGTTTTCCATAGAGAACGCCTCCTTACATTTAGTCAACATGATTATACCAAATTTCCCTCCGAAAGTAAACAGTTAAAGGGTGAATTTTCCCCAAAAAATATTTCTGTCCTGCACAAACTGTATATAAAGAGTGCCGTTCGTAAACACACTGAACGGCACTTCGCTGTTTACTTACTTCTCTCCGCTGCTATTCAGTGAGATCCGTATATTTTCAGCCTTAAGGCCGGTTTCATTAATGACTATGTCCTGTATTCTCGCAACTTCTTCGTCAGATAATGATTCACCATCGATTATTACGCTGACGTTCCCGCTTCGGAAGGTCACTGCGACATCCAGAAATCCCTTTGAACGAACGAGGCTTTCTATTGCGAACTCCTGCTCCATATTGCTTACAAGTTCCATAAGTCTCTTTTGTGCATTGTCAACTGTTTCTGAATCTGAGGTTTTTTCAGAAATGATCGCTCTAAGATACTCTATCTCCTGTTCGCGAATGCTGTTTCGTTCTTTCCTGAAGGCAGCAAAATATTCGCTGTACACATTTGCTGCAACGGGAGCTGTGCTCTCTTCGGGAGCATGTTTTCCACCCAATGCATCCGTTGGATTTGATGCATCTCTGTTAATCATGATGTTAAGATAAATTGCACCCGCGAGCAGGACAACGAGGACACCGAGTGCTATCGCCCCTTTTTTTGTGAGCTTAAAGTTTATTTTGTTCATATTATGCCTCCACATTCATTCATTGATTCCACTGTTGTTCATGTTGAAAACTTCAACAATGCTTTGCTTAATTCCAAGCACGGTACTGCATGCTGAAATGATATCCAGTTTTACATTGACATCATCTGCACCTTCAGCAATTACGAGAACGCCGAGTATTTTCGGCATGAGGTGCCTGAGCACGATTGGTTCTTCATCATCGTTATTTGAAATGATAACCGTTTGCTTGTTTGATGAAGAGCCACTATCTCCCTTTGAGCTCGATTCATCTGAAGCTATATCAAGCTCACTGCTGCCGTCGAACATCACCATTACTTTCACCTTCCCAACTCCCTCCATCTTCGAAAGCAGGTCTTCGAGGCGTCTTTCAATCTCGTCGTGGGAAAAGTAATCATTTTTTTTTGAATAATTTACGTTATCAGCATCCGTGCTTCCCCCTTTGCTGTTATGCTTTACATCAATCCTTTTATTGTTTGAGATAAGAAATATTATCAATGCACATGCCGCGACACTGAGGTAAACTGCATAGCGAATATACTTGTTCTGTTCCATTTTTTGAGACAAAACAGTCAATGGATTTGCCTTAAATTTCACCTTTTTACCTCCCCGTTCCGCTTATATTTACAATCAGCGGAAAAACTATCAGTTTCAGCACTTTGGATAGGATAATGAGCTGGATTACACGTTCAGATGTCTTTGCCGTACTGCAATCGGGCAGCAGAAGCACCATGAGTACGGCAGTAACTGATGTACCGACGATTTTTGAAAAAGATTCAAGCAAGTTTCACACCCCCTTTACCTGAACATCGCACTGCCTGTGTTAATAATAACGATGATCGCTATGAAAACCATGCTGAGCACCGCACAACAGGCAGAGAAAATACCGGACAATGAATCGGCACTATTTTCTAGCAGTTTCGGAATTTTATCATCTCCCGTCATTCCACTTATGCCTGAGGCTATTCTGAGTGCAATAATCCCGCCGGCAATTTTCAGAATCGGCCTTGCGGCTAAGCCCACGAGTAGGATCAGAGATGTTACTCCCGCTGCGTTTTTCAAAAGATACCCACCTGCAAGAACTGAATCAACTGTACCTGCCACCATTCCTCCGACAGCCGGAATAATCTTGTCAAGCGTGTACTTTGCTGTGCGAAGTCCAATGCTGTCCGCTGTGGATGCACATAAACCGCCTACACTTGTTACTGCAATGTAAATTACAGACAAAAGGCCCAAAGCCCATTTAATACTCTTTTGTATTTGCTTGAACAGTTTCCCGAAACTAATTCTTTCGCATATAACACTCAGGATTGATAGCACCCCTGCAAGGAGCAACAGCGGCATGATAACGCTGCGAATCACAGCGATAATTGCGTCTGAAAGAAAAACCAACGTTGGACTTAAGAATTTTGCTGTTCCGGACAGTCCCAAAGCAGACAGCAAACCAAGGAGTACGGGTGTTGCCGCAGAACAGAAGCCGGCCGACCATTCGATAAATTTTGACGCTTCTGCTGCAAGATCGGAGAAAGTTCCGACGACAGTCAGGACTGCTGTACAGCACATGAAAAGTGCAAGCGTCTCTTTTGCCTGACCATCAGGGACGATAGCGGAGCAAAGGCCAACCATTACCGACAGAGCAAGGATTGCTGCAAGCTGCTTGAGTGTGGAGAACAGGTTGGGAATCAGCAGTTCGTAAGCAATGTCTACTGCGGATGAAACACTGATGTCTGCTCCATCTGAGGCAATGGCTTCTACCATTGACTTGACACTATCGTATTCACCGCCAATGCCATACGATGCGGTCATGTCGTCAAAGAACTCTTGCCAGCCCGAAAAATCGTTCTCATCCGACAATCTTTCCATTTCCTCTCTCACCTCATCGGGTATAGATGACTCACTATCCCGAACGCTGCTTTCGGCTTCAGAGAGCACAGGCAGTGAAACCAACAGTACCACTGCGACTATCATAAGAAATAATCTGTTTTTCATGGGCAGTAACCTATGATTTCGAATAGCTCTTCGAAAATGTTTTTTATTATGGGAATACACAGAGAAAGCAGCATAATCTTTCCGGCAAGCTCAATTTTTACCGCCATGCTGTCTCTTTCGAGATCCTTACAGATTGATGATGCAATCTGGATGAGGTAAGTAAGCCCAACCGCCTTTAACATGACAGTAAAACTTTCGCTGTTAATATCGACTGCTCTTATGATTGCATTGACTTCATCAATCAAACCGCTCAATTCTGCGACAATTGCCAATGCAACAATGCAGCCCCCGGCAATGAGTATTTGACTTGCCGCTTGCCTGCTGTATTCACGTACGGAGGCCGATGCGATTGCCGTTGTCAAAGCAAGTCCCAATATTGAATAAATATTCATGATCAATACAGCTTAAACACGCTGCGAAGATTTGTAAACAGTGTCGATATAAGTCCTATAACCATTGTCAGAACAACAATCAGTCCGGCAAGTGCAGTGAGCATTGCAATATCGTCGCGTCCTGTTTGCTTAAGCAGTTGGCATGCTATGGCTACAATTATTCCTATTCCTGCAATTTTAAAAACAATGTCAATTCCCATTTTTCCTCCTGCGAATTTAAAGTATCATCAAGGCAAAAGCAGCACCACCAAGGGCAGCTATTGTCTTCGTGAGCTTAATTTGCTTTGGGCAGTCAATAGCAAACGCTTCGGTTATTTTTCCGAGTTTCAGTCCGGCAAGTTCGAGCCGCTTAAGTTCGGTATCTGCATCAGCTGTGCCAAATAAGGCAAATGAATCGCTCAGGAGGTCGACTATCTCTTCTCCGCAAAATAAAAGCGTTACGGCTGCACTTTCGGCTGCTGAATCTGCAACTGATTGTCCTGCAGAGAGTTTAACGTTCATTTCCTTCCAAAACTGTCCTGCCGCATCATCTCGCTTTGCAAGTTCGCCGGTAAGTTCCAAGATAGAAGAGCGATTGAATTTCAGCCGAAGCCTCAACTCGCTGATTCCTGTGCAAAGCCCATTGAGTGCATCGAGCTTTCTTTTCTGTTTTTCGCTCAATAATAACCCAACAAATAATGAAATACCGAGAATTACAATGACCAAAAGAAATTCCATGCTTAATTAGCTCTCCATACCGGCCTCAAAAGAAATAGATCTGCCATACAACCTTGAACCGTCTCTCGAAAGTAAAATCAGCTTTTTGAATCCACCGCTTTTCATGAGTTTTTCAACCCGTCCTCCTCCGTTTCTAATAGAGTCTTCGTCTTCGTGAATACTCGCAATCATGCAAACTCCACAGCGTGCGGCAAGGCAAACGCAGCTGATATCGTCATCCCCTGATAATTCGTCCGTGATTATCACGTCCGGCGACAGGCTCCTTATCGCAAGAGGAACTGCAATCTTTTTCGGCGTCAATGTAATAACATCCGTTCTTTCTCCGATGTTAAGTGAAGGAACGCCATTTATGCTGCCGGACAGCTCGTTTCTTTCATCAATAATTACGACATTAGTGTGTTTTTCATAGCACATTGAGTCTGAAAGGCTTCTCGCCATATCGCGAAGCAAAGTTGTCTTTCCGACGCCCGGCGGAGCAGCAATTAAAGTTGAAACAGGACCTGTCTCAGACATAATTAACGGAATGATTTTTTCTGAACACCCTACTATTTCTCTCGCAATACGAAAGTTGAACCCAGCGACATTCGTAAAGTGAGCAATTTCTCCATTTTCAACAACCGGTTGGCCGCTGATGCCGACGCGAACCCCATTTGCAATTGTTATAAAGCCAGAACAAAGTTCAGTTTCTTTTGCATAGACGGATTGTGCGCAGAGTGTCCTCAGCATCTCTACCGCTTCCTGCATTGAAAAGCATTTATATTGGTTCAAGATGACATCCTCGTTCGAAAAAACAACTTGGACATGACGATTCACCCTAAACCTTATTTCCTCGACTGAATACAGCTCGAGATATTTTCCAAGTACGCTTCGCAGTCTTATTGGTAGTGCGTCAAGAAGACTGCGGTTTACGAAATTATTTTCTTTCCTTGCATTACTCTGTTGCACCTTCATTTCCTCCTCTGATCAGTGCTAAAAAACCCTCGCACATAAATGTATGTACAAGGGTTGCAAAAGAATACCGACTTTCTATACTTTTTCAATAGTCTTTTCAGGTGATGTTTTCAGTTTTTTTGTAGCATTGTGCAAGAATATCTCATGCACGATGAGTGTCAGTAATATGCTCAGCAGCATAACATCGCAAATGCCATCCGCAAAGACGAGAAAGCCATAACCATCAAAAATAACCTCCATAATGAACTTCAAAATTTCAGATACTAATGGCATGGTTACCATAATAATGATGAGCTTTGAAATTTCAATATTCGTAAGGATAAGTAGTGCAAACGCAGCCGAACTGACGATCACAGCAATTTCGGATGAATCTAACAGGAACATTACAGAAGCCGATGCGACCGTACATAGCATAACTGCCGTTGCGATTCGAAATTGACTTAAGAAGCTGTTCTTTGTCTTTGCAATGTTCGCACTGCCCCTCCTATGTACAACAAATCCAATAAAGCATGCATATGGAACTACTGCGTTAAGCGTAAATTCTGGAGTTGGACTAAATTTTAAGCGATTTAATGCAAACAAGGCCACAAGCAAAAACACGCATGCAGTCCTGCTTAATAAAAGTTCCCGCCGAGTATTTCTTGCGACATCAAACAAAGCAAAAATAAGCAGAATAATTATCGACATGTCGGATAGAGACATATAAAGCTCCTTTTCTTTCAGATTTGGGATATCGCACCCACAGATAATCTTGACAAAAAAGGAGCATTTGATTCAACTTGACATCATTTAAGCGTCAGGAAGGAAACCATTGCCCCGGTTCCCATCCCATCTCTCCGGTATGAAAAGAAAAGATCTCGATTCTCAAACGTGCAAAGATTCATTGATGAAATATTTTGGGGAAGCATGCCCGCATCCGTCAACTGTATTGCAAGAGCTGCTTCAATGTCTACATATGCCTTTCCCGATCTTCCAGAATGTGCAATTTCAGGACAAGCAAATTCTTTACAAAATTTTTCACCCAATTCTGCATC
This sequence comes from uncultured Clostridia bacterium, assembly GCA_934633695.1. GTDB lineage: Bacteria > Bacillota > Clostridia > Christensenellales > CAG-138 > PeH17. The sequence continues at coordinate 287,550 of CAKTYT010000001.1, read as the reverse complement.
TACTTCAAAGCAATTTTTGCATATGCAGGGACCGAGTGCTGCAATAAGAGATTCCGGTTTCGACTGAAACTCCACCTGCATTTTTTCGACGAGAGCTTTACCGATTCTGCTCAACGTGCCACGCCATCCCGAATGGGCAAGCCCGATGGCACCATGTTCCCTGTCATAAAGAAAAATCGCACCGCAATCCGCATGACAGGTAAGAAGGGTAATGTCAGGGTCATTCGTCACAAGTCCGTCACTGAACGGAAGTTTTTCGCGGGTAATACCCATTCCGCAATGAGTCTTGTCAACTCGAATTACATTCATACCGTGTTCGTGGTTCACAAATACAAGTTTATTAAAATCCAATCCATGGGCAAGTGACAAAAGCTTGAGATTATCGATTACGTTTTTGGGGTCATCCGCTCGCGAAAGGCTGAAGTTGAGTGTATCGAATGGAGAAGGGCTGACACCCCCTATACGAGTTGAGAATCCATGACGGATTCCGTCTTCCGCATTCAATGCATCCGAAACAACAATTTCAACGCCGGACTTTAGTATAAGACTGCATCGTCTGTCAATTTTTTCGTTTATTTGAGCAAGTCCTATCATTTTGTTTCCTCATTTTCTGCAAGCAGACCTTTGAGTTCTTCCATGAACGTTTCGATATCTTTAAACGAACGATATACAGATGCGAAGCGGACATATGCAACTTCATCGATGTTTTTAAGATATTTCATAACCAATTCACCAATTTGTATAGTCGTAACCTCTTGCTCGAGAGAATTAAAGGTTTCTCTCGAAACATCATCGACCAGCTTATTCAATGCTGCGGATGAAACAGGTCTTTTTTCGCAGGCTTTTCTGACTCCTGAAAGAATTTTATCGCTGTCAAAAGGTTCTCTTGCACCATCACGTTTAACGACAACAATGGGGATTTCTTCGATTTTTTCATAAGTAGTAAACCTTCTTCCGCAATTATTGCATTCTCTGCGGCGGCGGATGGCAGTTCCGTCCTCTGTCGGACGTGAATCAATAACCCTGCTGTCACAGCAGGAACAATATCTGCATCTCATCTTTGTGTTACCCTCTCTCCAGTTATTATACTCATCTTCAGGCATTGCTGTTAGCTATTCGCCCGACAGAATAGAGTATACCACAGTACGCACAAATTTTCCACTGTTTATTGTCTTGCTCCTGGGTTAGAAATATCAACTAGAATAACGTCATCACCGATTTTTTGTATCTTGCAAAAAGGAATTACGAGTTCATCGCTGCTCCTGAATATGCCAAGAAATCTCGTAGGTCCCGGAACAACAATCGAACATATGGTTCCCGTACAGTCATCTATCTCAAGATCGCATATACACCCGAGTCTTGCCCCGTCGCAGATGTTGATTATTTCTTTTTCTTTTAGCTCGCAAAAGGTTGTATTTGCCATTTTTACCTCCATTGCACTGGTTTGACGTTAAATTGTATGCGGTTATCTACCGGAAAATCCTTTAGAGAGTACATATACTTAGTAAAATTCGACTATATTTGACAGTTCCGGCACGTTTTCTTTATAATTAGTTCGCACTGTTGCGGAACAACATGACGACAGGGTATTTTTCTGTCGCATTCGCAGCGATGTCAAGTTTGCCGGTTATCGTTCAATGATTATGGCAATAAAGGAGTGAACATATATGAAAGATATTTATGTGGTCAGCTGTTGCAGAACTGCGGTCGGTTCTTACGGCGGAAGCTTGAAGGATGTCCCTGCATACAAGCTTGGAGGGACTGTTATCCGTGAGGTTGTCAGACGTGCAGGGATCGACAGTAAAAACATTGACGAAGTTATGATGGGCTGCGTTCTTTCTGCAGGTTTGGGGCAAAACCCGGCAAGGCAGGCTTCCATCTATGCCGGTATGCCCAATGAAATTCCTGCTTATACTGTCAGCATGGTATGCGGTTCGGCGATGAAATCCGTTATCGAGGGTGCAAGAGCCATTGCAGCAGGTGATGCAGAAGTGATTGTTGCAGGTGGCATGGAGAATATGTCTGCCGCTCCCTACGCTATGCCCAATGCCCGTTGGGGTGCTCGCATGTTTGATACCACTCTCGTTGATACGATGGTAAAGGATGGCTTGTGGGATGCTTTTAATAACTATCACATGGGCATGACTGCAGAAAATATCTGCGATGAGTGGGGCATTACCCGAGAGCAGCTCGATGAGTTTGCCCTTGCTTCTCAGACAAAGGCGGCAATTGCACAGGCCGCAAATAAATTTGACGATGAGATCGTCCCCGTTGAAATCACTGTAAAGAAGCAAAAGATTGAATTTAGAGTTGACGAACATCCTCGCAGCACAACTATTGAAGGACTTGCAAAACTCAAGCCTGCCTTCAAACCGGAGGGCGGCAGAGTTACTGCGGGCAACGCTTCAGGGATTAATGACGGAGCAGCAGCAATTTTACTCGCTTCTGAAGAAGCTGTCGAAAAATACGGACTTAAACCCATGGCAAAGCTCATTTCCTGGGGACAGGGTGGCGTATCTCCGCACGTAATGGGTATCGGGCCAATCCCTGCCACAAAAAAAGCTCTTGCAAAAGCCGGTCTTACAATTGACGACATCGACCTTATTGAGGCAAATGAAGCATTTGCTGCACAGTCCATTGCGGTTGCAAAGGAACTTAATTTCGATATGGCTAAGGTCAATGTAAACGGCGGTGCTATCGCACTCGGCCATCCAATCGGTGCATCCGGTGCACGCATAATTGTAACTCTTCTTCATGAAATGCAAAAGAACACTGCAGCGAAGCTCGGGCTTGCAACTCTTTGTATTGGCGGCGGACTCGGCACGGCGGTTATCTTCGAGGCATGCAGATAAATCACTAAAGAATAAATTAATAAGAGCTGAGTGCGAACACTCAGCTCTTGTTGTGTCGTCGGATTTATTTATGAGGCTAATTGTGCATTCGCTTCTTTTTCAAGAACGGTGTATGCAACTTTACCGACAAGCGTTTTTGGCAGTTCCGCACGGAACTCAATATCATACGGCATAGCATATTTTGCAATATGCTTGCGGCAGTAATCCAGAATCTCCTGCCTAAGCTCATCAGAAGGAGCAAACCCTTCTTTAAGGACTACATATGCCTTAATCTTTTGCATCTTGTACGCATCTTTAACACCAATCACGCAGCTCATCTGCACAGCAGGGTGAGCATCAATGATGTTTTCAAGCTGTGAAGGATAAACGTTGTAGCCACTCGTGACGATCATTCGCTTAATACGCTGTTTGAAGTAAATAAACCCGTCAGCATCCATGCATCCGAGATCGCCCGTGTGGAGCCAAGTGTATCCATCTGCATGAACTCGGAGAGTATTTGCATTTTCATCCTCATGGTTGAGATAACCGATCATGACAGAAGGTCCACGCAGGCAAATTTCGCCGAGTTCACCATACGGAACAGGGTCATTTGTGCCCACTGCACAAATCTGATAATATGTATCAGGATAAGGCAATCCGATGCTTCCTTCGCGTTCTTCCGTGTAAGGAGTCAAGCAGCTTGCAGTGACACATTCAGTAGTGCCATACCCCTCTCTGACGTGAACCGTTGCTCCATGTTCCTCAAGAAACGAATCAAAGCGTTTTTTAAGCTCTATCGACAGCGAGTCGCCGCCTGAAAATACGCCGCGGAGGTAGTCCAATTTTTCACCGTCGAGATACGGATTTCGGGTGATTGCTTCAAACAAAGTCGGCACACCTGCGATAAAATTTGGTTTTTCCGTCTTAATGAGTTCTGCGTATTTCTTAACATTGAATTGCGGAACGAGGATGCTCGTGCCGCCGCATTCGAGCATGGTATGAATACATACACCAAGGCCGAAGCCATGAAAAATAGGCATGGCAGCAAGCATTCTTGTGTGGTGAATGTCTCCGTGACACATCGCAGCCGTTTGCAGGCCCAAAGCATTAAAATTTCTGCTGCTGAGCTGAATGGCCTTTGTCACTCCCGTTGTCCCGCCGGAGAAAAGGATTACAGCCGTTTCATTCGGGTCTGTATGAACAACATGCTTCTCCAAGTCAACGCTCTTGCCGCTTGCGATGAATTCATTCCAGAGGATAACTTTTTTATCCTTCTTGTTGACTTTATTCTTCTTTGCATTAATAAGCTTGAAGGCTGTACTCTTGACAAACCCGAGTTCGTCTGCCGCAGAAGTAATGATAACTTTTTTCAATTCATAGACTTTCTCGACTTCCTCAATTTTTGAGTAGAACTGATCAAGCGTCATAATGTATTCACTTTTGACTTCCTTGAGATAGTAGACTATCTCATTGACGGCCGAAAGTGGGTGAATCATGCTTGCAATCGCCCCGATGCGATTGAGAGCATACATACAAAACACTGCTTGAGGCACGTTTGGCATACAAATAGTAACTTTATCGCCTCTTTTAACACCTAGTGCAACGAATGCCTTTGCAGCTTTGTCGATTTTCTCCTTCAGGGTTCTGTAACCGTAGAGCTTTCCCATGAAAGAGAGTGCAGGGTAGTCCCCTTCTTTTTCAGCATTTTCGATAACTATTTCGCTGATGCTGAGTTCAGGGTAATCAAGATGGAAAGGCACTTCACCATAATACTTTAACCATGGTGCATTGTCTTCCGGTTTGTTGATAAATTGTTCCATTATCTGTCCTTTCTGAATTGTTAGTTATGCCACGGGGGTTTCTATCGGCAAATCAAGCAGTTCAGGTTTCGAAAGGAGCTTTCGAAGAATTTTCAGACTATTGGCGAAATAAACGCCGTCCGCAATTCTTTCGTCAACTGTCAGCCCAAGACGGAGAGCTTCACGCATTTCAACATTGCCATCGGCATCATAGAACGGATGCATATGTTTTTCATCAATAATAGCAAATAAAGAATTAGTGCCCCAGTTCGTAAGGTGATGGTAGCTTGCATGCATTTTGATGCTTCCGAGATTACTGATAAAGACGGTTGAATTGTAAGGATCTTCTTTTGTAACGTCCTTCGGAACCCAGCCATGATAGTCGAGCCACATAAGAATGCCCACTAAGATACGCAGCAAGCACCGCGGCAGCTTCGTAAACATTTCCATGAAACCGGTCGTACCGTCGGTATGTCCATGCTTGCGTACAGCAGTCACAAACTTCTCAACCTTATCATGGATCTGCTTAACAGGTGATTCTCCTTCCTTATCGATGTCGATAATTGCAAGAGCCTCGTAAGAGTCATCTTCAAACTTTTTCTTGACGACAAACGATAAACTAAGTGCTTTGCGTTCATAGAGTCTATGTCCCTGTACGAACCAATTGAGCTTCGGTCGGAGAGCAACTGTCTTTGCAATTGCCGCACACAGCACGTGGAAGAGAGTGTACTTAAAATCCAGGTTATTTTCATTGAGCTTTGCAACATATTTTTTCACTTCCGTAAGGTCAATGAGTTCGCTCATTACGGCCTCATTGTCGCATCTGTTCGGGAGCAGATACGGGGTGAATTTGTGCATAGCATCAAGATTGCGAACCAGGTACGCATCCTTGCGATCCCCGGAGCGGCGTTTTCGCTCACAGGGTGCTTCTTGTTTTGTTTTCATTTTTCCCCCAAATCGGCGGGTTGGTATCTTTTTCCGCCGTACTCGTTTCATTGTATCATTGTTCACGGCAAATGTCAAATTTTCCGTACGCCCTTTTTGCAACGAATACAAAAACCCGACTGCCGAAAGCAATCGGGTCGCATAAAGCTGCATTTAGAACCTAAAGTAAATAAACGGGTTATAACCACCCTTTACAAGTGCTGCGGTACAAAAGACCAACGATAGCATCACTAGTGCAATATCAACACACCTGCACCAGGTTCTATCCTTATATCTATCGTGAATAGTCTTCGCAAGGGGTGTTGAAGCCACGATCGCAACGACCATTATCGGCAGATACGCAACAGCATAGACGAGTGCGTCCTTAGAAATTAATCCTACGGTGCCTCCATTGAACAGAGAAACAATGAACGGTCCGAGTTTGTCAATTTCGACAAAATCAAACAGTGCCCAACCGAATGTAAACAAAAATATTGCGTAAAGATGTTGAACAAAGTTCGGCAATTTTTTAAGCAGCTTGCCTAGGAACAGTTTTTCAAGGCAGATAAGAATGCCGAAATACATTCCCCACAATACAAAATTCCAACTTGCACCATGCCACAGTCCCGTTAGGAACCAAACAATTGCCGTGTTGAGGAACAATCTTGCAAGACCCTTTCTGTTGCCGCCGAGGGGTATATAGACATACTCGCGAAACCACGTGCCGAGCGAGATGTGCCAACGACGCCAAAACTCAGACACACTTTTCGAAATATACGGGTAGTCGAAATTCTTTAAGAATTCAAAGCCGAACATTCTCCCAAGACCTATCGCCATTTCGGAGTAACCGCAGAAATCGAAATAGATTTGCAGCGTAAAAGCAATAAGACCAACCCATGAACCAAGCACGCCATTCGTTGCAGAAGTGTCCCTAAGCACCGCCCACAGTGCTGCCATTTGGTTTGCAATCAAGACCTTCTTCGCAAGACCTATCGCAAACAGCTTTATACCATCTGCAAATTGAGGTATGTTCTCACGCCTATGCTCAAGCTCATTTGCAACGTCCTTGTAGCGTACAATCGGTCCTGCAATCAGCTGAGGGAACAACGAGACATAAGTCCCGAAATAAATGGGATTTCTCTGCACCTCTGTGTCACCGCGATATACATCAATAACGTAGCTCATAGCTTGGAACGTGTAGAAGGAAATTCCAATCGGAAGCGGTATAACCGGGGTTGCAAATGAACGCAGGAACGGCAGAAAACTCTTGAGCGTATCAAGAACAAATGCCGTATACTTGAACACTGCAAGCAACAGAAGGTTGACGACAATTGAAATTACAAGTGCCGTCTTGCTCTTTTTCTTGTTATCACGGTATTTTTCAACCAACAATCCGAATGCATAGTTGAAAAGTATTGAAAAAACCATGAGGATGAGAAATGTGGGCTCACCCCATCCGTAGAAAATAAGGCTGAAAAAACACAGCACGATGTTGCGATACTTACGATTCGGGAATGCATAGTAGACCGCAAGCACTACAACAAAGTAAATGAATATGAACAACAGTGTTGAAAAGACCATGTTATCCGATATTATCCTTTAAGATTTTCATTAGCTCATTATAATTATCACTAACGACATAGTAGACATAGTTGCCCACCTTGCGGACTTTGGTTTTTTTAAGCTTTGTTACCTCTTCTTGGCTGTAATCCTCAGCACGAGTAATCTGACTGCTGATTCTCGTATTGCATATGCTGACAAGCTCGTCAATATAGGATGAATCAGAAACCTCAAATATGGCGATTTCATCAGCATTTGTGGAGCAATTTTCTGACTGATAGTAAACGCTTTGGACAAGGTTGTCGGTTTTTATGCCGTAAACTTCAAACATATCTCTTTTGTTTACGGGAACCATATTTTTTAGATAACCGCTCTCTTCGATGAGGGCGTACACTTCCTTAACGTCAGCATCCTTAGGTGCTGCCGTGCATCCAACGATGCCGGTAAACAGTACTGCTACTGTCATGATGAGTGCTATAACTATTTTCTTCATACAAAAAATCCTTTCAATTGCTTATTAGTTACTCAAATATAGGTGTCGGCAAACCGGCAATATGCCTCGAAGCGACCGCACGCAAAACTTCTGCCCAAATTTCATATGCAGCATTCGTCTGGTGAACATACTTATCGCTGCTGTACTCGTCTGGGACAAACCCTTGCTCGTCAATCAGGTGACTGGCAATGTTTACAAACTCCAGATTGAGTTCCCGGCACATCGATGCAAGTCCATGATTGAGCATAAGTATGTTTTTATTGTTTAACTTCTCCCTTTCGCTGCCTTTGTACATATACATCGTGCTGATAATGTAAATTTCAATGTTCGGGTTTTTTCCACGAATTCTCGAAATCACTTCACGAAAATTCGAAAGCGTGCCATCAACGCCATAGATTGTCAAATCATTCAAACCAAAGCAGATAAAAACCTTCTTGGCACCTATCATGTTCAGGGAATCCTCAATGAGGTGCTGCTCGCCCATGTACTCGGGATGGAGACTTGTTCCGCTCACCGGCTCAAGTGCATGACCTGCACCATAACTTCCCGAACAAAGAAACCGCGTCTGTCCGAAGAAATCTTCATTTGTCTCTTGTTCAAGATAATTGTAACTTCTCCAACCAATCATAACGGAATCACCGACAAAGACAGCATCCGAAAACCACGCTTCGCAAGTACTTTCACTGACACCGTTAAGGTCGAGAGACATGGTATCTCTTGCAGGGAGTCCGTTCTGCTCAAGTTGAACCGTCACAGGCACTTCCGTAACGGCCGGTGTTTGAGTTTCAGTCGGCACGTCAGTTGCTGTCAACACGGCCGTCGGCGATACTGTCGGTGCGTCGGTTAATGTGGAAACGGAAGTTGACGTCGGCTCCGGCGTCTCATGAGAAACCGGAGGCAAACTGGTGCAACCGGTGCAAAGTATTGCCGAAACAACCGCCAACGCAACCGCCCTCGGCAAAACAACTTTTCTAAAAGAATTACTCATATAGCACAATACTCCATTAATGGGATTAGTGTATGCCTTTTCGTTAAGAAACCATACGGCGAAATTATAGCACAAGCATATTTCACTGTCAATCGCTACCATAACCCATTAACGAGTGTTTGATTGATGAAAAAATTTCATGGCAAGCATCGATTTTACCAATTAACTCTAGGTCTTTTGTGCAAACGGACAGAAATAATTTTCTGTCGTTCACAAAAAGGTCACAACTAGACTTGTCCAACTCAATGATTGAAATGAAATATTTTTCGTTCGTATTTACGTCAGTAATCGCTGAACTGTTGTAATCAACGCATAGCCTATTCATTCCATACGGAATACCCTTGCCCATCAGCTTGAGGCAGCTCTCTTTTGCAGTCCATCTTGACAACAGAAAGGACGTCCTATCGCTGCAACTATCGAGTTCAATCAACTCTGTTTCGTTAAGGATCCTTCGTTCTATGCCCTCGATCATTTTACGATCAACCTGGATATCAACTCCAACATCCGAATTAGAAATACAACAGCAGCAATACTCTCCAGAATGAGACAAGGAAAAGAAACACTCATCGGAAACAGGCTTGCCCAACGGGGTTTTTGAATACATCGGCGGAGAGTAAGAACAGCCTTCCATCTTCAAGGCATACGCAAGCAGGATCTCTGTCGAAAAGCCAACAGCATCATATTTACAATTCGAGTGTGAACTAAGCATTCTCGTCGCCGAAATATATCGTCTCAGTTCGCTGTCCATAGCATCCATGCTCGCATTGGTTATGTACACTTTTATCTTTTTTTCCGAAGCCATATGTCCATTCTACTGTTCAATGTTACACTTGTCAACTTGTGTCCACACAGATTGCGGATGATGAGTAAAACATTAGAAGTATATTGCACATGAACCAATTATTGTGTGTTGTTTTGTCGCAAGCATTGTTGTACAATTCTCGCATAAAACAACTAACGTACGGATTTGAACTCGTGACCCGCCGGATCGGAGTCTGAGTCTGTATGCTGTGAGGTAGTATTTTGGAAAACATTGTGTACGAAAATATTCCCGTCGTTCCACTCAGAGGGTTGGTAGTCTTTCCCAACACTTTTGTCAGCTTTGATGTGGGCAGGGATCGGAGCGTCGAGGCGATCAAAAATGCCGAGAGTGGAGATAAACTCGTTTTTCTGGTTGCTCAAAAGGATCAGAAACTTACAGATATAAACAAGGATCAGCTGCATAGCATTGGCTGTATCTGTCGGATAAAGCAGGTAAGCAAACTGCCCGGAGAAACGATTCAAGTTACCGTTGAGGGGCTTTGCCGAGCAATTGCGGACGATTATGTCCAAGAATTCCCGTTTTTCCGTGCAAACGCAATCGCATTCGATGACAAAGAAATTGATAATGACGAAGCAACGACCCTTCGTCCCATCATTTCAAAAAAGGTGAAGGAACTTCTCCTCTATACTTCTTCGCCCGGCATGGCTGAGGCTTTTTCCGCAGTCGAGAAAACAGAAGACCCTGTCAGCTACGTTTACCGCGTCGCAAATATCGTGCTCCAAAAGTTTGATGACAGGCAATTGTTCGTTGAACAAGAAGAATACGTTGCACGCTGCATAACTTTGCTCAACTGTATCACACACGAGCAAGACCTTATAAAACTTACAAGGCGGATTGAGCAGAGTGTTAAGAAGCAGGTCGATAAAAATCAAAAGGATTATATTTTAAGGGAGCAAATCAAAGCGATCCGAAAGGAACTCGGAGAAACCGAAGAACAGGAGGCAGATTCTTTCCGTCAAAAGCTTGAATCAAAGCAGTTTCCCGATGAGGTTCGCAGCAGATTAAAAAAAGAGATCGACAGGTTCTCAACTCTCCCTGCAGGTTCTCATGAGATGCCTTCAATGCGGACATTTATTGAGTGTCTTCTTGACATGCCATACTATGAAACGAGTGAAGATAATCTTGATATTGACAATGCATCGGCAATACTGGACGAAGACCACTACGGCCTTGAAAAGGTAAAGAAACGAATTCTTGAGTACCTTGCGGTCGCAAAGCTTACCGGAAAGGTAAATGGACAGATTCTTTGCTTTGTCGGACCTCCTGGTGTCGGCAAAACCTCGATTTCATCGTCCATTGCAAAGGCTCTGGGAAGGAAATTTGTCAGGATGAGTCTCGGCGGTGTAAAGGACGAGGCCGAAATCAGGGGGCATCGCCGTACGTATATCGGAGCAATGCCCGGCAGGATTATTAGTGCAATGCGTCAGGCAGGAACCGTAAACCCCATTTTGCTTTTTGACGAAATAGACAAACTCTCAGCTGACTTTAACGGCGACCCATCCGCAGCAATTCTCGAAGTTCTTGACAGTGCTCAGAATTTTGCATTCCGTGATCACTTTCTCGAACTGCCGTACGATCTTTCAAAGGTTATGTTTATCACAACGGCAAACGACCCGAGTGGCATCCCCCGCCCGCTTCTCGACAGGATGGAAATAATAGAGGTTCCGGGCTATCTTGCAACCGAAAAAGTTGAGATTGCGGCTCGCCATCTTGTCCCGAAGGAGTTTGAAAAACACGGTCTTAAAAAGAGCATGTTGACGATTTCTCCCGAAATTCTTTCGGAAATCGTTAACAATTACACTCGTGAAGCAGGCGTTAGGAATCTGGACAGAATGATCGCAGCCGTTTGCAGACGTGCAGCATGCGATATAGCAAGTGGAAAGAAACGTATCAGGATGTCTTCGGCAAAGCTCCGTGAATACCTTGGAATACCCAGATATACATTTGATGAGGCCGATAAAAAGCCTGAGGTCGGAATGGTCAACGGGCTTGCTTGGACAAGCGTTGGAGGCGAGACCATGGAGATAGAAGTTGCCGCTCTTAAAGGAACGGGTCAGCTTCAGCTAACGGGTCAACTTGGCGATGTTATGAAGGAGAGTGCAAAAACTGCCATTACCTGTGTCCGTGCCAACAGCGAAAAGCTCGGTCTTGCGGACGATTTCATTCAAAAGACTGATATTCATATCCACGTGCCGGAAGGTGCCGTACCGAAAGATGGTCCGTCAGCCGGCATAGCAATGATGACGGCTGTTGCGAGTGCTCTTACCGGCATACCTGTCCGTGCAGGTCTTGCGATGACAGGTGAAATTACTCTACGATGCAGGGTTCTTCCAATCGGTGGTTTGCGTGAAAAGCTTCTAGCGGCCGTGCGTGCCGGAATCACAACAGTCATTCTCCCCGAAAAGAACAGAAAGGACATTGCGGATGTACCTTCCGATATAACTGACAAACTTACAATACTCTTTGTCAGCCGTGCGGACGAAGTATTGGAACATGCTCTCGTGCGTCTGCCCGACAGGTTTTCCCCTGTTGTTTCTGATGGAAGGATTCACATCGGTGCCCCCGCTTAACAAAAAAAGCCACCTTGTTTTTTTCACAGGGTGGCTTTTGATTCATCTGCATTTTTACGCAGTAGGAAATATCTGTTAATCTGTTCGTATTCCGGGAATTCAATTTCGCCACGTTGCACAACTTTAAACCGTTTACTGAAAAAGATTTCCCATTCCTCTGTACTGTTGTTCCAAAGAATTAACCCATCGTCAAGCAGATTGCCGCTAATTTTTTTAATGTTCCATTCTCTTATAAGCTTTTCGCTGATAAACGAATTCAACTTGACAAAAACCTTTCCGTTTGGTTTTAATATCCTGTACACTTCATCGATCAGCTCTTCAGCATCATCCGGATACAGATTGTCAATTATGTTTGAAACAATAACTGTATCACAAAAATTCGAACCAACACACATCAACTTTTCTACACTGCCCTGCATGAAGCAGAATGATGGTTTAGCAGTGCAATCAATAGCCCCGTACATCTTTTTTGCAAAAGTATTTGCAGCTGATATTGCTGCCTGAGAAATGTCTATTCCAATGTGCTGTCGTGTACCGTGCTTTTCAGCAATGAAAAGCAGCATTCCATTGCCGCAGCCAAAGTCTACCACAGTTTCAGACCCGCTGAATGCCCACTCGAGACAGCGGTCAAATTTTTCATTTCCCGTTATTGTTGCGACTGCTCCAATTTCGTGCTTTGAAAAAACTTCATCCCAATACTCTCTGCACTTGAGGTATCTGTCCAAAGTTCACTCCCTCCTTTCGAGGCAGAATTATAGCACGGATCAGCAAACAGTTCAAGCTTGAATAAGAACGTATCGTTCAGCAAAATATATCCAAGTGATGCACTCGGAGTTATTGACAAATGCCAAGCAAAGTGCTATGATTTCAATGTCGAGTGAATCGATAGGGATTTAAAGGAGGAAAATATGAAGCTTTCAACGAAAGGACGCTATGGAATAAAAGCCATGGTCGACCTTGCGGTCGAATACGAAAGCGGCGGCAGGCTCTCCATATCCCAGCTTGCAGAAAAACAGAATATCAGTGCTGCATATCTCGAACAGCTGATTGCCTGCTTAAAGAAGTCCGGTTTCGTCATCTCCACAAGAGGCGTTCAGGGTGGTTATACCCTTTCAAAACCGCCTGAGGAAATCAGTGTAGGTGAAATCTTGCGTGCTCTTGAGGGCAGTACTGCATTGGTTGACTGTGTCGGCACATCAGGTACTGATTGCGAGAATGTTTGCACCTGCTCCGCCAGACCGCTTTGGCTGAAGTTACAAAGGCGAATCGATGATGTTCTTGAAACGACGTCGATTCGCGATATGGCTGATGATTACGTAATTCAAAAAGGAAGGATAAACGATTAACGATGATGAGAGTTTACATGGATAATGCCGCAACGACTCCGCTGAATAAGGAAGTTCTTGATGCGATGATGCCGTACATGACTGATATATACGGCAACCCCTCCAGTCTGCATTATTTCGGTCAGGAGGCACACAAGGCGATAACAAACGCCCGTCAGCAGGTTGCAAGAGCAATCAATGCCGCCGACTATGAGAGAGAGATTATTTTCACCGGCAGCGGTACTGAAGCAGATAATATGGTCATCCGAGGTATTGCTGAACGCTACTCAAAAAAAGGCAAGCACATAATTACATCTGCAGTCGAGCACCATGCTGTGCTCCATACGTGTCAGTACCTCGAGAAACAGGGCTACGAAGTAACTTATCTCCCCGTTGATTCTGATGGTATGGTTCATGCCGAACAGGTTCGTGATGCGATAAGAGATGACACCATTCTTGTCACAATTATGTTCGGCAACAATGAAGTCGGCACAATTATGCCTATCAAAGAAATCGGTCAGATTTGCCGTGAAAAAGGAGTTTTCTTTCATACAGATGCCGTACAGGCCGTAGGCCATGTCAAAATTGACGTTCAGGAAATGAACATTGACATGCTTTCGCTGTCCGCTCACAAGTTCCACGGTCCAAAGGGTGTCGGTACACTTTACGTTAAGAAAGGCATTGTAGTCCCGGCTCTCATCCACGGCGGAGCTCAGGAACGTAATAAGCGTGCCGGCACCGAGAATGTTCCCGGTATTGTCGGTCTGGGCAAGGCAATTGAACTTGCATGTGACCACCTTGACGAGAATATTAAGAGAATGACCGCACTTCGCGACAAGCTTATCTCGGGAATTGAATCAACCATTCCCGAAGTCATTCTCAATGGTTCGAGAGAAAGCCGGCTCCCCGGCAACGTAAACTTTTCAATTAAATACATTGAGGGCGAATCTATTTTGCTCATGCTTGATATTAATGGTATTGCAGGCTCCAGTGGTTCTGCATGTACCAGCGGTTCTCTCGACCCATCGCATGTACTCCTTGCAATGGGCATGCCCCACGAAATAGCTCACGGTTCGCTGCGTCTTTCGCTCGGTGATGACACGACCGATGAGGAAGTCGATTACGTCTTGGACATTCTCCCGAAGGTCGTTACCCGGCTTCGCAATATGTCCCCCCTTTATAAAGGCTGATTTTAACATAATTAACGGAGGAATAATAATATGTACACTGAAAAGGTTATGGATCACTTCTCTCATCCCCGCAATATGGGTGAGGTCAAAGATGCAAATGGCGTCGGCATGGTTGGCAACGCAAAGTGCGGTGACATCATGCAGATGTTTATTAAGGTAAATGATGACGGAATTATTGAAGACGTTGGCTTCAAGACCTTCGGCTGTGGGGCAGCTGTTGCAACCAGCAGTATGGCGACCGAGCTTATCAAGGGTAAATCCATTGACGATGCACTTAAGCTGACGAATTCCGCTGTAGTCGAAGCACTTGAGGGACTCCCCCCTGCGAAGCTTCACTGCTCCGTTCTTGCCGAAGAGGCTGTTAAGGCTGCCGTTGATAATTATTATGCACGCAAGGAGGGCAAAACCGATTGCGAATGCAACTGCGTGAACTGCGGTCATGACCATGACCATGAAGAGAAAGTTGAAGAAGAATAATTAGATTTAAAATATTCGATTTATGCTTGGGATAAACGGGCGGCTTTTGCTGTCCGTTTGTTTTAAAATGAATGTTATGCTTTATTTTGAAAAAATTACGCCTGCATTTTTAAAGGCAAATCGTGCTGTTATAAATAGAACTGGGATTCGCTTGTGTGATTATTCGGTGGGTTGTTTGTATCTGTGGAGCGAGAGCTTCCATACTTTCGGCTGCATTGAAAATGATACGTTTTTTTCAGCCGTATATGCAGATAACGAGACAAATTTTTATTACGGTTTCCCTATTGGCGGCGACATTGGAATGGCCTTCAAATTGATTGCAGACGATGCCGACAAGAGAAAGCTCTCGCCTTGTTTTTGCTATGTACCCGAGGAAAGACTCGAGTCGGTTTTTTCGATATTCGGAAAACAGAAGGAAATAACGTTTAACGAGGATTGGCAGGATTACCTTTACCCGTACAAAAACTTTCTGGGTTTTAACGGAAAAAAGCTTCATACTCCGCGCAACCATTTGAATGCATTCAACAAAAATTATGAAAGCAGATTTGAAGCATTATCTTCTTCAAATGCCGAGACGGCAAAAGCTTTTCTTGTCAATAACCGAGATGAGTTTTCAAAGGGAGATTCGTTATCAAAATCAGAGCTTGACAATGCCATAAACTTCATTGACGATGTATTTTCCCTTGGTTTGAATGGTGGGTTGTTATATGCAAACAATGATTGCATTGGTTTAACCATAGGTGAAGTTATATCAGATACACTTCATATCCATACGGAGAAGGCATTAAAGGCGTACGATGGTTCTTTTCAGGCACTTGCAATGAACTTTGCCGTAATGATGCAGAATCCTTCGGTCAAATACATTAATCGGCAGGAAGACATGGGCATTGAAGGTCTTCGCAGGTCAAAGACCTCTTACCGTCCCTGCACACTGCTCAAGAAATACACTATCAAATACTAAAAGAGCGGTTGCGTGCCGCTCTTTTATAACAATTTTTCTATCTTCCTGATGCGGAGTAGATGTTTGAATTGTGTTCAATATCTGGAAGACTACCTACATGAGAAAGGCTTCCTTCAAAAAAAACACACACATGCCCCTCCATGCCATTCTCGTCGATCGTATCGGTGCCGTGCGGGAAACATTGCAGCGACCCAGCAATCCTTTTGGATCCAACCATAACAATCACGGGACGCTTAAGGAAATTATAATCACTCCCGCAGATGCTGTTAAAGCTTTCAAGCTCGTCCGCAGAAGCAAGCTCCATTTCCGCATGGTTTTCTCCCCCGGCAAAGATAAGACTGAATTCCTTGCCCGTATTGCAGTCAATGACTTTATAGGCGGACCCTTTGACCAGTTCATTTGAGACAACACTCCATTCAACGGCATCACCCGTCTCTTTAAGTGTATCTGCAATTGGCCCTCTCGGCATGTGGACTTCATCGGGAATTTTTGCTCTCGGAGCATTTGTGCTGAAAAGGGTTTTCATTGACTGCTCCCCCATTCTCCCGTCAACATCGAGACTGTCCCCCGTCTCATTGCATCGAAGCTGAAATGCCTTGACAGCATCGACAGTCATCGAACGGTAGGCTCCCGTTGGCTTGTAGTTCAGATAACCGAGTTCTCTTAATCGGGTCTGGATTCTTACAACCATCTCACCGGTTGAATCGAGAGAATAAATAGTCCCTGTGCCTGAAGCACGTGCGATCTTTCTCAACGGGATAAAGCTGGCTGTCATCACAAGTGCCAAGGCAGCGGCAATGGCACGTTTTCCATACAATCTATTCAAAACAGCAATTCCTTTCAGAATAAATCCTGGGAGTAAGTGGGCCTCACTCACCTACCTTAGTATACCACACTGAGGATAAAACAGCAATAGCTTTCGTTTTTAATGATGGATTTGCCAAAATCCCTTTGATGTGGTATAATCCTGTCGAGAGAGGTTGAACAGAGCGAAATATGAAACAGAAGATTACAGGCGTTGTTCCCGATTCACCTGCCGCAAGAGCAGGTATTTCTTCAGGACAGATGCTGTGCAAAATAAACGGCAGTCCGGTTTGGGACGTAATAGATTATGAACAGCTTACTGCAGGTGAGCTCATTGTTGTTGAAACGGAGGATGGTGACGAGAAATATACGTTCTCCGTTGTCAAAGATACCTATGAGCCTCTTGGCTTAAATTTTGAAAGCAGTTTGATGAGCCCAATAAAGCGATGTGCAAATCACTGTATTTTTTGTTTTATCGATCAAATGCCTCACGGCAACAGAAAAACATTGTATTTTAAGGACGATGATTGGCGGTTGTCACTCATAATGGGTAACTATGTGACACTGACAAATGTTTCTGACAGAGAGTTTGAGAGAATACTCGAACGCAGGGTTTCACCTTTGTACATTTCCGTTCACTCAACTGACGGCGTTGTTCGAAAAAATATGATGCGGAGCAAAAATGCTGACAAGATCATGCAGCGGCTTACTGCACTGCATGAAAATGGATTGAGCTTTCACTGCCAAATCGTCCTCTGCCCGGGATACAATGACGGAGAGGTGCTTTTAAGGACACTTGAAGACCTCAATAGGCTCCGTCCCGAATGCTGTACAGTCGCAATTGTGCCCGTCGGCATGACGCAGCACCGCGAGGGACTTGCCAAGCTTGATCCTGTAACGAAAGAAATTGCCTGCGATGTTATTCGCACTATAGAAGAGTTTAAAGCTCGTCATGGTATAAATGGCTTTGCCTATGCCTCAGACGAGATGTATCTTCGTGCGGAAATGGAACTGCCCTCGTTTGAAGAATGTGGTGATTTTGAGCAAATCGAAAACGGAGTCGGTTTGTACAGACGTTTCGAAAACGATTTCAATGCGGCACTTGAAGATTTCGTTATGCCTGAACGTCCGGTTGAACTCGACTCAGTCAGCGGAGTATCGATTGCACCTTTGATGCAGTCACTTTTCAATAATCTTTTGCCATTTAACGTAAAAATTAACGTTCACCCTGTTTATAATGATTTTTTCGGAAGAACGATAACTGTCAGCGGTCTCACCACTGCAAGAGACATACTTGCACAATATAAAGGCAAATTCAAAGCAGAAGTTTTAATTTTGCCCCACACAATGCTCAGAGAAAATGATATTGTTTTCCTGGATGGAATGACAACTGACGAACTTTCAAAAGAACTTGGTATGCCCGTTTACAAAGTCAGTGCGGATGACGGGTACGATTTCATTGACGATATTCAAAATTTGATTGGAGACAGATAGATATGAAACCCTTGATAGCGATTGTAGGACGACCGAATGTCGGTAAGTCCACACTGTTTAACAAAATAATCGGGAAGCGAGTTGCTATTGTCGAAGATACTCCCGGAGTTACAAGAGACCGAATTTATGCTGACGGCGATTGGTTGAATTACAAGTTCACCCTTATTGACACGGGGGGAATTGAACCCGAAAGTGAGGACATTATTGCGAAGCAAATGCGGCGTCAAGCAGAGCTTGCCATTGAAACTGCAAACGTTATCGTCTTTATGGTTGACGGCAGAGCTGGCATTACAGCCGCAGATGAAGAAGTAGCAGAAATGCTCAGACGCTGCAAGAAACCCATTGTGCTTGTTGTAAACAAAGTTGACCACCCTAAGTTTGAGGATTCTGTTTACGATTTTTACTCTCTCGGCATTGGCTCCCCCATCAGTATTTCGGCTGAACAGGGACTCGGCATCGGAGACATGCTTGATGAGGTCGTTTCATATTTTGAAGCAATTGATGAAGACACTGAAGACGGAGCCACCGGCATCGCAGTCGTTGGTCGTCCAAACGTCGGCAAATCAAGCCTTGTCAACGCTCTCCTTGGACAGGAGCGTACAATTGTCAGCAACGTCCCCGGAACGACCCGTGATGCAATCGACTCTCCCTTTGTTTGGAATGGTGAAGAATACACATTGATTGATACGGCCGGCATACGCCGCAAGCGATCAATTGAGGATGAAACCGTTGAGCGTTACAGTGTTATTCGTTCCCTTGCTGCAATAAGACGTTGTGATATTGCACTTATCGTCGTGGATGCAGAGCGAGGCTTAAGTGAACAGGACGTTCGCATCGCAGGCTATGTTCACGAGGAAGGTAAAGCGAGCATCCTTATTATCAACAAATGGGATCTGATTGAGAAAGATACTTATACTGTCGAAGAATTCAAAAAGAAAATGCTTGTTGATCTCGCCTTTATGAGTTATGTTCCTATGCTGTTTATTTCCGCAAAAACGGGACAACGTGTTCAAAAAGTCATGGAAATGGCAACCTATGCTTACGAACAAAACAGTATGCGTATCTCTACCGGCAAGCTCAATGACGTTGTTAACGAAGCTATTACGATGAACGACCCTCCTGTAAATAACGGACGCCGGCTCAGAGTTTACTATGCAACACAAGTCAGCATCAAGCCGCCAACTTTCGTTATTTTCGTAAATGAACCCGACCTGATGCATTTTTCATATCGCAGATACCTTGAAAATTATATCAGAAAGTCCTTTTCGATTACGGCAACTCCCCTACGCCTTATAATCAGAAAGAGGGGTGAAAAAGACGAACTGCAAAAAAATTGATAAGAGCATTTTCACCGATAGCAACACATTTTCGGCAGCTATCGGTGTTTTTTCATTTCAAGTGAATAATCCGCACAAAGACCTCATATCAATTAACAAATTAAAGAATTAAACCCGGAGGTTTTTATGGCGAATACAAGTATCTATCGAGACATTCGTGCAAGGACCGGCGGAGACATCTACATTGGTGTCGTCGGCCCGGTTCGCACTGGCAAGTCAACGTTTATCAAGCGATTCATGGATCTTATGGTTCTGCCAAAGATTGAAAACGAGTTTGCTCGTGAACGAATCATTGATGAGCTGCCGCAAAGTGGTTCCGGTAAAACAGTTATGACAACGCAGCCTAAGTTTGTTCCGAATGAAGCTGTGGAATTGAGCATCGGCGAGGATAATATTCAGCTTCGTGTACGTATGGTCGATTGCGTTGGATATATGGTCAATGGTGCATTGGGAAATACCGAGGGAGAGCAGCCGCGAATGGTACGTACTCCTTGGTTCGATTATGATATTCCGTTTGATGAAGCAGCGGAACTTGGTACACAAAAAGTTATCACCGAACATTCGACCATAGGCATCGTCATGCTTACCGACGGAAGTATGACAGGCATTTCACGCAGCGATTACGAATCCGCAGAGGAAAGGGTTATCAGGGAAATCGATGCAACCGGAAAGCCATATGTTGTCCTTCTTAACACTACTGATCCTCATTCGCCCGAAACAATTGAGCTTTGCGGAAGGATATCAGAAAAGTATTCCGTGCCTGTCCGTGCAGTTGATGCATTAAACCTTGAAATGGGAGATATTCAAACTCTACTGGAAGAAATTCTGCTTGAGTTTCCAATCCATATCGTCAACATAGAGGTTCCGTCATGGATTAAAGCACTTGGTGAAGATCATCCGCTGATGTGCAGACTCATTGACAGAACCATCGAACTCATGCCTTCCCTTAATAAGGTGCGCGATATTTCAAAGGTTGAGTACGCATTTTCAGAACTTGAGGATTTCAACCCAATTGAGCAAATCAGGCTTGACCTTGGGGACGGCAATGCAAAATTCTGTCTCAGTCCGAAGGATAATGTCTTCTACCGGGTTCTCAGCGAGGAGTGCGACTTTGAAATAAGTAATGAGATGGAGTTGATATCATCTCTCCGTGATTTTGTGAAAGCAAAACGTGCATATGATCATGTCGCCGGAGCCATCACTGCGGCAGAAGAAACAGGTTACGGTCTTGTTCCTCCACAGATTGATGAAATGCAGCTCGATCAGCCCGAAATCGTTCAGCATGGGTCGAGGTTCGGTGTCCGTCTCAAGGCGAAAGCTTCCGGGCTTCACGTCATAAGGGTCGATATTGAAAGTGAAGTCAATCCGCTCGTCGGCACAGCCGAACAGAGTGAAGAACTCGTGAATTACCTCGTTGATAAGTTTGAACGAAGTCCAGAAGAAATTTGGAGTACAAACATCTTTGGTAAATCGCTTTATGACTTGGTGAAGGAAGGTATGGCTGGCAAAGTCTCTAGACTTCCCGTTGACGTACAGATGAAGCTCCGCGATGCAATAAACCGCATGGTAAACGAAGGATGCAATGGCCTTATCTGTATCATGCTTTAAAAAAAAAGACGGTGCCGCATCTGACACCGTCTTTCCGCTTATGCTGTCGGAAGGAGGCTCGCATAATTCAATGCGATATACCACAGCATGAGCACCACTGTGCAATAATATGCAGCTCGGCTCTTTTCTTTAAACAGCTTGAATGCGGAAAAAGCAAATATGATGCAGATTGAAATTTCGAACCACAATGCAAAGATCCTGCGTTGTGTCAGACCATATGCACCGATATAAAGAAGTAATCTGAACAACGCTCCCACTGCGAGGAAAACAGATACCGCAATAAGACTTCCGAGAAGAGCTTTCATAATTGATGGATGCTTTCCGGTTTTATCCTTGCAAAATGAGCAGCAAAGGATAAACACTGTCATGTTAATAATGGAGACAATATTAAGTTCAGAAAAGCCCTTTATTGCATAGTCGGCGTATGTCATTCCGGCAGGCAATCCGCTGAATCCCATAAAGTAGCCGAAGCGGAAGATTCCAAATGTTGCATATGCGAGCAACATAAAAATGACAACTATTGCTGTCGAAGTTGTGTTGAATCTCGTTACAACCACTTCACTTTCAGCTGGTTGAATTTCTTTTTTTATGGTCACAGAATAAATGCTTGAATATGTGGCAAAGAAACCTATTGCAATAACGCATAATCTTGCAGTCCACTCATCACCAATACTCTCAAATAGTTTTGAAAAAAATTTCGACATTTCACTATCCGCTCTAGAAAGCAAAAACAGGAGCAGCGAAAAAAGCGGCATCCCGACAGCAGTCCCGATAAGCACTCTCACTGTGACCTGCTTTTTGCCTTTTGAAATATCATTAAGGACGGCAAACGGTTTTCCCATGTATCTGACGGTGTTAACGAAGCACGATGTTAAATACGTTCTTCCAAAACGCCTTATATGGTTTTCTTTTGCTCCATAGGTCATAAAATTGAGCGTAAGCATTGTTGCCGCAGGCACGACAATGAAAATATTTAACATGCGAAGAATGTTATTCATTGAATTGAAATACCCCTTATCTACCTTAGTCTTTGAGAACACAAGCAGACTCACAAGAAGCACAACGATGAACCCGCCGGAACCCAACGCCTCTCTGTTTTTGAGAAAGTCTTTAAAATTAAGAACCGCAAGGCTCACAATGTACGTAAGCACAAAAATTGAGTAGAGCAAGCATACTTTGAAGCTGTTGCCCGGTAAAAAGTCATCAAAAGAACGTGTGACGAACACTTCAAGTGCAATGCCGACAACCAATGATACAAACATCAACCACATTTTTTTTGCAAATTCTGAATTTGAATCAGTCATTTCTTTTCTCCTTTTTTTGCGGACACAAAAAGCATCCGTTGTCTATACATGTAGTATACACAACAGATGCTCGAATGTCAAGAATTTTTTATCGTTATTCGATAATTATTTATCGGCAATTACTGAAATCATTTTTGGTTCAAATTTTTCTGAACGCTTCAGTGCCGGTTCGAAAAGATGTATCACAACGAGTGTGGCGACCGCCGCTGCAATGCCAATTACCGCTCCCCACAGATCGTTTATTTTACAGCCGAAGTACACACCAGCCATCAATGCAACGAGCGGAATTCCGTAAATAATGAGTGTTGCAAAAAACATACTCTCCGCATGAAGACTAAGTTCTACCATATCTCCCATTTTCGCGTTGAGAGAGTTATCAATCTCTACCCTTGCTTCATCCTTTCCGAATGATGGACAGGCTTTACAATCACCGCATGATTTTGAACGCTTGAATTGAACAACTGCCTTGCTGCCATTCAGTTCAACGATCCTGCCGATTGATTTAAGTTCATTCTCCATTACTGCTTTCCAATCGTTAATCTACAAAGAAATCTATCACATCAGCAAGAGCTATTGTGGTTTCAATGCCATCTTTCATGGACTTGATTTTAACCACATTATTTGCAAGCTCATATTCGCCGAGAACAGCGGTAAACTCTGCATTGAGTTTATTTGCGTATTTGAACTGAGCTTTCATACTTCTATCCATATGATCAAACTCAGCATATATACCATGTTCGCGAAGCACATTGACAAGTCTAAATGCTACAAGCTTCGGCTCGGCACCCATTGCGGCAAAATAGACCTTAACGGGATCCGGTTTCGGTATAAACGCATTATTGTTTTCCATAACCATAAGCAACCGCTCCATTCCCATACCAAAGCCAACAGCAGGAGTAGGCTGTCCTCCAAGTTCCGCAACGAGATTATTGTATCTTCCTCCCCCGCAAACAGTTCCCTGTGAACCGATTCTAGTTGATACAACCTCGAATACTGTTCCTGTATAATAATCAAGGCCGCGAACAATATCCGGGTCAACAATGTAATTTACATTTGCCGCTTCAAGACAACGCTTTAACCCATCAAAATGTGCCTTACAGTCCTCACAGAGGTAATCAATCGTTCGAGGTGCAGATGCACATATTTCCTTGCACTGTTCTTCTTTGCAGTCAATTATTCGCATCGGGTTGCGTTCAAGTCTTGTTTTACAAGTCGAACATAACTCATCATAATGACCTTTAAGGTATTCGTACAAGGCTTTGTTGTATTCTGCTCTGCATTTTGGACAACCAATGCTGTTAATCCTCAACGTAAGCTCCCCGATACCAAGACGTTTTAACAACGTCAATGCAAGCAGCATCACCTCTGCATCAGTTTCATACGAAGCCGAGCCAAAGAATTCCACACCAAACTGGTGATGTTCACGCAGTCTTCCCGCCTGCGGCTTCTCATATCGGAAAATCGGAGCATAGAGATAATACATTTTCTGCGGCATTGATTCGTTAAAAAGACGATTCTCAAGAAAAGCCCTTACCATACCGGCAGTGCCTTCAGGTTTAAGCGTAATTGAACGGTCGCCCTTGTCCTTAAATGTGTACATCTCTTTCTGAACGATATCAGTCGTATCACCGACGCCACGCATAAACAACTCTGTATGCTCAATAACGGGTGTCCTCAGTTCATTGATACCGTAGCAGCGACACAGCTGACGAATTTCATTTTCAATATATTGCCATTTGTAGCTCTCATCCGGGAGAACGTCTTTTGTCCCTTTGGGTGCTTGAAGCTGCATAATCTTATCTCTCCTTTAATCCTCTTCTGTTATTTCCGTACCAAACAACTCTGTCGGTAATCCGACATTGTTGACAGCCTGCTCCTCGTATTGAAACTCAACAGTCCTAGGTGCAATGCATGAAGCAGCGACCTGCTTGAGCTTCTGCCTGACATCTGGTGAGCTGACATGATTATAATTCTGTTGACGAGATTTGTCAAAGCCAAAATACAGTGTCGTTTCATCGCACCAGTGGCCTGCAGCAAGCTGCATCTGCACGCCGAGCATCACATCCGTCTTCATTAGTGCCGCCATAAATGTTTTGTACAATGCATCTGCTTCATCCGTTGCCTTTGGAAGTTCGACACCGGGAGAATTATCCCGGGCAGGTTCTTCTTCCCACGGCGGCACGTCCTGAATCGTCTCTTTTCCTGTAGTTTTTTTTACTTCCGTATTCGAAACAACCAGAGTTCCGTCACGCAGCATTTTTTCAAGTTCGCTCAACCTGTCTGAAAGGGCAATGATTTCAATCTGTTCATCAGGATGACATATCTTCATGAGTGTATTTTCAAGCAGGACTCTTGGCATGTTTGTCCACTTAAGACTTGGCAGAAGCAACATGATTTCATTCAATGTTCGCTCCAACCTTTCTTTTGAAGTCGAAGCGGCCTGTTCGAGATACATCTCCATCGTTTCGGCAGTACAATCGAGAATGTCCTCACATCTGCCGCAAACCTTTGCAAGCATCAAAGCACGAAAATGCAAAGACAAGTCATTTACGAACACATTTATGTCACGACCGCCGGAAATAACCTTATCAATTTCTTTAAGAACCCTAGCAGCATCTGATTTAATAATTGCATCGGCAAAGTCGAAGAGAAAACCCGTATTCATGCTCCCCAGAACGGAAAGAACATCATCTCGGGTCAATTCATTTCCAACGAAGGACAGGCATTGATCCGCAAGACTCAGACAGTCTCTCACACCGCCATCCGCAGCACGTGCAATGCACATCAGTCCGTCTTCATCGACCTTTGCACCGACATCATCGAGAATCCTGTGCAGCAACCCG
Organism: uncultured Clostridia bacterium; assembly: GCA_934633695.1. Classification (GTDB taxonomy): domain Bacteria; phylum Bacillota; class Clostridia; order Christensenellales; family CAG-138; genus PeH17. Next base: position 262,219 of record CAKTYT010000001.1, on the reverse strand, counting down.
ACCATCTCGGCAGCGGACGGACGTCTGAAATCAAAGCGTTGGCACCTTGATAAAATCGTTGCCGGCAAAGCCTGCGGCTCTGTGGTCGCAAGGATAAACACAACATGAGCAGGCGGTTCTTCGAGCGTCTTCAGAAGAGCATTGAACGCACTTTTGGAAAGCATGTGTGCTTCGTCAATAATGTATACTTTTGTTTTTAGATAAATCGGTGCAAACTCCGCTTTATCAAGCAGAGCACGCATTTCATCAACTCGGGAGTTTGAAGCGGCATCCATCTCAATTATATCAATGCTGTCCGATGTCCCAAGTTTGCAGGCTTCACATTCACCGCAGGGTTCACCATCGTGCGGCGAAAGGCAGTTTATTGCCCTTGCAAAAATTCTCGCCGTGCTGGTTTTACCGGTTCCTCTTGAACCGCTGAATAAATAGGCGTGAGTAATCCTTTCTGTTCTCACCTGGTTTTTGAGAATGGAAATTATGTGATCCTGCCCTATGACCTGTGAAAAAGTCGTCGGACGGTATTTTCTGTACAGGGCATAGTACGCCATACTCACACCTCCTAACCCTTTGATATCACTCCGTTATCTTAAGCGTTTCACTTGTCGGATCAATCCAAAGTCTCTCGACATTGTAATATTCACGCTCTTCCGGGTGAAAAATATGAACAAGAATGCTTGAAAAATCAAGGACGATCCATCTTCCCTCCGAATAACCCTCTCGTCTTCTGAGCGTAAATCCAATTTCTTCCGCACGTTCTTCAAGCTCATCGCAAAGTGATTTAACATGAATGGGTGATGTGCCGCTCATGAACACGAACCAATCTGCGACAATCGTTCTATCTCCAACGTGTACTGCAATAACATCGCTAGCCTTTTTGGCATAGGCACAATCCATCAGGTCTTTAACCATTTTTTTTAATTCGTTTTTGTAACGAAGTTCAGGATCCATAGCTGTATTTTCAAAATTCTGCACAATTTTCCTCCACTGAGATTACTTCTGTTTGTTCTTTTTTTCAGATGCCTTCTGCAAAGTCTCGATAACCTTAAGCGTCAGCGGATGAACCGCCCGTCCGCTCGACCTTGTAAAATTAATCGTATGTCTCATCGTAGCGATCACTCCCGCATCGAGGTCAAACATTGCAAGGTCCCTCAATGTCCCCACGCGGCGGTATTTTCTTGACGGCTCAACCTTATCTGCAAGATAGATAACCTTGTCAAGATCTGTCATATTCTCGCATCCAAGTGTATGACGCCTGATGGCATTAAGTATTTCCTCATCTTCAATACCGTACTCTTTTTTTGCAACAACAGCACCAAGTCCGGAATGGATAATGTAGGGATTCATCAGCTCTTCCCCGGAAAGATCGTAGTTATACTTTGCTGCCAGTTCGACGATTTGAGAACCCGGAACCTTTACACAGTCATGGATCAATGCAGCAAGCCTTGCCTTTTTCGCATCCACACCGTAACGTGCGGCAAGCACGATCGCCTCCCGTTCAACATACATGGTGTGCTGTAACCGTTTTTCATCAATCGTTTCTGCAAGCTTATCATGGATTTGCTTTAGTTCGTCACTGACATAAAGCGATTGTCCATAAATAATCAACTCAGTCCTCAACGGTACGAGATTGTTTATCGGCAGAGCATCATAAACACGTTTCCTTATCTCCGTTGATGAAATCAAAGGTCCGCAAGTCAACGATACAATTACTCGTCCGCCAAACTGCTCTTTTATGCTCACTGCGGCTGCACAGAGTTCATCGTGAGTTCTGTTGCCTTCACGTCCTGCGGCAACAAGAGTTGCCAATCTAAGAATTTCGTCAGGCTTATACCATGTGGGAAAATCAATGAGCATATCGGCACCGACAATGAAGTATAATTTTGCATCCTCATAGAGCCTGTGAAATTCGGCGAGAGTATCAACTGTGTAGCTGACTCCCCCACGCCTGAGTTCAATGTCGGATACCGCAAGCCCCTTTTCTCCATCAATTGCAGCCTGAACCATTTGCAGCCTTACTCTCCCCGGCGTACGATTGTTATTACGCTTGTGGGGTGGGTCAGCAGCAACAACAAAAACAACACAGTCAAGGCCGAATTCACGCCTTACTGCATTTGCAACCGCTATGTGCCCGTTATGTATCGGGTCGAACGTTCCACCGTAAATACCTATTTTCATGGCATAATTATACATCATCCATCCGAATTTGTGAATACATGGAAGTGAATTGCGAAAACTATATTCATGGAATCAATCTATCTTACTGCAATAAAAAGAGACTACAGCAAAGGCAGGACTGAATTTGCCTGCTTTTTTGACCGTTTTATTTTTTGCAGCGGTGTTTTCGTCACTGCATATCTCCTGCTCGCAAGCAGGGGAAGCGAAATCAAGCTGCGTATTATTCTGTCTGCATTAACGGCAATCATTGTGTTTGTCGTTATTGGCATGTTTCGTGAAAACAGAATAAGAAAGCACGAAGCAATGATGCGGTCAACGATAAGAGAAGAACTTTTGAAATACAAACTTTTGGTGTGTGAAAGAACCGTCCTGCTTACTGAAATATTAAAAAAACGTGCAGATGCTGTACTGATCCAATCATTCGGCGAGCTTACAGTCAATGATGTTGCGGGGGCTGTAAGGAATGCGAAGGAGAATAAGTACCAAAGTGTAAGTATTTTTTCTTTTGAAAGACCTTCAAAGGAAGCTGAAGCATTCATTGCGGTACTTTCAAATAGTTTTCCGATCAAGCATGTGTCTATTTTTTCAAACAGCGACTTTGCAGACTTGGCATATGTTTCGGATGAGGAAATCAGCAGTGAAATAATACGTCGAAGCAAGAAAGAACGGAAGCACCTCATTAATATCCCCATTTCCGCAGCCATCGGGCAAGACCGACTCATAAAATATTTTACTCTCGGTGGAGTGACTTATTTGCTTTCATTCATAGTAAAATACGGACTGTATATGAGAATCTTCTCTTTCGTACTGGTCATGTTTGCAGGAATCTGCATAACTGTCAGAAAATTTATTTCGAAAAAATAAATCAGGTCGGATAAAGCCGACCTGAAAGGACTATTCCTCTGGAGCTGCATTCGGATCCTTTATATCAGTTCCGAGTTTTAAAAGCTCCCTTGCAATTTGAAACTTGAGAGAAGAATATCCACCGGAATTCGGAACTTCAAGCATAACAAGAACAAGTCTTTCATCTTCTTCGCCGACATCAAATCTGTATGCGGCGATCCATGAAATAATCCTGCTCTTTTCATTGTCAAGCTCAGCTGTACCCGTTTTACCCGCAACAGTGCAATCCGGAACCCTCAGGCTTCTTCCCGTACCATTCTTGTCGGGATCCATAACACCCTGGAGCATGGGCGTTATTTTTGCGACAGCTGATGCGGAAATTGCATTGCTTATCCAGGTTTGCGGTTCTTTCTTTTCAATGCAGGTATAAGTCACGCCATCCGATTCATAGTGATAAAATGAATCCGTGATATAAGGTACAGGCAAGCTCCCATTATTCCTGAAAGCACTGAACATGACTGCCAGCTGCAATGGTGTTGTAAGCACTTGCCCCTGCCCGTAACCGGAATCTGCAAGCATTTTAAAATTCATCGTCGTATTTTTACTCATGATCTGAGATCTTGTTCCGCCAAGCTCAAACGGAACCTTTTGATCAATGCCGAGTTTCCGCATATATTTGCAGAACCTTTCCTCCCCGAGTTTCAATGCAAGGTCTGCAAAATAGATATTGTCAGAATGCAGCATCGCATTTGTCATGTTTGTAGGTTCTGTTCGATTCGTTACCTTTGTCCTTTTTATTGCCGGCCAAGGCCAACTTCCATAGCCGGTCGGCGTCCAATAATCATTGACAATGTTTCCGGTGAATATGTAACTTTCGTTTACAACCCCTTCATCAAGTGCAGCGGCAGCAGTAAATGCTTTGAAAATCGAGCCGGGTGGATATGCACCATCAGTTGTTCTGTTTCTAAGAGGAACATTGACAATGCTCGTAAGATAATCGTAGTAACCCGAAACAGAACGTGCCAGAGAGTTTAAATCGTATGTGGGATAAGATGCAATGGCATTCAATGCCCCCGTTTTCGGGTTCATAACAATGACTGCACCTGCTGTATCATCACCGTAAAGGACAAGTTCGAGAAGTTCCTCCGTCCTCTGTTGCAATTCAAGGTCAATTGTAAGATTTATATCCAACCCATCCTGCTTTTCTTTTTCGAGAAATACACGTTTTTTCTTACCATCGGCATTTCTTATTGCATACACATACCCGTCCTTACCGCGAAGCTCTGTTTCGTATTGCTTTTCAATTCCATTTCTTCCAACATAGCTTGAAGCGTCGTATAAACCATCGTCTTCAGTTCTACCTTCGTTGTACTTTGTAATCTCTTCAGCGTAAATGGGAGCCGTATATCCAAGAGTATGTGCGAGAAGACCTTCGTACGGATAAAGTCTGCACGTTCCGAAACCCGAAGTTGCAACATGAACCCCTTTGACAGTCTCAAATGCATCCCACTGTTCGTCGCTCAACTCGTCAGGATAGTACTGTTCGATTATTGCAATTGCCTCTTCACCATATGCCTTGCTGAAAATATCATCAATAGCTTCGCGATCAAGCTTCGAAACAGCCATAATACTCTCGGCCAGAGCATCAAGCTCATTTGGGATAATACTCATGAGCTTACCGTCATAATCCCTGAAATACTCGGAGAGCTTCTCTTCAGCAAGCTTCAACACTTGCTTCTCAACAAGCTTGTCTTTGTCCACCTGTTCAAGTTCATTCCAATCTTCATAAACACTGTATTGGTTCAAAACAAGTTGCTCCAACTTCTCGTTTTCAATTATGCGTTCAATTATGAGATCCCTGCCTATCGCCTCCGTAAGGTTCACATAAGCGGTTGTAAGGTCGGCGGCAATTGCAATTGCCTTACCGTTTGCAAGGATGTCGCCGCGCCTTGCCTTATTAACTGTCTTTGTCAATTTATCCCCCCACTCCATTTCGGGAAAAATCAACGAAGGTGACCAAATGACTTTCCACGTTCCATCTTCAAGCACAGCAGAAAGCTTATATTCATCTGATTCGATACGTCCTACATTTGAAGTCTCGTAAACCAGATTAAACCTAAACGTACGGCCATTATCATTAGATGTCTCGTCAATTAATTCATAGGTTATCTTCTCGACTCCGAGGAGTTCGTCCACACTTCTGATCTTGTCTTCAAACTCAGTCAACGTCAACGCATTTTCATTTTTTGTGGTAACAAGTCTTCCGTTGTCAACGGCATAGCTTTCGCTTATAAACGAGTATGCTTCAACAAGTTCGCGTCCGCAATATGCATCCATGAACAATTTAAAAATATTTCTGTCTTTTTCAACAATGGTTTTATTGCATCCAAATGAAGAAATCGTAAAAAGGACGAGCATTATGCAAATTATCCGTTTTATTTTCATATGAGTAAGCCTTTCGTAGTTCCCGGTGTTAATAGCATTGCTGTGCCGAAAAGCTTCGGTACGATTAGATTATAACCCCTAAGGCAGAGTTTGTAAATATGTTTTCAAATTGTACTGCCCGGAAAAAGCAATGGAAATCGGATATTGACAATGCTTTCCCGCATTGATATAATATCACCATGGTTTTGTGCCAATTCAAATACAAAGGAGAACTTTATGAAATTGAACATCAAACGCATCTTTTCCCTCGTACTGGTGCTTGTAATGCTTGCATCATCATTCCCCATCGTCCATTCAGAAGGCCGAACGGCCGCTCTTGATAACGATGATTACATTTATGTTCGTGTTGATCAGCCTGTGGACGGTGGAATCTACTGCATGATTACCGAACAATTCGGTTACCATCACGCTGTGTCAAACGTACATATGGCGGATGACGATGGCCTGATTCCGGCATTCGTTACCGTTGCAGGTGATTATGTTGTCAGCAACGTAAACGATGCAATTCTTTGGCAGTTTAACGGAAACGCAGAGGACGGCTACATAATAAAGAGTGTTGAGAACAATGAATATCTTGCGAAGCTCAACTTTACGCTTACGACAAATCCGTCTGAACGGCAGTACTGGGAACATATCATCCATGAAAATGAAGATTCCTCCATCGGCAGCGAACCTGTTATTCATAACATTTCAAAATCCGGATATATTCTTTTTCGTGTGAACGGCGAAGAGCAATATTTTGATTGCTTTAATGAGTATCAGCAGTGCAATATACGACTCTACGAACGCCGTGAAAGACCTGTAGATTTCGTTCCCGTCACGGGAGTAACGATTGGGACGACCGAAGAAACCGTCCTTCTTGGTTCCACTTACAGCTTTAATGCACACGTGCTTCCTGAAAATGCAACCGTCCAGACGGTCAATTACGTTTCCTCAAATCCTACGGTTGCTGTTGTCGATGAAAACGGCCTGCTTATCACCGGAAGTGAAGGAACTACTGTCATTACTGCGAGCGATGGCGCAGGAGTCTTCAGCGACAGCTGCATCGTTACAGTTGTCTCAGAATACAGCTCGATCCCAACACTGACTGGTTACAAAGTCTATCCTGGTAAGGCAATCGTCAGTTTCCGTGCTGATGATGTAAGTTCCTTTGATATCGTCGATGCACAGGAAGGACTTTCTGCTTTAACGGCTATGTGCTATATTGACGGTTTCTTCTACGGGTTTACACGCTCGGAAGAAGATGGTTATGATCTTGTGAAAATTAATGCTGAAACTTACGAAAGGGAGACAACTACTGTCCGTTCAGGTTATTACGTTCGCGACATGACATATGACGCTGTCACTGGGCAAATCTTTTGTTTGATGGCAACCAACGAGACAATTTATTCGCTCTATTTCGGGATTTACACAATTGACCCAATTACGCTGCATTTTGATCTCGTAAATGACACATCGAGGTACCTCAGTACACTGGAGTGTACAACTGACGGCAGACTTTACGGCATCGACATGTTCGGCTATCTCTGCAGTGTTGACAAGCAAACGGCTGAATGCACGATAATAGGTTCAACAACCGTTACAAGCATCAATCATGAGCAAACCATGTGTTTTTGTCCCACCAACGGTAAAATGTATTGGATGAAGCAGGACGACCAGGGCGGAGCATTTTTTGAGGTCAATCTTGCCACTGCAAACTTGACATACATTGGTTATCCCGGCGGTGACGCTATCGGCTACGAAGCAATTGCCGGTCTTTGCTATGTTCCATCCGACGATACGCCTCAATTCATGCCCGGTGATGTTGATATGGACGGACAAATAACAATTGCGGACAGTTTGATGGTACTGCGTCATGCGATGCAGCTGCTTACGCTCTCTCAAGAGCAGCTCGAGCTTGCTGATTTCAATGGTGATGGTTCTGTAAACGTTGTCGATGCCGTCGAGATTCTTCGTTCGGCGATGGGAATCTGATGATTGCTTTTTCAAACGGGCAGCGAGAGCTGCCCTGTTTTTATGTGCATTTTCTCATTGCAGAAGTATTGTTCCTGTTTTACATTGCCAATTGTTGAACTCGAGTCATTTTTATGGTAAAATTAGCTACGATACCGAAATTGAATCTGTGGCAATATAATTTAGTTATATTGCGTGAGCAGATTAACTGAAAGGAGCAGTCGAATATGGAGCTTTCCGCCGAGTTCGCAAGACGGCAATTGGAACGGATCAAGCCTCTCAGCAATGCAATTTCTCTTGAGGGATTAAGACGCGGACAGGATGTTTTGGGTGCTGTGCTTGCCAAGACCATGCGAAAAAACGTTGAGATAAACAATTTTAAACTCACAAACTCGGATGCCTGCCTCATCCATCCGAGAGACGAGTTAAAAAAGGGGGTTATCCTGTACCTTCACGGCGGTGGTTATACGTGCGGAGATATTGAATATGCCAAAGGCTTCGGCTCTGTTCTTGCAGCTGATTTGGGAATTAAGGTTATGTGCGTTGCATATCGACTTGCACCGGAATTTCCTTACCCGGCGTGCATCGATGATGCACTGGAAGGATACCGTATGCTTCTTAATAACGGGTATCTTCCGAGTCAAATTGTTTTCTGCGGCGAGAGTGCCGGTGGCGGACTGTGCTATGCACTCTGCCTGAAAGCAAAACAGTTGAGGCTTCCGCTGCCCGCCTGCATCATATCCATTTCGCCATGGACAGACTTAACGTTCAGTGGAAAATCTCATGATTTTAATCGTGATAGAGATCCATCTCTCACAAGGGAGGCACTGCTTTTTCATGCGAAGAGCTATTTGCATTGCGATGTCGGGGAAGTATTCGAGAAAGCGAGGGACGGGCTTGTTTCTCCCATTTTTGCGGATCTCGCAGGACTCCCCCCGTCTTTGATCTTTGTCGGAGGAGACGAGATCCTGCTTGACGATTCAAGGAATCTTCATTCTGCACTTAAAAAGTGCGGCTGCGAGAGTCAACTAGTCGTTGCCGACCATATGTGGCATGCTTATCCGCTGTATTGCATTCGTGAACGCAAATGCGACATTGATTCAATGAACGATTTTCTTGATGAAAGGCTGATGCATGAAAGAAAGCTTCGTTGGATGAAACTCGATAATGCAGCAAAAATTTATCCTGCTGCAAAAAGGAGACGCTGGAATAATTTTTTCCGTCTGTCTGCGACGCTCACCGAGGATATTGACCGCGATATTCTGAAAACCGCTCTTGACGTTACCGTTCGACGTTTTCCATCCATAGCTGTGCGTCTTTGCAAAGGCGTATTCTGGTATTATCTTGAGGAGTTGTCAGCTCCGCCCGAAATCACCGATGAAGCAAGCTGGCCGCTTGCCCACGCACCGTTTGAGACGATAAACTCATGTGCGTTGCGTGTGATTGTCTATAAATCCCGCCTTGCAGTTGAATTCTATCACGCATTGACCGATGGCACCGGTGGAATGATTTTTCTCAAGACATTGCTCGCCGAGTACCTCGAGCAACGCTATGGCATATTCATTCCAAATGAGTGTGGTATTCTTGACAGGCTTGAGGTTCCGCACGAGGAGGAATTTGAAGACAGTTTTCTGAAAAATCGCGGTGAATGCAGTGCAGGACGAAGGAAAAGTGCTGCATTTAAAATCAGATACACGATGGAGCCCGATGATTTTCGTCATCTGACAACAATAATGTACGACGTGACCGAGGCTTTGGCAATATCAAAGCAGCATAACGCTACGCTCACTGAATTTGTCACTGCCGCCATGCTCATGGCGCTTCAGCGTATTCAAGACGCTCAGGTTCCAAATAAAAGCCGTCAGAAGCCCATCCGCATTGTCATCCCCGTAAATCTTCGCAAACTTTTTAAAAGCATAACCCTACGTAACTTTGCCGATGTTGTTATGCCTGAAATCGACCCAAGGATGGGTGATTATGATTTTGATGAAATCGTCAAAGCAGTTAAGCATCAGCTCGGTTTCGAAGTCACTGCAAAACGTATGCAGTCAAGGTTTACCCCCAATGCCAATGCAGAGCGTTCAATTCTTCTAAGAATCGCTCCTCTGTTTGCAAAAAATATTGTCATGAAGGCGATTTACAACAGTGTTGGTGAACGAACAAGCTGTCTCAATATTTCCAATCTCGGCAAAGTTGAGGTTCCTGAGATCATGCATCGATATGTAACCAGGTTTGATTTTATTCTGGGAGTCCAAGCAACGAAACCAAACAATTGCGGAATGCTGTCCTATAATGGAACTGTATACATGAATTTCATCCGCAATACCGTTGAATCCTGTCTTGAACTTGAATTCTACAAAGTCTTGCGCGAACAGGGTCTTCATGTTTGCGTTGAAAGCAACGGTTTCCGTTAAAAATAATTGAAAGGAGTATCAAATATGTACTGTATCAATTGTGGCGTCGAACTTAAAGACAGCGAAAAGGTCTGTCCGCTCTGCGGCACGGAGGTATATCATCCAACACTAAAAAGGAAAGACGAGGCTCCTCCTTTCCCCCCATTCACTCCAAGTGACAATAAAATGAGCAAAAGGGGATTTTTGTTTATTGTTACAACGCTTTATGTTGCCGCAATTGCTCAGCTGCTGATTTGCGAATTCAGCATTTCTTCAACACAGGGTTGGGCTGGCTATGCAATTGGAGCGGTCGTTTTGTCCTATTTGCTTATTGTTCTTCCGCTTTGGTTCTCACACCCCAACCCGGTGATTTTCGTTCCGTGCTCATTTGCGGAGATCCTACTCTACCTCCTCTACATTGATTTAATGACAAACGGAGGATGGTTCCTTAAATTTGCTTTCCCGGCTGTCGGCGGCTATGGGATTCTTTTGACAGCTGTAGTGACGCTTGTGAAATACATAAAGCGAGGTCATCTTTTCATCTACGGCGGAGCAACAATTGCTCATGGAGCATTTATGCTCCTGCTTGAATTCTTGATAAATTCAGCTTTCCACGTTTCAGCTTCTCTAAAATGGTCCCTCTTCCCGCTTTTTGGCTGTTTTATCTTCGGAATGGGTCTTATCCTCATCGGCATTCTCAAACCTGTGCAGGAGGCACTGAAAAAGAAGTTTTTTCTTTAATTCCAATTACAAAATCCCTGCTCAAAACGGGCAGGGATTGTATTTTCGGTGTTTTTTCCACCTTTAAAATTTAGTACATGTTACCAGGTTTGCTGTTGAAGGGTCTGCATGTCATTCCTTGCAGTACTGATTTCCTGCTCGGGTGCCGGTTTAGTCTTATACATATTTCTCTGCTTCATCTGCTCAAACACTGCGTACTGATCCTGTGAACATTCTGACATAAAGTCAATCAGAAGATTACGGAGCTTTGGGCATGCTGCTTCGGTGCAGTTGCCTGCGTAATCTTTGACCATTGATTTTTCGGAATTCAAAAGGTCAGTCAAAAGTTCTTGTTCGCTCATCGATGCCTTATTAGTATTCATTCTTTCCCCTCCAATCAGTTTACGCCATTAAGATAGCCATGAAGCGTATCAAAATGCTTGCGGTGGTGTTCTGCTGCCGCCTGTGCCATTCCCTTAAGGTTCGCATCAGTAAAGTATCCTGCATATGTGGAACACTTCTTGTAGAGAAGTGCTTCTTTGTACATCTCATCCTGTATGATTGTGAGATCTGTCGTAGACATTGAGCTGCAGCCGCCCATCTGCCCTGCTTCGGTGTTCCATGCAGCAGATGTGGGATTCGTTCTGAAGAAAGAATCCAGGCTCTGCGTATTGTTGCCTGTTTTTGTCTTGCTTTGCATTATTCTGTCTCCTTGTTTTTTCTTGAACGCCCGGTGCGTTCGATTATAGTATCGGCTTTTCATCTCTTTTGAAACAAGAATTCAACACCATAAACGCAAAAAAGAGCCAGTTTTAAGCTCTTTTTTCCTGCATCAGGTTGTTTTGGGATTTGTTAAATTTTTCCTGTGATAAAGTATTGAACCAATGCTGCACATTCTCGAAGATAGTTATTGACAGTTAGCCTGGAGTAGTCCTTTGCGGCAATACCCTTCGCTTCAATGCCGAGACTCTTTGCCATAAGCCCTGCTCGGAAAACATGAAATTTATTCGTTATAAATATGACTTTTGGCGAATTTTCTGTCTTAATACCGTCAATAATTCTCTTTGAGAAAATAAAATTTTGCTCGGTACTCTGCGACTCAGATTCTTCTATAATCCGACCTTCGGGAACTCCGCATGAAACAAGGTAATTTTTCATAACAGATGCTTCAGATGCCGGTTCATCATGTCCCTGTCCCCCGCTCACAATAATCGTCACATTTGGATTAGAACAGTAGTATTCATATGCTTTATCAAGACGATTCCGAAGGACAATCGAAGGGGCACGTCCTCTTATCCCTGCTCCGAGAACAATGACATAATCGGCTTCTGTTTCTTCATCCGCAGGTGCTGAAAGTATAAGTGTCGTCGTCACTGAAAAAAGCAAAGCAAATAGAGCATATGCAGAAATGAATGCAATCTTGATCACTTTTCCGGTTATGCATGAGTTAAAAAAAGAATTTATCGGAGTGTAGAAAATAGCGAGAAGCAATAGGGGAAGTCCAATTGCAAACGGCATAACTATTCCGAGATTCATATTGCTGAGCAAATAGGCAAATATTGATTCGCACACAAAAAACAAGCCGAACAAGCCGAGTACGCTTCTCAAAACAGCTGTCATGATTCTTTTCCTCATATTAAAATGCCTTCACCTCGATCTGAAGAAAGAATCCAGGCTCTGCGTATTGTTGCCTGTTTTTGTCTTGCTTTGCATTATTCTGTCTCCTTGTTTTTTCTTGAACGCCCGGTGCGTTCGATTATAGTATCGGCTTTTCATCTCTTTTGAAACAAGAATTCAACACCATAAACGCAAAAAAGAGCCAGTTTTAAGCTCTTTTTTCCTGCATCAGGTTGTTTTGGGATTTGTTAAATTTTTCCTGTGATAAAGTATTGAACCAATGCTGCACATTCTCGAAGATAGTTATTGACAGTTAGCCTGGAGTAGTCCTTTGCGGCAATACCCTTCGCTTCAATGCCGAGACTCTTTGCCATAAGCCCTGCTCGGAAAACATGAAATTTATTCGTTATAAATATGACTTTTGGCGAATTTTCTGTCTTAATACCGTCAATAATTCTCTTTGAGAAAATAAAATTTTGCTCGGTACTCTGCGACTCAGATTCTTCTATAATCCGACCTTCGGGAACTCCGCATGAAACAAGGTAATTTTTCATAACAGATGCTTCAGATGCCGGTTCATCATGTCCCTGTCCCCCGCTCACAATAATCGTCACATTTGGATTAGAACAGTAGTATTCATATGCTTTATCAAGACGATTCCGAAGGACAATCGAAGGGGCACGTCCTCTTATCCCTGCTCCGAGAACAATGACATAATCGGCTTCTGTTTCTTCATCCGCAGGTGCTGAAAGTATAAGTGTCGTCGTCACTGAAAAAAGCAAAGCAAATAGAGCATATGCAGAAATGAATGCAATCTTGATCACTTTTCCGGTTATGCATGAGTTAAAAAAAGAATTTATCGGAGTGTAGAAAATAGCGAGAAGCAATAGGGGAAGTCCAATTGCAAACGGCATAACTATTCCGAGATTCATATTGCTGAGCAAATAGGCAAATATTGATTCGCACACAAAAAACAAGCCGAACAAGCCGAGTACGCTTCTCAAAACAGCTGTCATGATTCTTTTCCTCATATTAAAATGCCTTCACCTCGAATTGTTCTGGATTCATGAACACATCGTTTTTAAAGCTCACGGCGATGCTTTTCCCGATTCTGTCTTCATCCCTGTCAGTTTCAATGATTCTCCTTGCCGCACTGAGGACATCTGGCCGTGCAGTAACAGTGAAATGCTCATTTCCATACCCGATTCCATCCATAATTCTTTGGCGAATTTTTAGTGCAATCGTTGTTGCCGTCATAGTCCTACCCCTGCCGCCACAGGAACTGCACTCCTCCGTAAACATAGCTTGCAGACTGTTGCCTGTGCGTCTTCTTGCTATTTCAACAAGACCAAGCTGAGTCATACCGAAAACTTTGGGATGCAGCGGATCGGTTGCCAAAGCTTGCTTCAGCAATTTAATGATGGCTTCTCGATCTTCCCTGTTGTCCATGTCAATAAAATCGATTATTATAATCCCACCAAGGTTTCTGAGTCGTATCTGCCTAGCTATTTCAACTGCGGCTTCGGCATTCGTTTTGAAAACCGTTGCAGAAAAATTGCTGTTTCCAACATTTTTCCCCGTGTTAACATCAATGCTCACAAGTGCTTCTGTAGAATCAAAGACTATGTACGCACCGCTCTTAAGCCATACACGCCGTGCAAGAGCTGTATCGATCTGCTTGGAAATATTAAACCGCTCGATGAGGTTTTCGCCGTCATCCACACATTGAATCCTATCTATGTTTTCAATATTCTCCGACTTGCACAGACTGACAATGTCATTATAGCTCTCAAAGTCATTTATAATGACCCTGTTTGTATCCGCTCTAAACAAATCCCTAATTGCTTTCACGCAGAGCTTGTCTTCCTGCCAGAGCAACGTCACATTTCTTGAACCGCTAAAAGAAGTCAATATGTGACTCCAACGTTCAATGAGAACTTTCTGCTCACGAATCAGCTCCTCATCGGAAACAGATGCTGCTTCCGACCTGACAATGACACCAACGCCATGTGGTAAAGCCGGACCAAGCAATTCACGGATATGTAGCTTGAAGTCATTGTCAATGATGCGTTTGCTGAAGAAAACTCCATTCTCTGTCGGGAGCAATACAAGGCAATGACCCGGGAGTGAAACTTTCATGTTCAGCTTCGCCCCTTTTGCATCAAGAGGTTCTTTCACGACTTGCACAAGGATTTCACTGCCGACTCTTATGTAGCTTTCAATTTTTTTGCATTTAGGCGGCATAATCACATCGTGAAAGTGCAGAAGTGCGTTGCGTTCCTCGCCTATATCCACGAATGCAACTGACATACCCGGCAAAACATTTTTGACAACTCCGCGGTAAATATTGCCGACAAGCGACATCTCCTCACTGCGTTCGAGCCTGACTTCGACCACTTTATCCGATTCTATTGAAATGACAATTGTCCTGTACGGATTCGTGTCAATCAGAAGATCCTTGGTCATTAAGCTTTTTTCACTCTTACCCTATCGATTCCCAATTCATTTCTATTTTATCGCGATTAATGGCGGATATTGCAGTTGTTCCGATTTTCTCGTACAATACGCCCAAGAGAAGTTCAAGCGGCAGTCCACCTTCGGCAGTCAATTTGCCCTTTATTTTTACAACAGCAATCCTGTCCTCGACATGGACAATGCTGACTCCAAGAAGCATCGGACGAATATCAATTGGTTTTATCCCGCCTTTTGTTTTTTTCATTACAACAATTTCGCCTGAGAGAAGTTCTTCAACAGCCGCCTCAAGCATTTTTTTATCGATTTCACAGGAAAAATTCAGCGTGACTGTATAATCGGCACTTCTCATCAGTGTTGTAAGCGATGTTTTAAACTCCCCTGCATCCACCGCAGATTCGATTTTAACGCCTTCAGGCAGGACTGAATTTACTCTTTCGATAAATTCATCCGTTAGAACATTTTCCGTCAGCATAACATCAAAGTATTCGCCTGATGAAGTATAACCAACCGATAAAGCCGTTGCAAAAGAAAGCAGCGGGTGTGGATTAAATCCCTTTGAATACGCAAGCGGAAGACCTGCACGACGAAAAGCACGCTGAAACAGTCTTTGCATATCAAGATGCGAAACAAAACGCACCTCATCGCATTTACAGAATGATGCTATGATTCTCATTTTGAAACCTCCGCGTCGTCAAATGTTCCTGCCATGTCGTCTGAATGCATTTTGCAATATTCTTTGCAGTGAACACCGAAGCAGCCATTACAGCCTTTTCGGCAATCCCTTGTCACAACACCCTCCCGAGATCTCAAGTATTCTCTTTTAAGATACTCAAGTGAAACGAGCGAATCCATATGCTGCCATGCAAGAGGCTTGTCAATATCGATTTTTCTGTTGGAAAACTGCTCACAAGTTAATCCATTTTCCTCAAACGATTCATCCCACGCTTCTTTTTTGAACTGTTCGTCCCAAGAGTCAAACCTTGCACCACGCTTATATGCCCCAATAAGAACGGAAGACAGTCTTCTGTCGCCCCTTGCAAAGCAAGCTTCAAGTCTGCTCGTTTCAGAAAAATGACAGTTAAATTCGACACCTCTTATGCCCTTAAGAGCACTTCTTAAAAGTGCCTGACGGCGGAGAACCTCTTCCGTCGTAATCTGCGGCTCCCACTGGAACGGAGTAAAAGGTTTCGGAACGAAGGTCGATGCAGATACAGTGCATCTTAGACCCTTTCCTCGCATTTCCTTTGGCATTGAGTAAAACTCTCTGCTGACCTTTCTTGCAAGTTCTGCAATGCCAAGAATGTCTTCGTCCGTCTCCGAGGGAAGACCAATCATGAAGTAAAGTTTAACACCGTGCCATCCCGAATGGAAGGCATCGGAAACGGTGCGCATAAGGTCGTCTTCATTGACGCCTTTATTAATAACGTCACGCAGTCTCTGCGTTCCGGCTTCGGGTGCAAAAGTCAATCCCGTTTTACGAACTTTCTGCATTTTTTCAAGATCATCCTTGATGAAGGAATCGAGCCTGAGCGATGGGAGAGATACTGAAACCCTATCCTTTGTATATCGTTCCAGAATCTCAGGCACCATTTCGTGAATTTCGGTATAGTCACCACTTGAAAGGGAAAACAAGGATATTTCATCATAACCGGTACATTTAATCTGCTCATCTGCGTAGCTGAGCAGAGTATTCATTCTGCGTTCACGGATCGGTCGATAAATGAACCCTGCCTGGCAGAACCTGCATCCCCTTGTACATCCCCTGAACAGTTCCAGTGCAATGCGGTCATGAACGATATTCATGTACGGAACTACGAGATCCCCTGTAAACTCTGTCTTATCAAGATCCATAACAATTCGTCTCGTTATGCGATCAGGTGCTTCGCTGCACGTTTTTTTGAGTTTTCTAAATTGACCTGATTCATATTCAGCTTCATAGAACGAAGGGATGTAGACGCCTTCAATTTTTGAAAGCTCAATGAGCGTAGCTCTTTTGCTCATGCCATTACGCCTGCACTCACCGTAAACATCCATAAAATCGTTTATTAGTTCTTCACCGTCGCCAAAGAAAAGGACATCCATTATGTCAGCAACAGGTTCCGGATTGCAGACGCAAGGACCTCCTGCAACAATCAGCGGATAGCTCTCATCCCTGTCCTTCGACAGAAATGGAATACCCGAAAGATCGAGGACGGTGAGAATGTTTGTGTAACACATTTCATAAAGGAGTGAGAACCCGATTATGTCGAATTTATCAAGCGGACTCTTGGTTTCTATTGAAAACAATTTCTCTTTGTTTTCACGCAGCAGAGCCTCCATATCGACCCACGGAGCATAAACACGTTCGCAATAGGTGTCTTCTCGCAAATTCAAGACATTGTAAATGATCCTGGAACCCAAATGGCTCATGCCGATTTCGTATGTGTCGGGAAAACAGAGTGCAAAGCGAAACTCGGCATCATCCTTAACACGCATATTAAGCTCACCACCCATGTACCTTGTGGGCTTTTCGGTTTTCGCTATCAGTGCGTTCAATTCAATATTTGTCAAAATATCCTCCGTTGCTCTGGCATTCAGCCAAAACTTCCTCAAACTTATCTGTTCATTATACATGGATTCCGGTACATTAGCAAGTACGTAAATCACAAAAACCCCCGGAGCCGAAGCCACAAACCGGGGGTGTGAAATATATCTTGTATTAAGTTCCCATTGCAATTCTGAGAATTGCTACTGCATCGGAAACTTCAATCGTTCCGTTTGCATTCGCATCGCTTGCAGCAATGTCACTGCACTCGGAGAGTCCAATTGCCTGACGGAGAATCAGCGTTGAATCAGCAACACTGATAATCCCGTTACCGTCAACATCGCCTGCAAAACATGCATAGACTTTTCCGCACTCGCCCGTAAGCAGTTCGTTTTCGGTCGATATGCATTGGCCATCGCTGAACCAACCGAGAAACCTTTCGCTTTGTGAAGCAATGAGCCTAAAGCTGCCTTCGGCATACTCAACCCCGATATTGCCTTCACCGATGACAGCGACGGCAAGCGGAGAAGCGAAGCCCTCCGGCTGAATGCTAACATACCTGTAATTGCAATTTATAGCATTGACTGAATTGAGCGAATGGCAATTCTCGGCAATGAGAGATGTGCAGAATTCCTGTCCGGAAAATGCAATTGTTTCCAGGTACTCACAATCGTTGAGGACTACTCCGGAGATATGCGTTTGCCCTACTGCAGGAGTATTTAGGAAGAGCATGTCTGTACCGCTAAGATCAAGGGTTCCGTAGAGATCCGGTTCCACGATAATCGTACCTTCCCATGAATACTCGTCATCATGTGCGTAGTACTGAACCGGGAAGGAGAAAACAAGTCCGTCAAACGTTGACTGCTCACCTACCTGAACGAGTGCAGTATTCCAATCGCCTCCGTACGAACCGCCAAAATGCATTGTCGCATAAGGCGGAAGGTTAATGTCATATACTGCATTGCCGTTGCTCATTCCCGTTTCGGGTGAAACATACTGCCAAAACTCAGCAAGCTTCGCTCTGTCCGCAACTGACATGCCCGAAGGTCTTTGACCTGCGAATGCAGGTACCGCAGCTGCAAGCAGCATCGCTGCAATCACGAAGACCGCAATGAATTTTCTGATTTTCATAAAATCCTCCTGTCTTGATTACTCAACCGTCATTTTCATTCGTAATTTCAACTCTCATCGTAAAGAATATGACTGGTTTTTCCGGATTATACCATATGTGTCGCTTCATGTCAATCTTTTTTTAATTTGACGTCAATATATTGAAGGGAAATCTGCATCGTTTTAAACTGCTCGGCTTTATCTTTCTTGTCCGACTCTGTAAAATATTTGTATGAATGGGTTCCAAAAACATTTTTTTTATGATATAATCAACCAACAGGGTAAAACCCTATTCCCGTTAGGAGGCAGTTTTTATGGAAAATGTTAAGGTTGCTCTTTGGGGCTTCGGTGCAATGGGCTCCGGTATTGCAAAGGTTCTCCTTCGCAAAAAGGGCGTAGATATCGTCGGTGTGTGCGATATTCATCCCGACAGGGTCGGCAAAAGCATCTATTCTCTTCTCGACTTTGAACGCGGCGACAGGTGCGATGTTCTGGTAAATCCAAAGATTGAGGAAGTTGTTCACGATGGCAATTGCGACATCTGTGTTATTGCGACCGATTCCTTCACCCGCAAGGCTTTCGCAAAAATCAAATATGTCGTTGAGCAGAACGTGAACGTCGTTTCCACCGCTGAGGAAATGAGCTTCCCCATGGCACAGGAACCCGAGCTTTCTGAAGAAATGGATAAGCTCGCCAAAGAACACGGAGTCTCTATCCTCGGAACGGGCATCAACCCCGGTCTTATGATGGATCTTCTTGCAATTTGTCTCAGCGGCTGTATGACCGATGTTGAAAAGGTCACTTGCCGCAGGGTCAACTCCCTCTCGCCCTTTGGTCCTGCCGTTATGGAAGAGCAGGGTGTCGGTCTCAAGGTCGAAGAATTCAACAAGGGTGTTGAAAACGGCACTCTCGCAGGTCATGTGGGCTTTGCGGAGTCGATCGGCATGATTGCAAAAGCACTCGGTTGGAAGGTGGATAAGTTTGAACAGCAGATGTCAGCAATCGTCACCAGTGTTGACAGAAAGTCCCCCTACGGCTTCGCCGCGGCAGGCGATGTTGCCGGCGTTAATATGACAGGTCAGGGCTACGTTGACGGCGAAGTAAAAATCGACATGGTTCATCCTCAGCAGATCGAACCCGAGATGGAAGGCACTCATACCGGTGACTACATTATTCTCAACGGCACGCCTGAAGTCAATATGAGCATTCGTCCCGAAGTTGACGGCGGTATTGGCACCATTGCAATGGTCGTTAACATGATTCCTCATGTTATCAATGCACGTCCCGGTCTTAAAACAATGCTCGACCTCCCTGTTCCCCGTGCAATAATGGGCGATTTCAGAGATTACATCGAAAAATAACTTCACAGAAACTCCTCCGGGAAAAATCCCGGAGGAAAATAAATTTTTATCGGAGGAAAAAATGGCAAAGAAAGGCGATTGGGTTCAGATTCACAATATCGTCCTCGAACCCGAAGAGCGTTCCGCCGCATTGCCCGAGGACACGAAAAAGCATCCCCTCGAAATGTGGGTCAAGGGCTACCTGCAAGCTGATGCGAATCTCGGTGACGAGGTTGAAGTCATCACACGTACAGGTCGTAAAGCAAGCGGCAAATTAGTTAAAGAAAACCCATATTTTGAGCATAATTTTGGTTTTCTCGTCCCCGAAGTGTTGAAAATCGGCGATATGGTTCGGGAAATAACATTCGGAGGTAACGACTGATGGATAACAGCTATGCGGCAATAATGGCACGAAAGAACGAAATCATCCGCAATTCCGTTGGTATGGATTACTCAAGTTTTGAATATGACGGAATCGGTTTCGATTACGAAGCAATGATGGCGGCAACCGGGTACACACTGTCCGAACTTCAGAGAGTTCAGTCCCTGTTCTCCGTTGGCAACACTCCTCTCATTGAGCTTAGGAATCTCACGACTCTCGCACGCAAATGTGCGGCTCTCAATGGTAATCCCGGAAAGGGTGCCAGAATTTTTATCAAGGACGAAGCGACCAATCCCAGCGGAAGCTTCAAAGCACGCCGTTCCTGCACAAGTATCTATCAGGCAAAGAAACTTGGGTACAAAGGTGTTGTCACTGCGACTAGCGGCAATTACGGTGCAGCAGTAGCTTGTCATGCAGCTATGGCAGGGCTTAAATGCATTGTAGTACAGGAATGTTACGACAGCAGAGGTATCGGGCAGCCTGAAATCATCGAAAAAGCACGCAAATGCGAAGCTCTTGGTGCAGAAGTTGTTCAGCTGACTGTCGGGCCCGAACTCTTCAGTACGGTCCTCCGGCTGCTTGAAGAAACCGGCTATTTTAATGCTTCTCTCTACACTCCGTTCGGAATTGCAGGCGTTGAAACTCTCGGCTATGAAATTGCACAGCAATTCAGAACTCGGTTCGACAGAGATCCCGATGTTGTCGTTTGCACAAATGCGGGCGGCGGTAATCTCACCGGTACGGCAAGAGGACTGAAAAAAGCGAACTGCAATGCTAAAGTTGTCGGAGCAAGCGTAAATCTCACCGGTCTTCATATGGCAAGTGATGAGCAGTTCAATAAGAAGAGTTTCACGACCGGGCATACAGGTTTCGGCGTACCCTTCTGCGTAAATCCTGACCGATCTGACGTACCCAGGAGTGCCGCTCGCCCTCTCAGGTACATGGACAGATATGTAACTGTTTCGCAGGGCAGCGTATTCTTCATTACCGAGACACTTGCATCGCTTGAAGGACTTGAAAAGGGTCCCGCCGGCAATACTGCTCTTGCAGCAGCATTCAGAATTGCCCAGGATATGGACGAAGACCAGTGCATAGTCGTTCAGGAAACCGAGTACACCGGTGCCGGCAAGCATATCAATCCCCAGCTTTCATTTGCAAGGCAGAACGGTATTGATATTCATTTCGGCGACCCGAAGGACGAGGTTCCGGGCAAATCGATTGTGCTGCCCGCTCACCCCTCATTGATTCAGGTCACTGATGTTGACCTTGACCATGTTCGCAAGTCGAACATCAAGAATCATGTCAAGAATGTTGACATTGATTTGCTCACCGAACAGGACATCCGCTTCCTTTGTGAAGAAACCAACAGGGATGAGGCTTTTGTCCGCAGCATATTAAACGAACTAAAAAACTGAACTTAAAGCAAGGTTGGACACAAATTTATGAAGAGAAACGATGATTTTGAACAGCGTCGCAAACATCTCGAAGGTTTGACTGACGAACAGCTCGAAGCAAGGTTCTGGGAGCTTGCCAATAAGCTCGTTGACCCGTTGCTCAAAATGGGCTATGAATACACCTCTCCTGCCGTCGAGCGTTCCGTTCTGCTGAGGATGGGCTTCTCCTCAATCGAGGCAAAGGGCATTGTCGAAGGCTGCATTGAACGTAACCTCATTGCACATGGTGCAGGTAATGTCGTTTACAGGCTTTCAAAAGCTGAATCCATAGGCATTCGCGAAGCAGGGCTCGCTCTTTATGAGGGCAAGCTCTGGCAGGAAGCAGAAAATCTTTTCAACGGAGGTAAAGAATAATGAGCGATTATAAACTCACCCCCGACAAGCCCATTAATGTTGCAGAAATCCTTAAGGACTTGGAATCTTATCGTCCGCGCCGCCATGGCTGGACCTGGCGTAAGCCCGTTGATAACCTTAAGATGGGACCCTTTGAGTATCACGATTGCAGTGAACCGCTAAAATCAAGCGTTCCCCTCCCCCCCGCTCACTACTTTGAAAATATTGATCCTCAGCCCACCCCCGTCATAACGACGGAAATTGCATCGGGTCGGTTTGAAGACGACATCCGCCGCATGCGTATGGCCGCCCATCACGGTGCAGACCATATAATGGTCATCCGCACCGCAGGGCAAAGCCATTTTGACGGCCTCATTGAAGGAACCCCTCAAGGCATGGGCGGCGTTCCCATTACAAGAAAACAAGTTCGTGCACAGCGTAAGGCTCTCGACATGATTGAAGATGAAGTCGGAAGGCCGATCAACTATCATAGCTACGTTTCCGGTGTTGCCGGTCCTGACATTGCCGTTATGTTTGCGGAAGAGGGCGTCAACGGTGTTCACCAAGATCCTCAGTATAACGTCATCTACCGTAACATTAACATGATTCGTTCCTTTGTCGATGCATGTGAGAGCAAAAAGCTCATTGCATGGGCAGGAATGGCTCAGATTGACGGTGCACATAATGCAAACGCAACAGCAAGGGAAGCATGGAAAGTCATGCCTGAACTCATGGTTCAGCATGGTATCAATGCAATTTTCTCGGCAAGAGTTGGCATAAATAAGAAAAACATTTGCCTTTCCACCGTCCCCCCCACAGCAACTCCCGCTCCCTGTGTTTACATGGATTTGCCTTATGCGGTTGCTCTTCGCGACATCTTCCATGAGTATCGCATGCGTGCTCAAATGAACACCAAGTATATTGAGTCCAGCACTCGTGAAGCTACTGTAACTCATGTATTGAACATGTTCATTTCCAAGCTTACCAGTGCCGATATTCAGAGTACAATTACTCCTGACGAAGGTCGTAACGTACCCTGGCATATCTACAATATTGAAGCTTGTGACACTGCAAAGCAAACTCTCGTGGGGCTTGACGGACTTATGGAAATGGTTCAGCTCAAGGACGAAGGTTATCTGCGCGATAAGGCTCGTGAGCTTAAGGAGCGTGCAGTTCTTTTCATGGAAGAAATGCTTGAGCTCGGCGGTTACTTCAATGCAGTTGAAGAAGGTTTCTTTGTTGACAGTGGTATTTACCCTGAACGCAACGGCGACGGCATCGCAAGGAAGATCGACGGCGGCATCGGTGCCGGCACGATTTTCAAGCGTGAAGAAGATTATATGGCTCCCGTTACCGCACACTACGGCTACAATAATGTCGCCCAGTATGATGCCAGTCTCGCTGATAATCCTGCGGCACTCATCGGCGGTTGTACGCTTGAATGCCCTGAAAAAATTATCTACATTGACGAACTTGATGAAACTGATAACTGCAACGTCCGTATGGAAGAAGTAAAGCAGTTCACTCCTGGCAGCAAGATGATTCGTCCCGAAATGGAATGGCTCGCCGATGGCACTGTCATGCTGACTATGTTCTTCCCTGCCCCCAAACCCATTGCCGAAGCAGCTGCACTTGAATGTGCTAAGAGAATGAACCTCACAGAGTGCGAAGTCATAAGCCGCGAAATCATGCACGGTCAGGAAGGTACAAGAATTGAAGTCAAGGGAAAAGTTCCGTTTGCAATCGATGTTGACACACTTGTCATTCCCAAGGAGCCAGACGTACTTTCTGATGATGTAATCAGAAAAGATGTCGAACGCCGTCCCATGAAGATTGTTGCAGCAACAGTTGGTGAAGATGAGCATTCTGTAGGATTGCGTGAAATTATTGACATAAAGCATGGCGGAATTGAGAAATACGGCATGGAAGTTCACTACCTCGGAACCTCATGCCCTCCCGAAAAGCTCGTCAATGCGGCAGTTGAGCTGAACGCAGATGCGATCATGGCTTCCACCATAATCAGCCATGACGATATTCACTATAAGAATATTGCCAAGATTGACAGCATCGCAAGAGAAATGGGTATCCGCGACAAGATAATTTTCATTGCCGGCGGAACTCAGGTTACTCCCGAGCTTGCCAGAAAGGCCGGTGCCGACGAAGGCTTCGGCAGGGGCAGCAAAGGCGTTCATAATGCAACCTTCCTCATCAAACGCAGATGGGAAATGGAAAAAGCTGAAGCTGAAAAGCAGAACAACAAACAAGAAGATTGATTTTTTACGGGGAACGGTTCGCCCGTTCCCCGATTTTTGCTATGTTTATTGATATTCTCGTTGCCGAAATCGGCTCTACAACAACTCTTGTCAATGCATTTGACGGGATAAATACACATTCTCCACGCTTTATCGGGCAGGGACAAGCTCCGACATCCGTCCTCGAAGGCGATGTCCGCAAGGGCCTTACACAAGCTATTGATAATTTGGCAGAAAACCTTTGCGTCGGCTCCGTAGAGTACGGCCAATTGTTTGCAACATCAAGTGCTGCAGGCGGTTTACGTATGTGTGTCCATGGATTAGTGTATGACATGACGGTTAAAGCTGCTCAAGCGGCTGCACTCGGTGCAGGTGCAATTATTAAGCTTGCAACTGCAGGTAAACTGACTGAATACGATATCGATGATGTAAAGGCAATTGATCCGAATCTTATTCTGCTTGCCGGCGGAACGGATTACGGAGAGAGGGAAACTGCCGTCTACAATGCAAAACTTTTGGCAGCATCCGGTCTCAAGACTCCTGTTATTTATGGTGGAAATATTCAAAACAGGCGAATTGTCGAGGACATTTTTGAAACAGCCGGAATACCCCTGTACATCACGGAAAACGTATATCCAAAGCTTGACCTGCTCAATATTGAACCGGCAAGGCGAATCATCCATACAGTTTTTGAAGAGCATATTGTTAAAGCTTCAGGTATGGAGCATATTCGGGAAATGGTTACGGGCAATATTATTCCGACGCCCGGGGCTGTCATGGAAGCATCTCAACTTCTATATAACGAAATTGGCGATCTTGCTGTGATTGATATCGGAGGTGCAACGACCGACGTCCACTCCGTCACCGCAGGTTCTGATGAAATCGCCATTCTCATGACAACGCCGGAACCTTTTGCTAAACGTACCGTTGAGGGAGATTTAGGGCTTTACGTCAATGCCAAAAACCTTATTGACCTCATTGGTAAGGATAAACTGCAAGATGAGTTGACCATCGATATAGAAAACGTTATTGCAAACTACAAACCTATTCCTGACACGACCGAGCAATTTATACTCACCGAAAGACTCTGCCTTGCAGCAGGACTAACCGCACTTGAGCGTCACGCCGGTGCATTGAGATATATCTATACGCCCAAAGGGAGACAGACCATTGCCGAAGGTAAAGATTTGACAAAGCTTAAATACCTTGTCGGTACCGGCGGTGCATTGACCCGTCTTCCCCACCATAAAAGTATTTTGCAGCAAATTGCCGATTCCAATACCAAGGGCATGATGCTTTTCCCCAAACCCGGAAGATTGCAGCTTTTATTTGATAATGACTATATTATGGCGTCTCTCGGGGTTCTCAGTAAAGTCTACCCTGAAGCGGCTCTATCCCTGATGAAACAGAGCATTG
Source organism: uncultured Clostridia bacterium (assembly GCA_934633695.1). Classification (GTDB taxonomy): domain Bacteria; phylum Bacillota; class Clostridia; order Christensenellales; family CAG-138; genus PeH17. The sequence goes on along the minus strand of CAKTYT010000001.1, from coordinate 236,787 downwards.
GGCTTGAAATGAAGATAACGGAGTAATTTATGTTTCCTCGTATAAATATTGATTTAAATAAATTGAAGCAAAATCTTGATTGGCTTACGACTCACTGCCATGAAAGAGGTATCGAAGTTGCTGTTGTTACCAAGGTCTTTTGTGCTGACAGTGAGATCTGCAAAGTAATTGAAAAAAGTGATGCAGACCTCTACGCCGATTCAAGGATTCAAAATCTTGACAAAATTAAAACAACAAAACCAAAACAGCTGCTCAGAATACCAATGCAGAGTGAAATTGAACGTGTCGTTCGCTCGGCCGACATTTCTATGCAAAGCAGTATCGAAACCATTCGCTTGTCGGGCGAAGCGGCGAGAGAGCTCGGACGCAGGCACAAGGTGATCCTCATGGTTGATTTAGGTGATTTACGTGAAGGGATCTTCAATACAGACGAAGATCAGATTCTCAGTGCCGCACGGACTGTCCTCGAATTTAGTTCGCTTGAACTCTACGGCATCGGAGCAAATCTGACCTGCTATGGCGGGATCCTGCCGGACAGCCAAAATCTCGGTCGTCTTTTGGAAATTGCACAAATGATCCGCAAGAAGTTTAACATTGCTCTTCCTGTTGTTTCCGGCGGCAACTCTTCTATGATGTCTATGCTGAAAAATGATGAGATTCCTAACGGGATAACTCAGCTCCGCCTTGGTGAATCATTTGCGCTCGGAAACGATACTTCAACCGGACTTCCCATGCAGGAACTTAACACGGATTGTTTCATACTTGAGGCAGAGCTTGTTGAAATTCAAAAAAAACCAAGCAAACCGATCGGCAAAAGCGGACTCAATGCTTTCGGGGAAAAGGTCAGCTTTGAAGACAGAGGAGAAATGATTCGCGGCATATTGGCCGTTGGTCGGCAGGATGTTAACCCGGATGGTTTGTCCTGTCTTGATGAACAGGTTGAACTTCTCGGAGCTAGCAGCGACCACCTTATCGTCAATTTAACATCGTGCGACAGAAAATATAGCGTTGGTGATACGCTCAAATTCATACCTGATTATGGGTGTTTGCTGAAAATTATGACGAGTGAATATGTTCACCGCAGCTATCCGGGTAAGAATGTGTTCTGAGGAGATTTCTTATGGCATTTATAAAAATAAACGATAAATTAAAAAAACGCGGTCAACAGCCGGTACGCATTGTTCCCTGTCCTGAAGGAAGTCCAAAAATCAAAGTCCTTGTCGGTTCGTGCGAACACTGTGCAAAACTTTATGACAATGTTGTTGAAGCGATGAATGAACTCAACATAGACAAATCAGAGCTAGAGAGGATTGATAACATTGCTGTAATTGCAAAAATGGGCATCATAACCACTCCCGCATTTATTGTCAATTCAAAGCTCCTGTCGATTGGAAGGGTTCTTCCGGTTGATGATATTGTCAATCTTTTAAAAAAAGAGCTGAATATTTCACAAGATAATGAGGTAAAACAATGACATACGCCGAAGCACTGAACAAGCTTAATTCCTGCGGTCAAGCACATCTACTCCGCTATTTTGACGAACTTTCCGAAACAGAAAAACAGGGACTGCTCACTCAGATTGAAGATACTGATTTTTCTGTGATAGCCTCATCTGGAAAAACAGTTAAACGCGGTGTTATTTCACCTATTTCCGTTACTGAGCTGTCTGAAATCAAAGATCATTTTGATGAATTTACAGTTGCCGGCCTCGAAGAGATTCGTGCAGGAAAGGTCGGTGCAGTTCTCCTTGCAGGCGGCATGGGTACCAGACTTGGCTCCGATGCTCCAAAGGGAATGTTCAATATAGGGGTTACTAAAGAAGTTTTTATATTTGAGTGTCTTGTAAACAATCTTACCAATGTTACAAAAAAAGCAGGCTGTTTCGTTCACCTTTTTATCATGACAAGCGATAGAAATCACGATGCAACCGTTAATTTTTTTGCAAACAAGAAATATTTTGGATACAACCCGGAATATGTCCATTTTTTCAAGCAGGAAATGGCACCTGCGACTGATTATGCCGGGAAGGTCTACCTTGAAACGAAATCCAAACTCTCAACCTCACCCAACGGCAACGGCGGTTGGTATTCCTCCATGAAGAAATGTGGGATGCTTCGAATTGTTGAAGAAAACGGCATCGAGTGGCTCAATGTCTTTGCCGTGGATAACGTGCTTCAACGCATTGCCGACCCCGCTTTCATTGGTGCGGCCAAGCTGGCAAATTGTTCGGTTGCCTCAAAAGTCATAAAAAAAACGTGTCCCGATGAAAAAGTTGGCGTAATGTGCCTTGAAGACGGTCGTCCGTCAATCGTAGAATATTATGAGTTAACGGATGACATGCGTGAAGCAAAAAATGCAGACGGTGAATCTGCTTACAACTTCGGCGTAATTCTCAATTATCTCTTTCATGTAAGGGAATTGAATGATATCGTCGGTAATTCTCTGCCCCTTCACGTTGTTGAAAAGAAAATTCCTTATATTGACGAAAATGCTGAATCCGTCAACCCGGACAAACCAAACGGACATAAATACGAAACCCTCATCCTCGACATGATCCACATGCTCGATGGCTGTCTCGTGTTCGAAGTTGAACGCAAGCACGAATTTGCTCCGATAAAGAATCGAACCGGTGTTGATTCAGTTGACAGTGCAAGGGAACTTCTGAAATATAACGGTGTCGAGCTTTGAGTTCGTTAGAATGCCGAATTTTTCCCTTGAAATAAGCGAAAAATATGTTAAAATAACCAAGGTTGGTATAGAGATATTTGAATAAGAAAGGAATTATCAATGGAATACACGAATGACGTAAAAAATATGTGCTGCGTCTGCAAGGGTGCGGTGCATGATCCTGCCCCGATTCCCGAAGAAGGCAATTGGGTCAAAGCAAAGCAAATTACCGACATCAGCGGTTTCACGCACGGAGTTGGTTGGTGTGCCCCGCAGCAGGGTGCATGCAAACTGACCCTCAACATAAAAAACGGTGTCATCGAAGAAGCACTCATCGAAACCATCGGCTGCAGCGGCATGACCCACTCAGCAGCCATGGCAGCTGAGATTCTCCCGGGCAAGACAATTCTTGAAGCACTGAACACTGACCTCGTTTGTGACGCAATCAATACCGCTATGCGTGAACTCTTCCTCCAGATCGTTTACGGCAGGAGTCAGAGTGCGTTCTCAAGCGGCGGACTTGCAATCGGTGCGGGATTGGAGGATCTCGGAAAAGGCCTTCGCAGTATGATCGGCACAACATACAGCACAAAAGAAAAAGGTGCAAGGTATCTTGAGCTGACCGAGGGCTACATTACGAAACTTGCTCTTGACGAGAATAATGAAATAATTGGGTATCAATTTGTCAACCTCGGCAAGATGATGGAAGCTATCGGCAAGGGTGCAACGCCCAACGAAGCATACGAAAAGTTCCTTGGAACTTATGGAAGGTTCGCTGAGGCTTCCAAATACATTGACCCCAGGCATGAGTGAGGTACGATATGATTAATTTTGAAGGCTACGAAAGAAGAATTGATAATATTAACGCTGTACTTGATGAGTATGGTATAAATGGTGTTGAAGCAGCAAGGCAGCTCGTTGACAATGCCGGTGTTGACGTTGAAAAGATCGTTAAAGGAATTCAGCCTATTGCTTTCGACAATGCCGTATGGGCCTACACAATCGGTGCTGCTCTTGCGATCAAAACCAAAGTTCAAAGTGCTGCCGAAGCCGCAAAACTGATCGGTGTCGGTTTACAGTCATTTTGCATAAGGGGTTCCGTTGCCGACCAACGTAAAGTCGGTCTCGGTCACGGAAACCTCGGAGCAATGCTGCTCGATGAGGCAACCGAGTGTTTCGCATTTCTTGCAGGTCACGAAAGTTTTGCAGCTGCTGAGGGTGCAATCGGAATTGCAAACAAAGCAAATCGTGTACGTAAAAAGCCGCTTCGTGTTATTCTGAATGGACTTGGCAAGGACGCCGCATACATAATTTCGCGTATCAACGGCTTCACTTTCGTTGAAACAGATTACAATCAGTATACTGATGAACTCAGCATCACCAAAGAGATCGCATTCAGCAACGGCGAGCGCAGCAAAGTCCGCTGCTATGGTGCTGACGATGTCAATGAAGGCGTTGCGATCATGCGTCACGAAAAAGTTGACGTTTCTATCACCGGTAACTCCACCAACCCCACAAGGTTTCAGCATCCGGTTGCGGGTACCTACAAGAAATGGTGCGTTGAAAACGGCAAAGCCTATTTTTCCGTTGCATCCGGCGGAGGTACCGGCAGAACGCTCCATCCTGATAATATGGCTGCTGGTCCCGCAAGCTACGGGCTGACAGACACAATGGGCAGAATGCACTCCGATGCACAGTTTGCAGGCAGCAGCTCAGTTCCTGCTCACGTCGAAATGATGGGACTTATCGGTATGGGCAACAACCCGATGGTTGGGGCAACAGTTGCAGTTGCAGTTGAAGTTTTTCAGTCACTTAACAAATGATTCTTATAAAGAACAGGCGGTCAGCGCGTGCTGACGACCGCCTGTTCTATTGTGAAGGGGCTCTGTTCCCCTTGTTTTATGCGGTGATATCATTTACAATTGAAACAAATACAGCAGCCCCCGTTTCCGCATTAACGATCGCCATTGCGTAAGGTCTGTCGCATGTGAATTCAATGCCCACATCGACTGCTGCTTTTTCATTCGTTATTACAACGGTTGCCGCACCTGCTTCGGTCCCTTTCTCTGTTACATTTAGACTTGCAGAATGGAGAACGTCGGCAATAGTTAAAGGATTGTTCTTTACCATTGTTGAAATAGCGTCCCTTAAAGTAAGGCTGCGAACACCCATATTTTCAACAATTTCAACTACATTCATGTCTGATTTAAGTTGAACCGCAGGCATAGTAACCGTTACCCGAACCTTCTGCTTCGTTCCACTAATCGCATCAGTGAGCTTGCTGTCATTCTCGATCAATCGGTCGAGAATATCGGCCAGTGCGTCGACAGGGAGGGTCCCTTCATCTGGGAGAACTACTGCCATGTAGTATTGACCTGAAGCATATGGGAGAAGCACGGCCGTACTGTTTTCCGCATCTATCAGCTCGTAGTCGGCAGAGCTTTTCAACATAGTTACTTGACTGTCACCGTTTTTTCCATGGAAAGTTGTAGGTGTTTTAAATGCATTGAACGGAATGTTCCATTCATCATTAAAGTAGATTGTATTTACAATAACGGCAGCCGTGTTGTCGGGCAATTCACTGAGCATATTTCCAATCAACCCATGTGTTTTTCCTTCGATCCACTCATTCAATTTTTCAAGTGAACCTTCCTTATCCTCAAAGTCAAGGCTCGCTATGAAAGCATTAAAATACTTCCCTGCCTTCTGCTCATACTCATCCTCAAACTCAAGGTTGTAATCCGCAACAATAGCATTAGTGATATTAAATGCAGCATTCCCGCCCTTGTTTTTCTGAGCCAAAGGGGTGTTTTCTTCAATCGCCAATGCACAAAGCAGCTTCGCAGCATTTTGATTAGCTTCATCTATACTTTTCGTGTCGCTGTAAATAAGCCCGATTATCTCCGCTGCAAGTTCTGCATTGGCACCATTTGCTGTCAACTGTAGCGCAAGCTGAATCGAAAGCGGTGACACAACACCGGTCCAGTCATCTCCAAGTTGTCTTAAAACTTCAATAGAGAATTTGTTTATGCCGCTGACATAATCGGCATCCGGCAATCCGACAGGGATTTTGTCGCCTGAACCTATTGCTGCAAAAATACCAACTTCGCCCTGAGGCCTTTTCGTCGAATTAACCGAACCACCCGGTGTGTTGTCAGGATTAGATGTAGTAGTTGTGCCGCCTATACAACCTGCTGCAAGAATCACTGTGAGTAAAACAGCTATTATCCTAATTATGTCTCTTTTCATGTTGTTTACCATTCCTTTCACTACTATGATGAGGGCTGTACTCACCCTCTCTCCACCTAATAAACGAATATCGCCTAAAAACGGTTCACATTTTCCTGAAAAAAGTTTATAATAAGGATATGAATGAACGAATCACAGAAAAACTCAAACTCCTGCCCGATAAGCCCGGCGTTTATAAGATGTTCAATGCCGAAGGTGAACTCATTTATGTTGGGAAAGCCGTCAGTCTCAAGAATCGTGTACGGCAGTATTTTCATGCTTCAAAGAACCACCCGCCAAAGGTTGCGGCAATGGTATCAAACATTGATGACCTTGACTTTATTATTGTCGGAAATGAAACTGAAGCACTGAACCTTGAAAGCAATCTCATAAAGCAAAACAGACCTTACTACAACATTTTACTTAAAGACGATAAGCATTTCCCGTATGTGCGTATTGATCTTAAGCAGGATTTTCCACGTGTGGAGATTGTTCGTCGATACAAAAAAGACGGTGCAAAGTATTTTGGCCCGTATTTGAGCAGCTACGCACTGAAGGAAACGATTTCTGTCGTGCGTGAGAACTTTCCGATAAGGCACTGCAAAAAGGATATTTCAAAAGCCATCGCAAAAAAAGAACGCCCCTGCTTGATGTTCCATATTGGCAAATGCTGTGCTCCATGCACTGGCAATGTCTCAAGAGAAGAGTATCATGAGAAGCTCAACGAAGTAATCGTCCTCTTTCAGGGAAACTGTAAGCCCTATATTGATAAGCTGACAGATCTCATGCTTATTGAATCCGAAAAAATGAATTTTGAAAAGGCGGCTCAATATCGAGACAGGATTCGGGCAATGAAAACAATTTCAGAAAAGCAAATTGCCTCCGCTGCAAGTGACAATAGCTATGATATTTTTGCAGTTGCCAGGGACGAGCTTTCAACTATAGTTTACGGTCTGTTTATCAGAAACGGCAACGTCGTCCGTGCAGAAGCCTTTGATATTAATGCTGACGATGAGCCTTTCTCCGATGTAATTTCCCAATTTGTTCTGCAATTTTATGCGGATATGGAGCAGATCCCCAACGAAATCTGTATCATGGATGAAACGAACGACGCTATTGGAATTGAAAAAATTCTTTCAGCACAATGCGGTCACATAGTCAAACTGCATGTGCCGTTAAAGGGGGAAAAGAAAAAGCAGGGAGACCTTGCAAAAATGAATGCGGAACAAACTCTTTCTCGACGTCGTGAAATCACTCACAGGCAGTGGGAACGCAGCGAAGGTGCATTGATAGAGCTTTCTCAGCTTATCGGGATGGACATACTTCCTCATCGCATGGAGTGTTTTGATAATTCCCATATTCAAGGCACTGATACAGTCGGCTCAATGGTCGTTTTCATAGACGGAAAACCAGATAAATCACTCTATCGCCGTTTTAAAACAAAGCAAAACACGGCCGGCGATGATTATCTTGCCATGCATGAGCATCTGTCAAGACGATTTGAAAGAACGCTTAGCGGTGATAAAAAATTTGCAGAACTGCCTGATTTGCTTATTGTTGATGGCGGTCGTGGTCAACTTAATGTCGCACTTAATGTGCTCGATGAATATGGCCTTAGCTATATAAATGCCATTGGACTTGCTGAAAAAAATGAAGAAATTATCTTGCCCGGAAGCAGTGAATCTGTTATACTCTCAAGGAGCAGCCCTGCTCTCCAGCTTGTGCAGCGAATAAGAGATGAAGCTCATCGCTTTGCGATAACTTACCACAGAAATCTTCGGGCAAAGAACTCGCTCTACTCAGTTCTTGACAATATCCCCGGCATAGGCGATAAGAGAAAGAGGACGCTTTACGAGAATTTTCTGACAGTAGCGGCGATCCGCGATGCAAGTATTGATGAGCTAAAAGCTTGCGATGGGATGAACATTCGCTCCGCCACTGCCGTGCATGATTTTTTTCATCCAATCGAGGCAGTGCCGAATGATGGAAAAAAACAAAATTGAGTTTCGTTGTCTTGAAAGGAATATCTATGAATTACAGGTTATTGGCAATTGACGTGGACGACACTCTCGTTGAACGTGCCGGCAAGGTTTCAAAAGAAAACCGCGAAGCAATCAACAAAGCTATATCTTCCGGGGTTTATGTCAGCATTGCCACCGGACGTGGTTATCTCGGTTCTGCTCAGATAAGAAAACAGCTTGGCATTGATAGTCTTGTCATAAATTACGGCGGTGCATTAATTATGGACCCCAAAACCGATAAACCCTTCTTTAGTACATCTCTTGATGATGAGTACATTAAAGAAATTCTCAACATTGCTGATGATTTAAAAGTCCATTGTCACATTTACCAAGGTGATAGGATCATTTATGAAAAAAACTGTCTCTACGCAGCGGTTTATGCGAAGAAACTCAACCTGCCGCATAAAATCGATCCTTACATCAGGCTCAAGCACTGGGAAAACGTCCCAAAAGCTTTGATCATAACAACGCCAGAAAATGTTGAACGTCTGCTTCCCCTTTTTTCAAAGCGGTTTGAGGGGCGAGTTCATGTTTCTGCCTCCTCTCCCGGTTTTATTGAGTTCAATAAAATCGGAGCAAACAAGGGTTCCGCTCTAAAAATGCTTGCAAATCATCTTGGGATCGATCAATCCGAAGTAGCTGCAATTGGCGACAATACACTCGACTATGAAATGATTGAATGGGCGGGTCTCGGTTGTGCCGTAGAAAACGGCAATAAGAATGTAAAGGCAATTGCAGACTGCATTGTCCCTTCCTGCTCGAATAATGGAGTCGCCTTCTTTATAAATAATTACATTCTAAAATGAGGGGTCTCGTGTACAAAATCGGGTTTGATATCGGTGGTTCACATATTGCCTGCGGTTTGTTTGATAGAAATTATACGCTGATTTGCAAACGAATTGTTTCGTTTGTCAAACTGCCTGCTGATTGTATCGCAAAGCAAATGTTTGATACTGCACGCATTGTTTGTTTAACGAACGATATTTGTTTTGACGACGTTGATTCAATTGGAGTATGCCTTCCCGGCAGTATTGATACGGTCTCCGGAGTTGTCATCGATGCACACAATCTCGGTTTTCACAACGTGCCCTTTAGAAGAATTGTTGAAGATGAATGCAATAAGCCCGTTCACATTTTAAATGATGCTGACTCCGCAACGCTTGCAGAGCAACGCATTGGAGCATTAAAGGATGTGAGCAACGGTATGCTTATTACGATCGGAACGGGCATCGGCGGTGGAATAATCATTGACTCGAAACTATATTCCGGCGGTAACGGAAACGGTGTCGAACTCGGTCACATTCAAATGGATGTCCATGGTGAAAAGTGTACGTGCGGCAGAATAGGCTGCATTGAAACTCTTTGCTCAGCCACATACCTAAACAAAAGAGCAAAAGCACTCTTAGCAGCGGGAAATCAGGCCATATCGAGTTTTTCAGTGAAAGGCTCTCGTCCTCCAGATGCAAAAGCTCTAATTGAATGTGCAAAGAGCGGTGACCACGAGTGTCTTTGCGAGTTTGAGCAATATGTAGAATATCTATCAGATGCCCTTGCAACGTACATCAACATCCTTGACCCAATGGTAATCGCAATTGGCGGAGGCATCAGCGAAGCCGGTGATTTTTTGATCAAGCCTGTTAGCAGATTTGCAAATGCAAAAAGTTTTTTTAATAAACCTACCGAAATAGTTCGTGCAAAACTCGGAAACCTTGCCGGACTTATCGGCTCAGTAATGAATTGAAACGGAGGAAAAATTATGTCAATTATGTGTTCGGTATTCGTACCTGAAGGAATCATCATGGCAGCCGACAGCAGGCAGACACTTGGCATCACGGCCAATGTCGTAAACAAACCTGGTACACCTGCGGCTGAGCCTAAGCTAGTCAACAGGATAAATCAGCCCGTTCAGCCCCCTCAGGTTCCCATTTTCACCCAATCTGATAACGCACAGAAAATCATGCTTCTCAGCAAAGTCAAAGTTGGCATTTCCGCTTGCGGCCTCGGCATTCTTGACGGAAAAACCATTTCTGACTACATTCGGACGTTCGAGATTAATGAGCTTACCACCGGAGACACTGTAACAAGTGTTGCGGCAAAGCTTCAAGCTTATGCATACAAATATTTTCCTCAGGTTAATTTCTTTGTCTGTGGTTATACAGACGATGAACCTTTTGTTTACACTGTAAATAAAGAGATTAAACGCAATAATATGGAAAACGGGCAAATGCGTTACGCATCCATGTGGTCGGGCGAACAGGCGGCAATAACAAAGCTCCTTAACGGACAACCGCCGATCCTCGTAAACCACGCCCTCATGCCTCTCAAAGATGCAATCGATTTTGCAGAATTTCTTGTTGATCTTACAATTAAAACTCAGCGTTTTGAGATGAAGATGGCAACATGCGGCGGAGAAATTGACATACTCGTCCTTACCAAGGATGAACCCTTCTGGTATAGGCACAAAGTTTTCAAGCCCGGAAAATAATTCTTGAATTATTCAAATCAATCGCAACAAAAATGATGGACTGCCCTATTGACAGTCCATCATTTTATCATGTTAATTAATTACTTTCTCGCATTAAGTTCATCGATGAGCATTGGGATGACTTTGTGAAGGTCACCGCAGATGCCGTAATCGGCAATGCCAAAGATGGGTGCATCAGCATTCTTATTGATTGCAACAATGCACTCGCTGTTCTGCATACCTGCAAGGTGCTGAATTGCACCGGAGATACCGCAGGCGACATAAATCCTGGGGCGAACTGTTTTACCGGTCTGACCCACCTGATGATCCGCACCGATATACCCTGCTTCAACTGCTGCACGGCTCGCACCGACAACACCGCCGAGTGCCGCTGCAAGATCCTCAATGAGTTTGAAGCCTTCAGCACTGCCGACACCGCGACCGCCGGATACGATGACATCCGCTTCGACAAGATTAACTGTTTGCTTTAGTGATTTTACCGTTTCGAGAACCTTAGTCCTTATATCAGTCTCACCGAGTACAAACTCTGCTCTGTCAAGAATTGCCTTGTGCTCGGGATTGTATGCAGCCTTCTTCATAACTCCGGGACGTACTGTTGACATCTGCGGGCGGTGATTCGGAGTAACAATGGTTGCCATAACATTGCCGCCGAATGCAGGACGAGTCTGGAGAAGTCCTTTAGTCTCCGGATCAATATCAAGGGCGGTGCAGTCTGCCGTCAGACCTGTGTACAGCCTTGAAGAGAGACGGGGACCGAGATCCCTGCCGATATTTGTTGCACCAATGAGCAAGATCTCAGGTCTGCGTGCGTGTACGAGATCACAAATGACTTTTGCATAACCCTCGGTAGAATAATCCTTGAGGAGGACTGAATCAGCAAGAATTACCCTGTCTGCACCGTAGGCACCGAGCTCGTCCGCAAGACTTTCGACTTCGCTGCCAAGGAGAAGAGCTGAAAGCTCAACACCCAGCTTATCCGCAAGTTTTCTGCCCTCACCGAGAAGTTCAAAAACGGTGGGCATCAGAACGCCCTGACGCTGCTCTGCAAATACCCATACTCCATGATAATCTGAAAGGGAAACCTCATCCTTTTCGACCTTATCTGCCTCAATGGCTTCGCAAGGACAGTTGTTTACACAGGCACCACAGCCAACACAGGAATCCGTGATGAATGCTTTGCCGCTGGACATATCAATAGCACCGACCGGGCAGCCTGCTTCGCAGACGCCGCAGCCAACGCATTTTTCGCTGATAACTTTAATTGACATAATCTTTACCCCCTATTAGAGCAAATGCTTTGCATCGAGACAATCGACGAGGTTCTTAACGGTTGCTTTATCGGCACCTTCAAGCATGACGCCCTGCCCCTTTGCTTCCGGGCTGAACGTTCTGTTGACGTTGGTAGGAGAACCCTTAAGACCAATCTTCTCAGGTTCAACGGGAACGTCTTCGAAACCCCAAATAACGACTTCCTTCTTATATGCATTAAAAATGCCGGCCGGAGTCATGTACCTCGGCTCATTAAGCTCCTTGATTGCAGTGAGAAGAACGGGCATCTTAGCCTCAACAACAGTGTAACCATCTTCAAGCTGACGCTCACAAATGACCTTGTCACCGACAACATCAAGCTTTTGAACGTAGGTGATCTGGGGAATATTAAGCTGTTCCGCAATCTGAGGACCTACCTGTGCAGTATCGCCATCGATAGCTTGTCTGCCGCAGAAGATTATGTCGTAATCGGGAATCTTCTTAATTGCGGTTGCGATAATGTAAGATGTAGCCCAAGTATCTGAACCGCCGAATTCTCTGCCGCTGATGAGGTACGCTTCGTCAGCACCCATTGCAAGTGCTTCACGCATTGCAACGTCTGCCTGAGGCGGTCCCATTGAAACGACAACAACTTTGGTATCGGGATTTACGTCCTTGATTTTGAGAGCCTCTTCAAGGGCATTCTTATCATCGGGATTGATGATGCTGGGTACGCCATCGCGAATCAATCTGCCGGTTTTAGGATCCAGCTTGACTTCCGTAGTATCGGGAACCTGTTTAATACAAACGATAATTTTCATTTTAACGTCCTCCATTATTTAAAGATGCGTCCCGAAATGACCATCTTCTGAACCTGAGAAGTACCCTCATAAATCTCGGTGATTTTTGCATCACGCATCATACGTTCAATGGGATATTCTCTGGAGTAACCATAACCGCCGTGAAGCTGTACGCACTTGGTGGTAACATCCATTGCAGTGTTTGCCGCGACGAGCTTTGCCATCGCTGCTTCTTCGGAGTAGGGCTTGCCGGTTTCTTTGCACATTGCAGCTCTGTAAACGAGGAGCTTTGCACTCTCGATTTCACATTTCATGTCGGCAACCATCCACTGAAGCCCCTGGAAGGAAGAGAGGGTTTTCCTGAACTGAACCCTTTCTTTCATGTACTTGACTGTCTCTTCGAAAGCACCTTCAGCAATGCCGAGAGCCTGAGCGGCAACGCCGATTCTGCCGCCGTCAAGAGTACTCATTGCAACTTTGAACCCTTTATTAAGCTCACCAAGGAGATTCTCTTTCGGTATAATGCAATCTTCAAAAATGAGCTCCGCAGTCGCACTTGCTCGAATACCAAGTTTATGTTCAATTTTTCCGATCGAAAAACCGGGTGCATCCTTGTCAACGATGAAAGCGGAAATTCCCTTGTTTCCCTTTGCTTTGTCAGTCATAGCGAAGATAACGTAAACATCTGCCTGACCGCCGTTTGTGATGAAGCATTTGCTGCCGTTTATGACCCAGTGATCATCTTCAAGAACAGCAACCGTCTGCTGTGCAGCGGAGTCCGTACCCGCATTGGGTTCAGTCAGACCGAATGCACCAAGCATCTCACCCTTTGCAAGCGGAATGAGGTACTTTTGTTTCTGTTCCTCGGTGCCATAGGCGAAGATTGGCCAACAGCACAGAGAATTGTGTGCACTGAGAATAATGCCGGTAGTTGCACAAACTTTTGAAAGTTCTTCAATCGCAATGACATAGCTGAGATAATCTCCGCCAGCTCCACCATACTGTTTTGGCAAATTAATACCGAACATGCCGTACTTTGCCATTTTTTCTACGGTCTCACGGGGAAACCGTTCTTCCGCATCGATTTCAGCTGCGAGTGGCTTTACCTCGTTTTCAGCAAAATCATGCATGAGCTGTTTTATCAGCTCCTGCTCCTTTGTGAGGTTAAAATCCATTATGAACTCCTTTCTTATTAAAAAACAAGTAAAGACAAGTCAATGCGATGCCCCGGAATCCAAGGCATCGCTCAAACTCTGTTACAGCTTATTATAACATCATTCACGGGTTTTGCAAGTGCTTACACGCAAAAATTAATGACATTATTGTATATATTTCGTCCAAGATTGTTCTGCGACCTATTTTTCAACAGGATTCATTGCACGCATCGCATTAAGAACCGCAAGGAGGCACACTCCAACGTCTGCAACAAGTGCCATCCACATTTCCGCATAGCCGAATGCAGAAAGGACAAGTACTATTACCTTGACCGCAAGGGCCAGCGTAATGTTTTGCCATGCAATGCCAACTGTACGCTTTGCAAACCTGATTGCAAGCGGAACCTTTTCAATCTTGTCATCCATGATCACAATATCAGAAGCTTCAATTGCTGCATCTGAACCGAGACCGCCCATTGCGAAACCGACATCTGCTCTTGAAAGCACGGGTGCATCGTTAATGCCATCACCAACAAAGGCAATACATTCGTTCTTCTTCCTGCTGCGAACAAGATTATCGACATATTCGACTTTTCCTTCAGGCAGAAGCTGTGTTCGTACATGGTCTATATTAAGTTCCCTTGCAACACTTTCGCCGATAAGCTTTCTGTCGCCTGTCAGCATATGCGTCTCAATCGAAAGTCTGTTATGCAGTTCATCAATAGCTCTTCCTGCACCTTCCTTAATCTCGTCCGCAATGATAATACTGCCGATAAACAATCCGTCAACTGATGTATAGACGGCTGTACCTTCTTCAGCCAGCTCGTCGATCTCAATGCCCACGTCTTTCATAAGGAGAGCATTACCGCAGCAAACGATTTTCCCATCGACCTTTGCACGAATACCCCTGCCTGCAATTTCCCCAATATCTTTGACATCGGTTTCAATTCCGCTTTCGCATGCTTTTACAACACATTCTGCAAGAGGATGATTTGAGAACTGTTCACATGCCGCTGCATAATGAAGAAGCTCTTCTTCCGTCACACCATTGGGCAAAATCTTTTTGATTTTGAAGCTACCTTTAGTAAGTGTTCCTGTCTTGTCGAAAACAACATTAGTGCACTTCGAAAGCATCTCCATATAACTTGAGCCTTTGACAAGAATACCCCGTTTGCTGGCACCGCCGATGCCGCCAAAGAATGTCATTGGAACGGAAATAACCAAGGCACAAGGGCAGGAAACAACGAGGAACGTTAACGCTCGGCGCAACCACATTTTAAAGTCCGCATCGAAGAAGACCGGCGGTATGACCGCAAACAAAACAACGAGAGCGACAATGCTCGGTGTGTACCACCTTGCAAATTTTGTTATGAAATCCTCACTCTTTGACTTATTTGCAGACGCACCTTCTATCAGCTCCAGCATTTTTGCAACTGTTGAATCGCAGTACTCTTTCTCAACACGAATCTTTATCGTGCCATGCATATTAATACAACCGGATGAAATGCTGTCGCCCTCTTTAATGTCAACCGGGAGTGACTCACCTGTCAATGCCGCAGTGTTTATGCTCGAAGAACCCTCGATGACAACACCGTCAAGCGGAATCTTCTCGCCCGCTCTTACAAGTATAATATCTCCCACTTTAACCTCATCTGGATCGACAATCTTTTCGCTGTCGCCATCGAGCACGCATGCACTTTCCGGGCAGATATTCATCAGTGCAGCAATGGAATCCCTGCTCCTTCCGACGGCAAGCTTTTGGAAAAACTCACCGATTCGATAAAGGAGCATGACGAGGATCGCTTCCACATACTCCCCAACGAAGATTGCTCCTATCGAAGCAATAGACATCAAGAAATTTTCATCCATGAACTGTTTTCCGAACAGTCCGTGGACGGCATCCCTAAGTACGGTATAACCGAGCATAAGGTAAGGAACGAGGTAAATGAGAAGCTCAAGCCACGTCGGAATACCTTTTACAAGCTTTGTGACTGCAATCGCACCTGCCAGTACAACCGTGCCTATTATTATTGAAAAAAGTTCTTTTTTCTGTGACTTAGTCATAATCGAACCTCACCCTCAATTATTTTCAAAATGCAAGCTCGACATCTCTGTCAATTTTTTTGCAGGCCTTCTCAACTTGAGGAAGGATTTCAGCAAATTTAGTTTCGTCAGCTTCAATCGAAAGCCTCTGAAGCATGAAATTAATTGATGCCGATTCAACACCGTCTATTTTTTTGATTTCGTTTTCCATCTTTGCGGCACAGTTCGCACAGTCAAGGTTGTTCATTTTAATTGTCTTTTTCATAATAACAGCTCCTTTTAATATTATTCACAAATATGTTCCATGCCCTGCCCTAAAATGAGCCTGACATGTTCGTCTGCCAAGGAATAGAAAACAGTCTTTCCCTCCTTGCGGAAACGTACCAACTGAGATTGTTTAAGAACTCTCAATTGATGTGAGATTGCGGAAATGCTCATATTTAACAGTTGAGCAATATCACAAACGCACATCTCACTTTCGAACAGCACATACAGAATTTTGATTCTCGTGCTGTCACCAAACACTTTGTACAACTCAGCAAGGTCGTACAGAAGCTCCTCATTCGGCATAGATTCATTCACCTTTTTCACAATATCCTCGTGAGCATGAATAAAATCGCAATGCGGAATAGACGTCATTAATGTCTCCTCCTTTCCTGCGATAAATTGAATCATCGCACTGACCACTCGGTTTATCGCTTGAACATTCGTTCAAGCATTATTATACTCACTTTTTTGCAGATGTCAACAGTTTTTTTCGTTATTTGAGTGAGTATTCAATTATTTTTTCAAGAAAGCCCCAATTATTTGCGGGTTGGTCGTAAAACAGTTAATGGTGCGTACCGATACAGATACGCCCCATTTCTCATGACAACATATTATGTAACGGGGTGCAGTCCATTGGCTCTCCCTTTGGGAGCACTGCCACCGTAGGTGACCGGAAAGGGTCTTGCAAGTTTTTTCAGAATGATAAGATCAATTTATGTACACACTGCGAAAAATCCCTGTCGATATCCCTGTTGGAGAATCGCAAAATCTCCAACCCAAGAGACATCAGGAATTAGCAACGTTCAGCATCAAAAACAAGCCCCTGAGGGTCCTAATGTTGAGAACCATCCAGTTCAATGACCAGTCTGGGCGAAGCACAGTAAAAGTCCACGATGAATCTGTCGACTTTATCAGTTTAACAAATTGGAACTTGTCGAGGAAATGATAACCGGCCATCCTTCATCCAACGAGTTTCTTTGCCAATGCAATCCCCTGTTCAGCAAGATGATATCTCATATCCTTTGTCATGTGCCACTCCCATTTCGGTGCACCTGGCTTTATGGGGTGTATGTCAGAAACCATCAATAAGGCAACCGCTTTTAGTCCAAGATATTGAGCAACACTGAAAACAGCGGATGTTTCCATGTCTACACCGATAGCACCCTTTTCTCGCCACAGCTGTTCTTTGTCAAAAGTCTGGCGGTATATCGCATCAGATGACACGATGGGATAATTACTGATACTAAGTGAGGCTGTAGCCATTTCCAACAAATCACCATTAGGATACGAAGCTTCGATGGACTCGTAGTAATGAAGAGATGTACCCTCCTCTACAAAGGCCTTTTGTGGAGCTATGATTTCGCCAACACGGACATTCTCATCATAAGCTCCACACATTCCAACAGCAATGATGTTCTTCACGCCCAAGGCGGCAAGTGTTTCAACTGTGTCTACAGCTTGTGGCGCACCACGGCCACCATCCAGAAAACACATATCCAAATCCTTTATCTTCCAAATAGGACAGCGATTGAGAAAGCGAGGGAAAGGCTCTGCCATTTCCTCCGTATTATAATGCTCTATGAGATAGTCTGTTCCCTTGCTCATAAAAAACAAAACTGCTGTTTCGGGCAAACGTAAACAGCACCCACGATGTGCACTAGTTATTTGCTCAGCTGCAGTAATAACCGCCTTCGAGCTATCATTAGATAAACACCACATGACAAATCTTCCCTCCCATTGAATCCAGTTTATCGGTCAGTTTCATTGTATCATACGGCTTCAATGTATGCAATAAAAGTCCCGGCAGACACGACTGCTGGGACTGAAACTGTTTTACGACCGCCTAGCTTTGGATGACAGTCAGTCTTTCATTCAAAATATTTATCAATCAATTCATGCATCATTGCTTTGCTTACGCCAAGATTTTTATAGAAGGGTGCGTTTGCGGCCAAGTTGTCCGCCGCCATCTTTTCACGCATGCACGTCCTTTTATCCTCCGAGAGAGTGCAAACAAAGCACCCTTTTCCCGTTACAGTGTAAATGAGTCCCATCCTCTCCAGCTCTTCCCAAGTACGCTTGACAGTGATAACACTGATTCCAAGATTGGAAGCAACTGTTCGTATCGGCGGAAGGCAGGTTTGTCCACTAACCTCTCCGAGGATAATCTGCGAAGCAAGCTTATCGAGCAGCTGCTTATAAATTGGAACCTGCGATCCATTTATAACTGAGAACTGAATGTCCACTAAATATTTGCCCTTTCAAATCTTTTGATCGCAAGTTTTGTAGTAAGCAGCATAAATCCGACATAAATCACAATTGATCCTATCAGAACCGGAAGCTGCTTCATAAGTGCGTCCGCGGAATTATCCCTTAAAAAGTCCAAATGCGGAATTCTGGAAATACCCTCTGCAGCACCGATGAGCAGCACATACAGCAAGAGGCAGATAAGACCTCTGATTCCAACCTTGAATTGTTTTGAATACCCCGCCAAAATTATTATCATGTTGGCAATCGCATATCCCAAAAGCACAACGGCAAACAACGTGCAGTTTGGCTTAATAAAGACCTCGGTTACTCCCTCAAGCGAATCTATGAAACGAGAACCAAGAAATGCACTCGGAATACATGCCAAAATAGTAAAAATCTCCAGCAGTGCAACGGCGAGGACTCTCCCTCGCACCGCATCAGCCTTTGATATTGGCATAATGCAGCAAAACTCGCGGTCATGGTTGGCAAGGTCCATGTTAAAGCTTGTCATTATACCCATTACGACAAAAAACGGGCCGATGTAAGCCGGGTAATTCGGAGCAAAAAACAGACCTACTCCAATAAACATGTAAATAACTATCGAGAGATGAAAAGCAAGCTTCAGGTCTTTATAAGCACAATTCACAACATTTCGCACAGCTCAATTCCTCCTCGCTTTATTGTTTTTTTCGGAATAAACCATTATGGATTCAATGTCAGGACGAGCAGTCTGAAGGTCCGTGTACTCCGATGCATTTTCCGCTGTCATCATCCCTGTGAAACCAAAGGCATTGATTTCGTAACCGATGAGATTCTCTTTGACATCATCCGTAAGTTGTTTTCTCGCCCCACTTACAAGTCTGAAGTTGTCAAGGACAGTCTCTCGGTCGGCATTCATTATCACCCTTCCGTTTTGAATGTAGACAATGTAATCTGCACATTTATCAAGGTCTGAAGTAATATGCGTCGAAAAAAGTATACTTCTTTTTCCATCTGCGACAATTTTGCCGAAAATATCCAGCAATTCATGCCGTGAAACCGGATCAAGGCCACTGGTCGGTTCATCAAAAATAAACAGCTTTGCGTTATGGGAAAGAGCTATTGTAATGGCATATTTTATTCGCATTCCCGTTGAAAGCTCGCTTACCCTTTTCATTTCATCGAGTCCGAAATAATCCATGTATTTTCTATAAGTATCGTCACTCCAATTATCGTAGAATTTTTTGACGACACTTGTTATGCTCCGGAGGCGTTTGGAACCATAGTAATAAAATTCGCCGAACACGATTCCGATTTCCTGCTTATATGAAGCGTCACCGCCAAGCATGTCCTTTTCGAACAAGTAAGCCCTGCCGGAATCCGGCTTGTTTATGTTCAGAATAGCCTTTAGTGTCGTTGTCTTGCCGGCACCATTGCATCCAATCAGTCCCAAAATATAACCCGGTTCAAGGGTGAAAGAGATATCTTTTAGTGAAAAATCTCCGTTTTTCTTGCAGATTGATTCAACTTTAAGCACAAAACTCACCTCAATATTTCGTTTCATTTCCAACAAGCACTCAAAATTGTGCTTATCGTGTATGCACAATATAACACTGGTTTGCTCCGATGTCAATCACATCCGGCAATATATTTCGGCATTTCAGCCTAATAGATGATCCTTGCGTTTAATATTTAATCGTTTTTGTTCCTTTTTCTTCAAAAAAGGGGTTGCATTTTAGGGAAAACGGTGGTAGAATACACATCGTTCCGATGGACGATGATTATTCCTCCTTAGCTCAGTCGGTAGAGCATGCGGCTGTTAACCGCAGTGTCGTTGGTTCGAGTCCAACAGGGGGAGCCAGAAACACATTTGCAGCGATGCAAATGTGTTTTTTCTTCAAAAAAGAACAGCATCCTGCAAATGCAGAACACTGTTCTTTTTTATTTACATCACAGTTTATCCAAGCAGTTCGATGCCGATTGCATGACGCAGTATTCTGAGAGCATCATCTACCATGACCTCACCGTCAAAATTGACGTCGGCAAGGCGGCACTGATTCTCCGTGAGCACGGTGATGCCCATTGCTTTACGAAGTGCCATAAGAGCATCAACGCCATTTACGCAGCCATCCATATTGACATCTCCGAGCAGATGGTAGACAGCAGCAACCGTCATATCACTCATAACGGGCTCTCCATCATAATCCCATCCGCAGAAGACATATCCCTGATGCTCAGGAGCAATTGGGAATTCGTTAGAATCGATAACGTCTCCCCTGCCCACAATCAGCGTACCTATAACTGCGTTATCGTTGAGACCGTCAACGAAAGTAACAGTGTAAGCAGCCATGGACCAACGGGCATTGAGAGTGAGATCTCCGTCAACAAGATAAACGGTTTCAGCAGTATACCTTGTGCCGTTCTCATCAAACCAACCGATAAAGTCAAAGCCTTCACGGGTCGGAACGGGCAATGCACCAACGGGTTGACCGTATGTTACCGTGATTTCCGCAGGACTGACTTCGCCGCCGTGTGCGTCAAAGGTAATGGTATAGTCGTTAAGCGTCCACGTTGCTGTATATACAACGTTTTCGGTAACAAATTCTGCAACCTCGGGTGTCCAGCCTGCAAAGGTGTAGCCTGCACGTCTGGGAGTTCCGTTAAAGTTCGGTGTGTGTGAACCCTCCTGAACAAAATACTGCTGGTCTGCAAAGATAACTTCGCCATCTACACCATCAGTATACCTGACAGAATAACTCGGAGTCGAGTTGATAGCAAGACCATTAAGGTCAATGCCTCCACCGAGAATATCTACGAAGTGAGTCTCGCCGGTATCGGACATTGAGTAGATGTTGTTTGAAGCATCTGTCACGTAGAAAAGATCGGTTGTTGCATCATAATCCATTTCAGTTGCACCCGCATAGACATTGATGCCAACCCCCGTCATAACGACCGTCCTGTCTGTAAGATACTTATCGGAGTACCTTATAAGCTTTGGAACGGAGGTTGCCCAATCATTGCCGATTGCATAAACAGCACCATCCTTTACTGCAACACCAACCATTGTGCAGTAATCGGAATCCATAATATAGCCAGACATGTAATTTGTTCCGCCCGCCTGCAGGGTGGCGGTATTGTATTGGAACATATAGAATCCGCCGACTGCATAAAGGAGTTCATTGTCAGGGTCATATGCAATATCGTTAATGCCTGTCCATGCTTCAAGACCACCCAGGCTGACGCTTTGGCGGGTCACTATGTCATACCGGTAGAGCTGGTAAGAATAGCCACTTTCAACGACATAGAACAGGAAGTTTTCTCCGTATGCAAGGCCCTTAATCATTGAACCGCCGCTGAATTCCGCAATGGTTATTGCCGTCTGTGCGGGGAGAGCGGGATTGAACGCGATCAAAGCATCTCTGTTTGCTGAAATAGTGTATGCAACAGAGGAAGCACCGGGCTGTTCAACTACTTCAACCGTGCATTGTGCAGATACCCCCGTTTGGTTGCTTGTGACTGTTATTACAGTATTTCCCACTGCAATGCCGGTTACTAGACCGTTTTCATCGACGACTGCAATGCTTTCATCCTCCGATGTCCAGGTTACACTCGTATCTGCCGCATTTGAAGGACGTACTGTCGCCTCAAGCTGTGCATTCCCGCCCACATATGTGCGTGCAGACGTCTTATTAAGCAGTATGCCATTGACAGTACTCTGCGGCAGCTCGTCCTCATCAGGAATAAAGGCCATGAGTCCAAGGAACGCTTCACCGTACTTAATAGACGAACCTTCGCGTGTATAAAGGCTGATTCCTCCGAGATTTACCGAATACGGATCCTCACCGAGCTGAATCATTACAACACCGCTCGCAAACTTGAGTCCCTGTGCACTGTATGTCGCATTAAGATACAGTCTGTTCGTGCCATAGTCATATGCCATTTGAGGGTTGTATTGCATATTGCCGTAATAATTATTGCCCGTGAAAGTAACGACGTCCGCAATAGTCATAAACTCCTCATACTCTCCTGTCACCTTATCCACCGTATAGATAACGGTCTGTGAATGATCACCGGAGGAAGAACCTGCTGCATAGAGCTGTCCCTGTGCATCACATGCAAGGGCATATACGGGTCTGTTAAAGTCAAGCTGGGCAACAACGTTCACAGTACCGGTATTCAAGTCGACCGTCACGAGTGAAGCGGGGCACCGAACTGCCTGATCCGTGCTGTACTCATAGGTATGGTGCAGTGTAAGTCCGTACAATGTGCCCGTTGCATAATCCATTGCAAGTGCGGTAATCTGATCATTGTAAGTATCAATGTTTGCCGTACCTATTGTCGTATAAGCAGAGAGGTCGCTCTCGTCAATTCTGAGGAAAGCTCCCTTGTCGTTGAAGGCATAATAATAGCCATCATAGTAAACGCCTGAACGCAGTGAATAGACACTTATCATGCTCTTGTCAACAAGCATGTGTCTAAGGTCATAATCATTGCCGTGAATCCAGAAATCATAGTAGCTCGTTCCGCCCTGGTCGAGGTTAAGAAATGCCTTAAACTCACCAGCTGCTTCAAGGACTGTAATCTCGATGGAGTCAGTGTACAGTGTGTCATCGTTTTTGTTTGTCGTAGTAACCGTAACAGTAGCTGTACCAATTCCCGTAAACGTTAGTTTGCCGAATCTGTCAACAACTACGACTTCTTCGTTAGACGATACCCACGTTTTAACCTGATTTGTAGGCCTGAGAGGCTCCGTCACAACATTCAGCTGCAGCGTACCGCCGATGAGACCAACTGCCGACTCTCCGTTAGTTATGGTAATGCTTTCAACGGGAATAATCTGCGTTTCTGGTTCATTATCGGGAATGGTAAAGAGAACCGTCTGCTCTACACCGGCCTTAGTTGACACATCGCCCATGTCGATAATCGTCGCAACCGTCCTATCGGGTTCCCATTCATCCTGACCGAGTGTGACAAGGTACAGTGGTGAAAGTCCCTTGTTCATGCACGGGTTCCAATAGATGTTGCCCGTATTATAGTCATATGTCATGCCCGCATAAAACCAGCTGTCGCCCGATGCACTGCCGAGACGAGTTGTGTACAATGTATCGGCATCAACCGAGTAGAGCGTTGAGTTCATGTCTGCAATGACGATCAATCCTTCTGCCGTGACACACATTGCCGTTGCAATGGCGGGTCCACCGATATCGCCGGAGAATGTTCCAAGCGGATCAATCGAACCTGTTTCAAGATCAACAATGCACAGGCCGCCATTTGTGAGGTCAACACCGTACATACGACCGGTGTTGTAGTCAAAACCGATGTTCCCAACTTCAATACCGATAGTATACCCAATCTCTTCCGGTTCACCGATTACAGTTTCTGCCGGAGTAGCACCCTTTGTTACAAGACTGCGGTAAAGCACTGAAGCCCCGCCGAAAGTTCCGTCCGGAGCGGTACGTGCCTGTGCCATGACGGTGTAAACATATCCATTGTAGTATGCGCCGCCTTGCCAGAGAGCACTGACAGTGATGTTATCCCCCGCAGTCGGATCAAAGTATGTGACCATGGGTTTTCCGAGTGATGTTATTGCAGTGGGTGTTTTATCCGCATATGTGAACCAAGTGAAGCGGTTGCCGATGTTTGAAAAGTCTTCAACGACAAAGCCATAGAGGGCATCCTCAGCTTTCACGACCTTGATTCTGCACTCCGAACTGTAATCCACCCAAGCAGGTATAGTCGTGCCGGTTTCATCATCCCAATGATAGGGGTCCCATACCTGACCCGTTGCGGTGATAACTGCTTCTCCCTCAGAAACTGCCGTTACAAAGCCGTTCGCATCCACGACGGCAATATCATCATTTGATGTTGACCACGTGACGCTGTTTGCCTGCGCATTCCACGGCTGCCATGCAACTTTAATTTGGCGAGTCTGATTTTGAACCATCGTTGTTGAATATGGCTCAAGAGAGAACCCGGTCGCATTGATTCCCATTTGGAAGAGGTCTGACTCAATATCGTTAGGAATAAACAGACAGGTTTGACCGCCCGGACCATAGGTTCCGACCTCAGTGCATGCAGCAGTTTCAAGGTTGACAGTGTACGTTACGTTAATATTTACATAAACACCGCCCTGAGGAACCTGACTATGTGCAAACCAGTACATAGTATCCGTATTGTGGTCGTATCCCATTGACTGAATAACATTTGCTCCGCCAAAACCGGGATAATTCACAAAGTCCGTCTCCCCAATCAGCACTGTTTCCGCACCGCTGCCGCCCTCATTGAGTTCAAGTGAATACAGGCAGCCGTTTGTACCAATACCATAGATACTGCCTTCGGTCGTTATGCCCAGACAGAGGATCTCCGATGAACCGTTTTCGCCCGTAATAGGACCTACTTCATCGACAAAGACCTGGTTGTTCCACTTGGAAGTCCAAATTTTGTACAATGCATTGTAGCCATCGTCCTTTCCATCGTTATTGTTATCTCCCTTGTATGCCCAACCAACAGCAAGAAGGAAGTCGGTTCCTGCGGCAGAATCCCATGGATCAAGCAAAGCTGTCCTTGTACCGGAGTAATCCATTGCCATATCGTAAAGAACCCATACGCCATTGTCGCCGACTTTGCCGCTCTGAGCAACAAGAGTCTTTGTTTTCCAGTAGGTTCCCGACGGAGTTACCAGCTCCAGTGAACCGGTACCCGCATTCTGTGCGATGAGATAGCCGTTTACATATTCAGCGGAATAATACCTGTTCGCAGAGTCAAAGGTCTCGTTTCTTGCATCAGAAAGGTCGGCTTTATTTGCACTGAACCAACCGCCTTCAACCGCTGCCGCATCGTAAGTCTCGCATCCGTAAATACGACTGCTGTCCAAAGCAACGGGACCTGCGTCTCCGCCTGTATGGTCACCCAGGTTAAGGAATGCATCGATAACAGTTTCGTTGCAGGCATAGTCGGCAACGATAATTGTAAATTCATTGCCAAAGCCGGTGATATCAAACCTTCCGTTGTAAACTTCACCTGGAGTGTTTTCGACCTCAAACTTGCCCATGATCGTGCCGTTGCTGCTTTCAAAAAGAACAGCCGCAATATAGCGATTTTCAAGCAGCTCAAGGTTTAGATACGTGCGTCCGTTGTCTTCGTCGAAATAAACTGCGGATTGGAGATCTGCACCATTCAGAATCTGGGGTGCAGTAGAATCGAGAGTTACGTCGAATACAATGCTGTCATCAACAATGCTGTCGCCATCATCAAGGCATGCGTCCATTCTGTATGTTACAACAGTTCCATCAGGAAGCTCATTGCCGTTCATATCCTTTCCGTCCCAAACGTCACCATCTCCGGCAAGCAGGTATCCGGGGATAATCTGTCCATATGAAGCATTATAATAGCTCTTTGCTTGATATTCACCGCTAATGTCAAAATAGACCTCGCCCGTATCCCTGTTGGTCACGGTAATGCGGAGAGTGCGTGCATTTCTCAGCATGCCGTAATCAATTTCAGCGAGGGGATTGCTGTAAGAAAATGCATTGTATACATCTCCTGCTCTGCCGGTTCTGATATACGGGTTTGTGCCAAGCTGTGCATTGTTAGTAAATATTCTGACAGGATAGAGACTGTATTCTAATTCGTTTTCGCTGTCAAAAATGTCCGCTGCGGACCAATCACCGTAGAAACCGACAATGGGCATTGTCAGCGAAACGGGTTGTTCCGCTTCTGAACCTACAACGGGAACGGCATAGACAAAACCTTCAACGAATATGCCGTTGGGGAATGTATCCATGTATTCCTTATCAGCATCAGTCAATCGAATTTCCGCATTAACTGTTACCCTGCCGTTTGCAGGAACGGTAACGGTATTTCCGCCGTCAAACGTTACACGGGTTGTAAGACCATAAGGCGAAGCGGAGATGAACATACCTCCGTATATGCTTTCAGTCAGAAGAGAACTGTCGAGCGTATAGGTCAAAACCTCATCTGTGAGATTATTGATCTCGAAGCTGAAATTGAAAATGCCGTCTTTGCTGTCATTATCTCCTATTTCAGCCTTCGGCCTTCCCTCGGAAGCAGAAGCGTTAGTAAGGTATGCCTTGGTTGTAGTCGCCTTAACCAAATCAGCAAGACCACTGCCCTGTGCACGAGGTGAATACTCAAGTGTTTCAGTTGCAAACAAGGGGTTTGCAGTACTCATGAGCAGAGCCGCAGCGACTCGCCTCTGTTCCGCACCGGTAAGTTCAGGATAGTTTTCGTCAAGATACTGGATAAGAACAGCCATCGCACCCGCAATTTGCGGTGATGCCATCGACGTACCGCTCATGCTGCCGTAATATGAACCTGATATTGCGGGATCAACTGTCGAATAGACACTTCCTCCGACACCTGTAATTTCAGGTTTCAGCTTCAAGTCCGGCGTTACGCCCCACGAAGAGAAGCTGCTTATCGTTCTGTCAATATGGAAAAGCTGTGTGTCCGCATTACAAACTCTGAACACTGCATTGCCTGATTCTGCCTGAGCAAGCAAAGCCCGACCTGCAGATTTTGTTACACTGACAGCGGGAATATTGCCCGCCCCGTCATTTATCTGCATGTTGACAATGCCTATGGTATTGTTATAAACGACACACGCAATTGCACCATTAGCCTGCGCAATGCTTTGTTTTTCAGGGAATGAATTACCGCCTCGCGAAATAACGGCAACCTTGCCGTTTACGTCAATGCCCTCGTAATCTGCCTCAGTGCCGTAACCGGGAACCATGACATATTCGAGATCACGGTTTCTAAAGTTTGCAATGAAGCTTGTTGCAGAGGTTGCTGCTGTATCCTGATAGCCGAAATCCACTCCACCTACGGTGATGTAGAGCTGCTCATAACCATCGTTGTCAACGGAAGCTACAGAGATGGCGGCACTGTATGTTGAAGGAGTGCCGACAAGACCCGTATCGGGGTTCGAAATCAGTGACATGTTCGTACCCCACCTGTTGCCGTATGCATTGTTGGTATCGTTACCGGCAGCTATTATGACCTGAATATCGGACTCGAGGAATTGGTTCATCGTTTCCATCATAGTAGGAACATCGGTAAAACCTGCCGCAGCACCGAGTGAAAGGTTTACGGTATCGACCTCAAGCCTTACGCAGTCTTCCATTGCAGCAAGTATGGTTGCCCAGCCGGCACCGCCGCCGGACTGGAACACCTGCATGATGACAAGCTGTGCATCCGGAGCAACGCCGACAGCCTTGCTGCCTTCAATTTTGTTTGCCGCAGCGATACCCGCAACATGTGTTCCGTGATCGGAACCTGCATAAGTGTTTGATACGTCAAAATCAGCTGTGGAATAATTGAAAATAAACGGAAGTTTTGTGTTGTAATATGAGCGATTAAGCTTTGATGTGCTTTTACCCGCATTAAGCGTGTACCAAATATCATCAACGCTCTGTCTCGTGATTGGGTCATCAAGCTTATCTTCAGGAAGTGCAGCGAAATTCGGGTGGGTAACAAGAATACCCGTATCAAGAATCGCTATTCTCATGCCCTTTCCGCCGTAACCGGAGTTGTTAAGTATGTCCGAGCCAATCATCGTCGAAGAGTTATTGGTGAACGGTGTCAAATCGCAGCCCGTCTCCGGCAGAGCGAAAGTCGGTGCAACATAAACGCTTTCAACACCTTTGAGTGCCTCAAGCATTTTTCTGTTGCCATACGCGGTAGTGACGGAAAAGCCTGTCATTGCCACCGTATAATCAAATCCAAACTCGTACTTTGATTTGCCAAGAACGTCAGCTGCTTGTTTTTTCGCAGAATCAATCACTTTGGTCTGCTTTGACTCCTGAGACTTAACTGCATCTGTACGTTCGGAAATTTCACGTACAGAGTAGTTTTCAAGTAATGAGGCGGGATTCAATACAACTATGAATGTCACCTCATCGCCAGGCCTCAACGATGCAGGAGCATCGTTTTCGGAGAAGGGGGTGCTTGAAAGCTCAAACCTATCGGTATTCAGCTTTCCATGATGTGTGTTCGCAGTCGAACTCTCTTCCTCACGTCCTATCGCAAAGCCGCTTTTGCCTTCGCGTTCCGTGAGAGAAAGGGGACCGTCGGCTGTGCCCGCTATGCTGTTGCTGCTTGTTTTCGCGATCAAAGTTGTCGGAAGACAGCTGACGAGCATAACGAGAGTCAGCAATAGTGCCAAAACTCTTTTCTTCATTGTGTACCTCCTTGGGTTAATGCTGATGTTCTTTCGGGCAATCCAACCGAAAGATTCCATCGCTAAGTATAGATTATCATAGTATACCTTTCGTGTCAATAGTTTTGGTACAGGTATACCCAGATTTTGTTTTTTGCGTGGCACTTTCTTGTCAGTTATTCGCCATCACATTTTTAGTGAATATGGAAAGAAGCAGCTTTTTTATGAAAAAAAATCGGGAACTCTAAGTTTCCCAATTTTTTGGCACACCCGGTGGGATTCGAACCCTCGACCTTCCGCTTAGGAGGCGGACGCTCTATCCTGCTGAGCTACGGGTGCAGGACGCATTGGCTATTATAATCGCTCCACCTGAACTTGTCAAGGCCCTAAGGCAATGGAGCCAAAATATAATGTTCCAATACTTTTTCTGAATTGCATCGTTTTCCACACCGTATATCGCGTATCCTTGTCGTCATACATTTTATGTCAGCGGTATCGAAATTGCCAAAACGACCTGCAAACCGTCTTCCCTCAATGACATTGTACCATTGGCGTCCTCGACGCAGCGTTTAATATTACGCATTCCAAAGCCCGGACCGCTTTCACGTTTTGAACTAATCGAAAAAAAAGCTGATTGATGCTTGATGCCATCATAGTTGTTTGCAAGAACGATCATGAGACTTCCTCCTGCACCATCAGGGCGTTCTACAATCGTGCAGCTCAGGCTTCTGTTTGATGGGTTATGCAGTCTCATAGATGCTTCAATAGCATTGTCCATGCCATTCGCAATAACTGAGCAAAGCTCTATATCAGATATCGTCTCAATTTTATCCCGTACAGGACCGACATTCAATTTGAATTCTATTTCGCCCTTTCTGCATTTTTCGGCCTTCGAGTAGAGGATGCTGTCGATGATGTTATTGCCAGTCTTTGCCAATCCCGGGCGTTCTGCATTGATAACATTCCCTGCCCCCTTCACAATCCGCTCAATGCCTACACTGTCGCGATTTCTTGCGTATTCTATGATCTGCATAAGATCGCGTTCCATACCCAGTGCTATTGTTTTTACGTTTTCTTTATGTATTTTCTCCGCATTGATTCTCTTCAGCTCTGCCTCCGCTTTCTGTCGATCAAGTTCAAACTCATCAACATTCTGCTTTACCTTGCAAACATCTATAAAGAACTTAAAGTGAAAACTAAGCGAGATAAGCAGCAGTGCCCCGATAGGTATCATCATAATTGAAAACCCAAGACCGGTTTTTATTATCCCGTGCGTTACGAGGAAGAGTAGTACAAGCAGCACAAGAGGCATTACCGTAGCGGGAAGGGCGTACAAAATCGTTTTTAGATTCATGCCCTTAAAGTCGAACTGCAAAATACGAAACTGCACCATGTACCATGCTATGCAGTAACCACCGGAAAGCAGCTGTATAAATGCAAACATTAGCTGTTTTTTAATGTACTCATCCATACTTGCAGGAAAAAACAGATTTGAAAACGCCTGTGCAACATAGCCCGCTGCAAGAACAAAGACCATTATATGGGCGTTCTGAAAAAGCAGGAGCTTGAGTTTTTTTTCTCTTTTAAATAAATAAATTACAAACGACCCAATACACATAAGCACTGCCTTGCAGATCGCAAGCGTCGAGATACTTATATTGTGAAACAAAAAAATCGGAATTAAATCGAGTGCTGCAAATATTGATATTCTCGTCACCCCATCAAACCTGCTCTGAAAAAAAATGCTGTACAGGTAGTCTGCAAGTATATTTCCGAAATACGACGAGAAAATCAATATTCCTCCTGCAATAAAGCCGCCTGTCAATCCGTTCATTTCGTTACCTCCTCCGTTGAGCTGCCAAGTTCTATGTTTGTAATTTCTTTCGTATCGATTTGTTTTATTAATTCATTTGCATACGCAGCAATCCGTTCGTAGTTTTCACACATATTCAGCGTTTCGATAACTGCAATATGGTTCTTCATATCGTGTTCAATGCAGTAGATCTCATAGCTGTGCCTCCGCATTTCCTTACCGGCATCAAGTTCAAATTCAATTTCGAGCCGATTTTGTTTCAATCTTTTAAGCTCATTTCTCGCACAAATCGCTCTGCTTACATATCCGATCTGCGAACATACCGCAGTAATGTTAATCCCGAAAAAAGACGCCACTATCAATGTTCCTGCATCAGGAGATTTAATAAGTCCGTAGCCGGCATAAAGCAGCGTAAAATATATAAGTGCAACTACTAGAAGAGAAAAAATCGAACCCATCGGGCTAAATCTCCCCACTTTTTCAATCTTCGCAGCATACAAGCTTCTAAAAACAAATGTACCTGTCGCCACAAACAGTGAAGGGAAAAAATCAAAAAGATTTATCCACTTGGACATTCCCTGAAAAATATTCATCTTTTCGTTGACTGACTCAAGCGGGATTCCGTTGACCTTCACAATTAAAAGACAAATACTTTCTGCTGCAAACATCAAGCAAATAAGTGTGACCGAAGTAATGATCTTTTTGCGAGCGGTACCCTTGTAAACGATAAAACCAAACATGATGTAAGTTGTAACCTTGATTATAGAAAAAAGAGAATCCTCAACAACTCCTACAATCATGGCAAATACCACCAAGAGAGCAAACCAACACAGCCTTGTCAAATGGAATGCCGCCCTTGTACCTATTCTCGGAGTAAGCAGCGTCGTACAAAGGTAATTTGCTACCCACGAAAAAAGCAGCATATTGCACGCCTGATGAACAACTGTAAGCATTTTTTCCATTTGACTCCCCCCACTCACTTTTTACTGCGGTACCTTCTTATTTTGATGAATTTGATTGAGTTGAGAAGTCACCTGCCTTTATTTTTTGCATTAACTGCGTAACATATTTTTCAATTTGTTCATAGTTCTTGCTCAAATTCAGCATTTCTATCACGGCAATATGGTTTTTTAAATCATGTTCAATTCCATAAACCTCATCTGCATACCTCTGCTTGTCACGGCCGACTTGTAGCTCCGCCTCAAGCTCGTTGTAATGTTTTTTTACTCTCATAAGCTCATAGTCGTTTCGAATCGCAGTGTTTTTGTAACTCAACTGGAAAGAAAACGCCAATGCTGCCATTGGAGCCAACATCGCCACAATAACCGTTCCAACGTCTTTGCCTATCATTCCATGACCTGCGATAAGCATTGCAGTGTAAATGGCCATATTGGAGAGAATCGACCATAGTGCAATGTTCTGATGCTGCACCACCGGAGGGTTCATCGTTGCAAGTCCGAAGCGTTTAAGGAAGAACACCCCGACCCACAGAACTGCCACGTAGATGAAATCAAAAACATTTACCATGGGAAAGGCTTCGTTCCAAATAAATACCTTCTTGTATACTTCGAGAAATTCAACTCCGTTTACCTTGTTAAAAAGTAGGTATAGGCATTCAGTTATGGAAATCATATTCAACATCACATCCGTCGTAAGGATTTTTTCACCATGCTCCCTTTATAAGCAACGAAAGGCATTATCGAGTAGCACACGATACTCACAAGGCAAAACTCATCCGCACTTTTTGAAACAAGAGATACTGTAGCAAGGCACAGCACCAGCACAACCCATGTTATTCTCGTCAACAAATGCGAACCGGGCGACCCTAATTTGGGCGAAAGTGCAACCGAACACAGAAAGTCCATTGAAAAAGCAAACAGTACTATCCATGCGATACGATATAAAATTTTGATAATCTCCGAGATATCTATCGGCATTTACGGGTACCTCCGATTTGCTTCTTCCTTTTCTGCCTGCATGGTGCTGATTTCTTGCGTATTTGTTAATTCTCGCTCCACTGTGCATTCTGAATAAACTCACCAGACTCGACCTGTTTTATTAGGTCTTGTGCATAGCTTTCTATTCGCTCGTAATCATTGGTCATGTTCAGCATTTCAACAACGGCAAGGTGATTTTTCATATCGTGTTCAATACGGTAAATCTCATCCGCACGACGTTGTTTATCTTTGTTTTCCTTAAGTTCCGATTCAAGTTTACCGTAATGCTCCTTGACCCTTTCAAGTTCGCGGCTGTTATAAATCGCATTGTTCATGTAACTCAACTGTAACCCGAAAGTGATGACTGACATTGGAGCGAAGACAGCAACAATAATCGTTCCTTCATCCATGCCTATCATCCCGTGACCCGTCAGCAGCATTGCTGTATAAATCATCAAATTTGTCACAATAGACCACAACGAACCTTCCCAGTACTTTACTTCCGGCATAGCCGTTCTTCTGATTTCAGACTTCCTGAAGAACAGAGATCCCAAGCCTATCGTTAAAGTATTTGTAAGATCAAATATGTTCGACAACGGATATACGTCGTTCCACACAAAGAGCCTTTTGTTCAGTTCCTCAAGTTCAAGGTGCAGCACGGAGTTGAAGCACAGGAAAATGCACTCAGTTATGCAAATCATATTCAGCATCAGGTCCATGGTGAGAATTTTCATCCTTGCCCTACCTTTATACGCAATATATGGCATCGTGGCATATCCTATAACACTCACTAAGCAGAACATATCAACTCTTGTAACAGCTGAAAACGTAGCCAGAAATGTCAGCATTAAAAACCATGAAAACCTTCCC
The DNA here is from genome assembly GCA_934633695.1 of uncultured Clostridia bacterium. Taxonomy (GTDB): domain Bacteria; phylum Bacillota; class Clostridia; order Christensenellales; family CAG-138; genus PeH17. The sequence goes on along the minus strand of CAKTYT010000001.1, from coordinate 203,848 downwards.
AACAAATGAGAATTCGGTGAACCTAACCTCGGTGTAAGCATGGTTGAACACAACGAATCCATTACGATCGAATAAAGAACCATCCCGATCAAGCGATAGACAGCAACAAATATTCCGTGAGCATCAACAGTCATACCAACCCTCCTCGAACATTAGCATAACGTGTATTTTGTATATTTTTCTGCAACCTCGGCCGTCTTCTGCTGTGCAATGAAGAGGGTGTCGTTCGTCTTTGTCACAATTTTGGAAAAAGACCTGTCAATATAATCCACGTAATCGAGATTTACGACCGTACTTCTATGGATACGGCAAAACGACCTCGCTAAATTGATTTTGGTGAAATTCACTTTCCGAGTCGGGACCGTTACCTTTTCTCCCGATGCAAGCTTTACCGTCGTATTTCTTCCATCAGCATCCAAATAGACAATATCATTCAGCTCAACAACCATTGCACACTTCTTCGTACTGAGATCGATTCTGTCATTTACCGAGTGGAACATAAAATATGAGCGAAGGACATCTTTAACGCATTTCTTCTCCGGAGGTTTGACAATGAAGCCGAGGGGCTTAAACGGGAAAGCCTGTGACATAACCGATTCATCAGCGGTAATGAAGGCAATTTCACACTTTGTACTCTCCTCTCGAATCCTTTGAGCAACGTGGAAACCCGTCATTCCGCCTTCCTTTTCAAGGCAATAATCGATAAAATACATATCAACACGTTTCTTTACATCGATAACGACCTCGTCCGGCGAAGAATAGCATATAACCTCAACATCAATTGTGTCGAGTGACAGCTCTTTCTCAAGTTCACTGATGCACGATCTTAAAACCGGTGCGAGTGCTTCAGAAAAACTTTTATCATCATCTATAATGGCAATTCTAATCATAAAACTCCTCGAATAAGCTTCGGCGTCCTTTCGGCAAGTAACATTGTAGCATGAATTTCCAATCAAGTAAACCTTTTTTCAGTCTTTTTTATAAATTTTTGTGTTCAGATTATACGCTTAACCAAATGCATGTGTAAAACTCCCGTGTTGTTTTCTGAAATTCTCATCATCTGTGCAGTGGTCTGTTTGTTCGAAATTTTCATATTTGCAAATTGCCATTTCCGTAAAACTTTTGATCCACTGTCGACTTATTTTGCATTTTTGCATTATTTCGACATCAATTTTTTTTGTTTCATTTCAACCGTTGTTCATGCAAAAGGGGTTGACTTGCAAAATTTGTTTGTTAAAATAGTGTCGAGGGTTGAGGAAACCTACCGCATTTTTCAACCGGGCACAAAGCTTCACCCACCATCCCCTTTTGACATCCTTAATACATGTGTGCCCGGTTTCTTTTAATAAAAAGTTCTTTTTTCGCACTTTTCCTGCTTTAAACCCTTGACAAATGAGGAAAAAATCGGTATCATATCACTATTATATACGGACCTTGTTCGGAGCTTTTTTTATTCGGTTCGGGATTTGGTTCTGTCTTTTTATCGGAGATTTTATATGGAATTATTTGAAAAGTGTCATGTGGACATAGTCGATAAGGCCCGTGCAGCGGGTGTGTATCCCTATTTTCACGAATTGGAATCACGTCAAGCTCCCGAAGTTATTATGGAGGGCAAACGAAGAATCATGCTCGGATCCAATAACTACCTTGGGCTAACCAGTCACCCGAGAGTTATCGAAGCAGGTATCCGTGCCATTGAAAAGTACGGCTCGGGTTGTTCTGGTTCACGTTTTTTGAACGGAACACTCGATTTACATGTTCAGTTGGAAACCGAGCTTGCGGCATTTCTCGGCAAAGAAGCAGTTATGACTTTCTCAACGGGTTTTCAGAGCAACCTTGGTATTATCAGTGCGATCTGCGGCAGAGGCGACTACATTTTCTGCGACAAAGAAAATCATGCCAGCATATACGATGGCTGTAAATTGAGCTATGCAAAAACAATACGTTTCAATCATTCGGATATGGAACACCTTGAAACCGCACTTGCAAGCGTCCCAATCGATGCGGGCAAGCTCATCGTTACCGATGGTGTGTTCAGCATGGGCGGCGACATTTGCAAGCTCCCTGAAATTGTCGCTTTGGCTGAAAAATACAAAGCCAGAGTAATGGTTGACGATGCACACGGACTCGGTGTTCTCGGCAAATGCGGTAAAGGTACCGCAGAATACTTCGGTCTGACCGACAAGGTCGACATTATCATGGGTACTTTCAGTAAGTCCCTGGCTTCATTGGGCGGTTACATGGCTGCCGACAGCCGAGTAGTCGACTTCGTCCGCCATAGCTCACGTCCGTTCATTTTCTGTGCATCAATTCCGCCTGCAAATTGTGCAACCGCAATTGAAGCACTCCACATTCTCCGCGAGCAACCGGAGCTTGTTGAACATCTCCTCTCTCTCGCCGCACATATGCGTGCAGGGCTTAAGGAGAGGAACATAAAAATTATTGACAGCATCACACCCATCATTCCTATTTATACCTACGACGAGATGCGTACATTTGCTAAGGTTCAGGAACTGTTTGAAGCAGGTGTCTATGTCAACCCCGTCGTCCCCCCTGCAACGCCCCCGGGAGAAAGCTTGATAAGGACGAGTTACATGGCCAATCAGACAACCGAGCTGCTTGATGAAGCTCTTGATATTATTTACAGAGTTCTTAATAACTGATTTGCTTTCTGCGTGGCGAGCCTTTTCTGTGCTTGTCACGCAAAATTTTATTTACCATTACTTAGGAGAATAACAATATGCGTATTGTAGTTATCACGGGAGCGTCAAACGGTATCGGTCTCGCTGCCGCTCAACTTTTTCGATCGAGAGGCGATAAAGTGTATTGCTTGAGCCGGACTCCCTGCCACGACAGACAAATCGTGAGTATGTCATGCGATATTACAAACGAAGGAGACATCGCAAGTGCAATAAAAACTATTGCTGATAGGGAAAACAGCATTGATGTACTTATCTGCAATGCCGGATTCGGCATATCCGGTGCTGTTGAATTCACAGACATCGAGCTTGCAAAAAAGCAATTTGATGTTAACTTCTTCGGAAACATGAACGTAATGAGACATGTCCTGCCGATAATGCGTAGGCAGCACGGCGGTCACATAATTGTAACGAGTTCCGTTGCAGGGATGCTTTCCATTCCCTTTCAAGCGTACTATTCCGCCTCGAAGGCAGCTCTCAATTCCCTTGTACTTGCAACCGCAAATGAAGTCAGAGATACTGGAATCAAAGTAGCTGCTGTTCTGCCCGGAGATATACGTACAGGCTTCACCGCCGCAAGAGAAAAGCTCGAGGCAGGTGAAGAAAGCTATTCTTCTCTAAAAAAATCAGTTGCTTCAATGGAACGTGACGAGCAGAACGGTATGCCTCCAATCGCAATTGCAAAGGCGATGTATAGAATTTCCACTCGCAAATCGCCAAAACCATTGTCGTCAGTCGGTATAAAATACAAAGCCTGCTGTTTCCTGGGTAAAGTTCTTCCGACAAGGTTGAGCAATTGGATTGTAGGGAAGATGTATTCATAATCAGAAATAAAAGTTTGTACTGCATTTGTCCGGTGCAGTACAAAAAAAGAACCGTCACAAACGGTTCTTTTTGGCTCCCCCTGTTGGACTCGAACCAACGACACTGCGGTTAACAGCCGCATGCTCTACCGACTGAGCTAAGGAGGAATATCTCTCGTTCCTTGGAACGATGGTTATTCTACCACTATTCTATGAAAAATGCAACCCCTTTTTGCACAAAAATCGAAATATATTTACTTTATAAGTTTTCTCTCAAAAACCGCTTCCGCATATGTGTGCAGAAGGCTCGCAAGTTCCTCTCGTGCATTTTGCGGCAAAACAACTTTATTCATTTCACCGATCGGGAGTTTAAGCATTCGCCTGAATGCCTCAAGAGACAATGCAGAGAACATCTTCCATTTCTCTCCGCAACGCTCACAAACCGACCCCCCTGCCGCTTCCGAAAACCTTATTTCTTTTTGCTGACGCAAATCCTTTCCGCATTTAACACACTGTGTCAGTGTAGGTTCATACCCGGAAATTTTCAACAGTTTAGCTAGAAAGCACAACTCCAAATCCTCAGAATTGGCCTGCGAGTAAGCAATAAAAGTGAGAGTATGACAGCAGAGCAGAAAAAGTTCCTCCCATGGTTCATTTAATGGAGCTGCTGCTTCGGTCAGCTCGAGTACCTTCATCGCAGCAACAAAGGCATTGTAGTCCTCCCGTATTGGATAGAAACTGTCAGTTAGTGAAGCATTTGAAATGTAGTCGATCGACGAACGTTTATAAACGACAAACTCTGCCATGCACATAACATCGCAAACATGGGCAAGCCTGCTCTTTATTCGCATACAGCCGCGAGCATTTAACGAAATGAGACCTCTTTCCCTTGTCAATACGGAAAGAATTCTATCGTTTTCCTTGTAGTGTACGTATCTTAGTACAATACCGTTCAATGTTTCAAAAGACATACCATTTATTTCCGTTTCTTTCGTACGATACCGGGGAAAGCTATTTCCAAGCCACTATTATCGGAGGAAAACATGAACAGAGATACTTTCGGCAAAAAAAACCAAACCGAGCTATGGGAGCAGTTTTCAAAAACCGGATCCATTCACGACTACCTCGCATATAAGCAAAAAGAAAAAAGAATAATACAGGACGATCCGACAACAGAAATTTAAAAATTTGGATCAAACCCGAACTCACGCAGGGCGGCGGCACTGTTACGCCAATCGGGACGAACCTTTATCCACAGCTGAAGATTTACTTTCGTGCCAAAAAGCCACTCAATGTCTCTTCGTGCATCCGAGCCTATACGCTTAAGCATGCTCCCGCCCCTGCCGATAATAATGCCTTTGTGCGATTCCCTCTCACAATAGATCGTTGCAAGCACGTCGTGAATGCCATCTTTGCGAAGTGCAATTTTTTCTATCCCGACACCAATACCGTGCGGAATTTCATCCCTGAGAAGTTTAAGTGCATTTTCCCTTATCATTTCAGCACAGATAGACCACATCGGCTGATCCGTAACCATATCATCGGGGAAATACTGCGGACCCTCGACAAGATATTCGAAAAGCGTTTTTTCAAGCTTGTCGACATTTCTACCGCTTGCAGCACTTATCGGAACGATATGCTGTATCCATTTTTCCTTTTCAAGTCGTTCTGTTATTTCATCTATGTCGCCGAGGCTGACGAGATCTGTCTTGTTTATCGCAGCAATTACCGGTGTACTCTTGATTTTTTCCCCGAGATGTTCGAGAAGCAATTCATCCTTCTCCCTTATTCCCTTTGAGGCATCTATCATGAGGAGTACAGCTTCAACCTCATTGACCGCATCGTACGCAACCTTGAGCATATACTCTCCCAAACGGTTCTTTGGTGCAGTAACACCGGGTGTATCAATGAAAATTATCTGATAGTTCTTTCTTGAAACAACGCCCATGATCTTGTTGCGTGTCGTCTGTGCCCTGTCGGAAACTATGCTGACCTTCTGACCGACCATGTAATTCATCAATGTTGACTTACCGACATTCGGCGAACCGATTATCGTTACAAACCCAGATTTATAACCCATTTTATTTTTTTAAGTCCTCCTTTGTAAATGCCATAGGCAAAAGCTGATGCAGCGAAAACAGTTCATAGTTTCCATTCCTGTCGGCACACGCAATCAGCATATCATTCGTGCAGAATTCAGCAAGGACCTGCCTGCATACTCCGCATGGAAACGTAATCTTTTCGCTGTCCGAAGCTACCGCAATCATTAAAAAATAGGTCTCTCCCTCTGATACCGCCTTAAAAACAGCAGTCCTCTCGGCACATACCGTCGGCGTATAGCCTGCATTCTCGATGTTGCATCCGGTATAAACTTTTCCTGAGGCTGTCAAAAGTGCTGCACCGACATGAAAACCCGAATATGGAACATATGCCCCGGCTTTTGCTTCAAGTGCTGCATCGACAAGTTGCTCAATTCTTTCCTTCGTCATCATGTGCTCTTCTTGTTTTTCCCTCAATCAATGAAATTATATCTCTCTGTTTCGGCAGCATGACCGCTTCATCTTCAGGCGTCATATGATCGTATCCCAACAGATGAAGGACACCGTGAACCGCCAAAAACATTATTTCCCTCTCCGTCGAATGACCAAGTGCTTTCCCCTGTTCTTCAGCACGAGGAATTGAAATCATTATGTCTCCAATGAATCCGTCAGGTGGTGCAATTAGATCTTCTCCTTCGTCTGTCGGAAAGCTCAATACATCTGTCGATCTATCGACCGAACGATACTCTCTGTTGTACTCGCGGATAATCTCATCTGTCGTAAGAACGACCGACACAAGCTTATCCTCTGCATTTTCAGCGGCTAGTGCTGCTTTAACAGCCGTTTCAACTGCTTTTATCTGTTCCCCGCTTGCCTCAATTTCAATCATACTGATTCTAAGCGAGCTTTTTTCGCTTGCATCATTTCTTTGCATTTTCAACCTCCTCCATCGTAGGATATTCTACCCTCTCATGATATTGTGCGGAAAGTGTTTTAACAAAACTCTTTTCGATCAACGTAATATCTTTTGCAGTCAACGGACTTTCGCTCAGCTGTCCGTCCCGTTTCAGCCAAAGGTTGCTGATAACATCATGTACTTTTGACTCTATACTCTCAACAGTCGGCTGCCTTATCGAACGAACAGTCGCTTCACAGCAGTCCGCCAGCATGACGATCGCACTCTCCTTTGTGGAGGGCTTGGAAGCATTGTACTTAAACTCTGCCTCGTCAACTTTTTCGCCTCCGACAGCTCTTTTAAGTGCTTCATTGTAAAAAAACAATACCGTCGAATTGCCGTGGTGTTCTGAAGCAATTTTTATGACATCACTTGGAATGTTGTTCTTTGTCAGCAATGTTACGCCGTCCCGTCTGTGTGCTATAATCCGCTGAGCACTTTCGTACGGATCGAGTGTATCATGAATATTAAAATCTCTTTGATTTTCTTTAAAGTGCATAGGGCTTCGCAGTTTTCCGACATCATGATAATAGCCTGCCGTTTTGCAGAGCAGTGAATTAGCCCCAATCTGCTCGGCCGCCGCTTCAGCGAGTGCCGCAACGAGCATCGAATGGTGGTATGTTCCCGGAGCCTCGACCATCAGTCGCTTTATAAGCGGATTATTGTTGTTCATAAGTTCGTTAAGCCTTGCATCAGTCGCTATATCAAATGCGACCTCAAGCAGCGGCAGTATTCCCGTTGCGACAACTCCGCACAACGAACCTCCGCCAATCAGCCACAGCATCGGCACAATCGGCTCCGCAAGCTTCACTCCGCAAAGGGCTTGTACAATGCAAAAACTCAATGCAGATACCACTCCCCCGGCTAAACCGGCAAGTGAAGGAGTAAGCCTTCCTTTTTTCAAGTTCAGCATCAACGCAGATGTGATTCCGCCTACAATTGCAGTCGTTGAAGTACACAGGCATACATAACCGCTCGCTTCCGATGCAGGATCCGCCGTCACTATGCCCACTACGACCGCCATAAGAACAGCTGAAGGGTATGCGAGCTCCTTTTTTACGAGTACTCCGATAAGAATTACCGAAAAGAGCATCGCCGAAAAGAACGGCGAAGCAAAGCTCATCAGCGTGCTCAGTGCAACTGAAATCAAAATTATTGAAATGAGTATAAACACGCCTTTTGGCTTTTTCAAAAAATCTCTGTCGGTAAAAAATATAAACAAGCCAAACAAAGCGACAATACAGATTGATGCCGCAGCAAGTGAGCAAATTATTATAACATATTTCGTTTGCCACACTTCCGTACTTGCGATTGACAGTTTTATGCATGCAGCAATGCACACAAGCACCGCACAGATCGCAAACAATGCTGCGACAAGCGGAGCATTTAACTGTTTTTTTGTAAGCCTTTGTTTTTTTACGTGCAAAATTTTCCCCCCTCTTTAAAACAGATTTATTTATCGTCTTTTCTTTTTTCCGACTCGTAACTCCGCCTTTGTGCAGTCTCCGCTGCCTTTTCGTATGCGAGTACTATGCGTTGGACCATTTCATGTCGAACAACGTCCCTTGCTGTCAATTTTACCATACTAATGCCTTCAACGTCACGAAGCACGTTAAGTGCGTGAATCAGTCCGCTGCGTTTATCAATCGGGAGATCAATCTGAGTTATATCGCCCGTTACTACGACCCTTGAACCCTCTCCGAACCTTGTCAGGAACATTTTCATCTGTTCTACAGTGCAGTTCTGTGCTTCATCCAGAATGATATATGCATCATTTAATGTCCTTCCTCTCATGTATGCAAGCGGAGCAACCTCAATCGCACCTTTTTCAGAAAGCTGTCTGAAATTTTCCGCACCAAGAAAATCATAGAGAGCATCGTACAGAGGTCTTAAGTAAGGATCAACCTTATTTTGAAGATCCCCGGGCAGAAACCCGAGTTTCTCCCCCGCTTCAACGGCAGGTCTTGTAAGAATAATCCTTGAAACTTCTTTGTTTTTAAATGCTAATACTGCCATTGCAACTGCAAGATAGGTTTTTCCCGTTCCCGCTGGTCCAACTCCGAAGACAACAGTATGATGTTTCAATGCATTAACGTATTTCTTTTGTCCTATCGTTTTACACTTTATTTGTTTGCCCCTGTTTGTGAAAGCAATGACGTCATCCGCAAGGTCAAGTATTAGATCAGCATTACCTTCACCTGCAAGATCGATAGCATAAATAATTCTCCCTCTGTCAATGTTTTCACCCTTGCGAATGAGTGCAATTAATTTTTCAATGACATTTACCGCAACTTCCACGGCCGCTTGCGAACCGGTGACAATAATGTTTTCATCCTCCGCTTTGATACTCGTTCCGGTTTCCTTTTCGATTACCTTTATATTTTCATCAAAAACGCCAAACAACCTTATAACTTCATCCATCGCAATGATCGGGACTTCTGCTCTTACAAGCTCATCACTGTTTATTTTGGGGTTTGTATTGATATCGTTCATCTTGGTTTCGTAACTCCAATCTTTTCTATTGTTTCAATTATCATTGCTGCCGTAAGCGACCCATCCTGCTCCCTAACAAAGTTTACAGCCTTGCTGATTATTCTCGCATCATCCGGAACTGAAGACAGCAGTCTGCTTTCAAGAGCCTCCATTGACCTTTCCTTTTGTTCATTTTCTGTCAGCTCAGCTTCCGCGGTCACCAGCTCATACGCCGTTCCTCCACTTACCCGTATGGGAACACCTGCCATCAAAAGTATGTGTTTTTCTGACAATTCGAATTCATAGTTCTGAAATTCCACAGCGGAGCCTATTTCTTTTCCGAACAAATCGATTGCTGCGTACTTGCATTCCCTTCCGCTCCTGATGAGCTTCTCTCCGAGCGAATCGACCCTTACGACTAATCGATATATGACCCTCGCCGTTACTTCCCCGCTTGCTCTGACAAGAATTTTCTCGGGAAAATTTTCGGGGGTTATGTCCCCTGTTATCAGCAAAGCACCTGCTTTGACCGCCTGCCCCGGTTTTGCGATGGCCTTTCCCCTTGTTGCAACGATTTTTTCAATTATGCATTCCTTTTCAGCAAAGATGTCAGCAGGTCCGTCCTCTTCGTTGGCATTCATTTTCCGTCCGTTCTCGTGAACGATAACCTTAAGCACTACCCCATCGCGTCTTACGTCGGCAAAGCTGACTTCATCAATTTCATCAACCAATCGTTTACTAATCCCATGTAAATCGATATTCGATGCTTTTCCGTAAAGCTGTCCGCCGGATGAATTAAGAATTCCGATTATCTCTTCTTCGTACACGCAGTCAATCCCCTCGATATCGTACCTGAGTATTCGTCCCGAAAGGAAAAGTATTGCTGCAAAGCCGACCAAGATCGTCACGACCAGCATAGGTCTATGCAAAAGGACTTTCATTATCACAGGCAGACCCTGCTCGTCCACAACATCCACGTGCCACCCGTTCTCATCTGCAGTATTCACCGCCGAATGCAATCCTCCATGGCTGACAACCGCTGTCATTTCATTTTTTGAGACATGTCTGACATCGTGGAGTGACACCCCGTTTTCAACAAAGACGTTGACAGTTTTTTCAGGGCGAGGACATTTCACCCTTATTTTAACATAGCCTTTAAAAAATTTCCATAGACGCATATACTTTTTCCCGCCTTAATTACTGTTTTCTTTCTTCATATCCCGCAGAAAAGATTTTGCCACGGCAGACAAAAGTTTCTGAATCGGCAAGTTCGACAATGAGGTTTTCTCCGTAAATGCACAAAATACCGATTCTGGTGTAAAGTCTGACCTTACACGGTGCAATTTCAAGCACTCCGGTATAATTTTCAACCTCAGCTGCGTTATTCCCCCAAATCCTGATGATCGGTTGAGATGAGGCAAGCACAGTCGCCTTTATTCCGCTTGTTTTTTCGTTTTCGCGGGTTTCATTTAATTTTCTTTCCGATAACACTCTCTTCATGTTCGAATAATATGCCAAGGTCGTTCCCTGTATGCACTGTTCACAGTAAGCCGATACTATACGTTGTACAAACATACAAATGCATACCCGTATTATCAAATCGATCATTGCCAAACGATGGATTTTATTGTAGAATGCGAGTATGATAATTTCACCAGAAAGGATTACGTTAAATGATAAAGGAGTTTTCTATCGGCGGAATGAGCTGTGCAGCATGCTCCGCCTCTGTTGAAAGAGCTGTCAAACGTATTTCGGGCGTTGAAGCGGCAAGTGTCAACCTGTCAACTGAAAGACTGACTGTCCGCAGTAAGGATGATCTGTCTGAAGCTATTTACGCTGCGGTTCAAAAAGTAGGCTTCACGATTGCTGACGTTCAGAGCATAAAAAAACAATCTGCAATCGAAGCTGAACGCCGCAAGAAGGATATGAGGAGACGTAAAAATGATCTTATTCTCGCACTCATATTTGCAATTCCTCTCTTCTACTTGTCCATGGGGCATATGGTTGGTCTTCCGATACCGAAGTTTTTGATGCCGGCAAAGGCCTTTACACTCGCCCAAATCGTTCTCCTCGTGCCTGTTCTTTTTGCGGGAAGAGCGTTTTATTACCGCGGAGTAAAAGCAATTATCGGATTTCATCCCAATATGGATTCTTTAATTGCACTAGGTACCATTGCATCCCTTGCCTACTCTCTTTATTCAACAGTCCTGATATTCAAAGGTCATCACGAAATGATTCATGATGGCTTGTATTTTGAATCGGCCGGTGTCATTGTAACGCTCGTCATGCTCGGCAAATATCTCGAACAGCGTGCAAAAGCAAAAACAGGCGATGCTGTTGCTGCACTTATCGGGCTTACACCTGACACTGCAAGAGTCATTGCAAAGGACGGAACGGAATCATCCGTAAACGTTGACGAATTGGTAGTCGGCGAGCTTATCCGCGTTCTTCCAGGGGAATGTATTCCCGTTGACGGAACAATTTCGGAAGGTGCCACCAGCATTGATGAATCCATGCTCAGCGGTGAAAGCATTCCCGTTGATAAATCCATCGGAGACAAAGTTGTAGGCGGCAGTGTTAACCTGAGCGGAAGTTTTGTCTATAAATCCGAACGAGTCGGCGATGATACTGTTCTTGCCGGAATGATTCGCATGGTCGAGCAGGCTCAGGGCAGTAAAGCTCCCATTGCAAGGCTTGCTGACAAAATAAGCGGCATATTCGTGCCGACTGTCACGGCGATTGCCATCCTCAGTGCAATTATATGGCTCATTGCAGGTGAATCCTTCGGTGTAGCAGTCAAGATTCTCGTCTCCGTTCTTGTAATTGCCTGCCCCTGTGCGTTGGGGCTTGCCACGCCTACAGCGATCATGGTCGGCATGGGTCGCGGTGCTTCCATGGGCATATTCATAAAAAATGGAGAAGCACTTGAGCAGACCTGCAAAATTCGCTCAATTATTCTTGATAAAACAGGCACCATCACGAGCGGAAAACCTGCTGTTGTCAACGTTCGCCCCTCAGGCATAACGAAGGATGAGTTTATCAGCTTGTTTGCTTGTGCAGAAGCTTCATCGGAACATCCCCTTGCACATGCTGTTATCGATTATGCAATGGCAAACAACATTTCATTTGCTGCTCCGGACACATTTACTGCACTCGTAGGAAAAGGCGGTGAGGCAAAAATCGGTGAGAGCACGCTGCTCGTCGGCAATGAACGTTTGTTTGTTGAAAATGGCATTGCAATCAATGAATCAGATGTTGATTCCGTAACAAAAGTTGGTTCAACGCCACTGCTCCTTGCGAGAGACGGAAAATATCTCGGTGTCATCGGAGTTGCTGATGAAGTAAAATCGGATTCTCCCGAAGCAATTTCAAGGCTCAAAGCAATGGGTATCGATGTCTGGCTTGTCACGGGAGACAACGAAAAAACCGCACGCAGTGTTGCAGACGCCGTAGGTATTGAAAACGTTAAAAGCTCCTGCCTCCCCGAAGACAAAAACTCCTTTACCAACAAACTTCGTGAAAAGGGGATCGTCGCAATGGTCGGAGATGGAATAAATGATGCTGCCGCCCTTGCCGCTGCAGATATAGGCATTGCAATCGGAACTGGAACAGATGTCGCAATTGCAAGTGCTGACATTGTCTTAAAGAAAGGAGAGCTTTCGTCTCTTGATGACGCTATTGCCTTATCGAGAACAACACTCAAAATAATTAAGGAAAACCTCTTCTGGGCGTTTGCATACAACTGCCTCGGCATCCCAGTTGCAGCAGGCGTCCTGCATGCATTCGGAGGACCGCTGATGAACCCCATGCTTGCGGCACTTGCAATGAGCTTGAGTTCTGTAACTGTACTTACAAACGCTTTGCGGCTGAAAAAAGTTAAGCTCAAATGACCTGCTATCCTGTCGTCACATATTTTGCCATGGCTGCATATTACGTCAGTATGGCATGAATTTGTGACTTTTGAAAGGACTATCGACATGGAAACAACAAAAAAAACGATTCCCGTTGCTGATGCACACTGCGACTTTCTTTATCGCATGACTTATGACAATTTTGATATTGCGGCTCCCGACTCACGTCAGGCGATAAGTCTCCCTGCAATGCGTAAAGGCGGTGTTAAATTGCAGTTTTTCGCAGCATGGATTGATATGCTGTTGAGCCAGAATCCACTCAGTCAGTGTCTCAATATGATCGACTCGTATTATCGTATGCTCGAACGCAATCCGGAACTCGTTCCGTTTACGGCGGATTTTGACCCCGCTGAGGATAAAATTGGTACCATTCTGACTGTTGAAGGAGGTGAAGCAATCGAAGGTTCGCTTGCGAACCTCCGTATGCTGTATAAACTCGGAGTTCGTGCAATGACATTGACATGGAATGATGTTAATTCTCTCGCCTATCCTTCAACAAAAAAATCCAAACGCGGACTTTCCGACAAAGGTAAATCCATCGTTCGTGAAATGTGCAGCATTGGCATGGCTGTTGACCTTGCCCATCTCAACGATGCCGGGATTGATGATGTGCTCGAAATCGCAACCAGACCTGTTTTCTCTTCACACACAAATGCACGCAGCATATGCCGGCATCCACGATGTATGCAGGACGAACACATTCGTGAAATTTCAAAGCAGGGCGGCGTTATCGGGGTCAACTTCTATTATAAGCAGCTGACAGACAAACGCACCGCCGAGCTGACCGATGTTCTTAAACATATTGAGCACGTTATTAATATCGGTGGAGTTCAATGCTGTGCTCTCGGTTCCGACTTTGACGGAATGAACCGATACATTGATGGTCTTGAGGACAGCTGCGGATTCCTGCGTATTGCAGAAGGGCTTACATGCATGGGGCTTTCTGAAACGGATATTCGGAAAATAATGTATCAAAATCTTGCTGACTACATCAAACAATTTATTTGATGTTTGCCTTTTGTTTCACGAAAGTATAAGATTTTTTTGCCTCATTTTCCCCGATTTAGGCTTTTTAATGCGAAGAGTTTGTGGTATAATACCCTCGGTTTATTGCAGGAGGAGGTTCTATGGCTCGCAGCAAGAACATCTTCACTCGCGTCGAAAAAAAATACGTTATAACTCACGAGCAGTATGTCAATATTATCGACATACTGATGAAGCATATGCGTAACGATGAGTTCGGAGAGAGCACAATTTGCAGTGTCTACTTCGATACTCCCGACAGCCGTCTTGTGAGACACTCGGTTTCCAAACCCGTGTACAAGGAAAAGCTTCGTTTGCGATGTTATAACACTCCTGGAGACGATAGTGAAGCTTTTTACGAACTGAAGAAGAAATATAAGGGCATTGTTTATAAACGCCGAATCGATATGACGTATAAAGAGGCATTCGATATCATGAATGGGGACAAGTCTCTCCCTGATAACCAAATCGGCAAGGAAGTAAAATACGCCTTTAAGTTTTACAAAGGTCTGGCTCCGTCTTTTTGCATGTTTTGCGAACGAATTGCCCTGTTTGACCGTGAAGATGACAACCTCAGATTGACGATCGACAGAAATTTAAGGTACAGAACTTGCGATTTTGACTTGCGCAATGGCAGTTACGGCTTGCCGCTCCTTGACAGGGACAAGTATGTCCTTGAAGTTAAAACAGCATTTGCCATGCCGCTATGGCTTTCAAGGCTGCTCGACGAGAATAAAATTTATCCCTCTTCGTTCTCAAAGTACGGCACTGCCTATGGCATTGAACTCAGAAAGCATCTTAATGAAGGGAACAGCTTTGTTGCCGTTCCAGATGCAGTGAAAAATATTGATTTTTAATTTTTGGAGGAATTATGCAGTTTGATGTTTTTTCAAGCATTTTTAATGCGACCGATACAATGACCCTTTCAGGGTATCTTATTTGCATCGCCGTTTCGCTCGTTCTAGGCGTGATCATTGCACTGTGCAATACATACAAGAATAATTACACGAAGAGCTTTACATTTACTCTTGCAATACTCCCTGTGATTGTCCAGACCGTCATCGTTCTTGTCAATGGGGAACTTGGTACTGCAATCGCAATAGCAGGTGCCTTTAGTCTTGTTCGTTTCCGTTCCGTTCCCGCATCGGGAAGAGACATTACATTTGTTTTCCTGGCTATGACGATCGGCCTCGCTAACGGCGTAGGGTTCATTGGCATTTCTGTTATACTTACCATTATAATTTGTCTTGTCATGTTCCTGCTCACCAGTATGAACTTCGGCTCCGCAGGTCCGCTCGTTCGCGATCTCAAGATAGTTATTCCTGAAGGTCTAAACTATGAGGATGTCTTTGAAGCAGTGTTTAAAAAATACACCTCAAGGGTTGAGCTTCTCAAAATCAAGACTACGAATATGGGCAGTCTTTTCAATCTTCACTATTCCATCACTCTCAAGAGAGGTATTAAGGAAAAGGAATTCATTGATGAGCTCCGCATTTACAACGGAAATCTCGAGGTTTCCTGTGCGAAACCTGAGACACTGAAATCCGATATCTGAGTCGATTATCCTGCCGGGTGGCTTTCCCGGCTTTTTTTGTTGCCGTAGATTCTATTCTTTGATTTCGGGAATAGTATTTATTGCAGCCTTGACAGGCTTATATTGCTAACCGGAGGACTACCATGGATTCAAACAACGCTATTTACATATGCGGTCGTGCCGTGTCCGATGCTGAATACAGTCATACTCTCTACGGCGAAGCCTTTTATAAATTGAAAATCGCTGTCGAACGCCTCAGCGGTACAATGGATATCGTTCCCGTGACCGTCGGTGAAAGGCTTCTCAACGGAATAACAATTTCGGAAGATTCAATTTTCAGCATTGCTGGACAAATTCGCTCATACAACAAGACTACTGAAGCGGGAAGCAAGCTGATTATAACTGTTTTCGCCCGTGAGTTTTTACCGGTTTCCGATGAGCAGTACGGTGGAGACTGCAATGAATGCGAGCTTTCGGGTTTTATCTGTAAACCGGTAGTTTACAGAACAACTCCTTTCTCTCGTGAAATTGCCGATGTTTTGCTTGCAGTCAACCGACGTTATGGAAAGTCCGATTATCTCCCTTGCATTGCATGGGGACGGAACGCACGTTTCCTCAGCTGCCTTAATGTCGGTGAAAAGCTTAATCTGACAGGAAGACTTCAAAGCAGGGAATACAAAAAACTGCTTGAAGATGGGTCTACTGAAATACGAACAGCATACGAAGTCAGCTGCTCAACTATCGAAACACCGGAACAAGTCGATTAATCTCTTTTTCTTCCATTCCCTGCTTGAAATGAGCGGGGTTTTGTGTTATAGTCTTCACCGAACAAATAACGGAGGAAAAACATGCTTCAATCAAACACAAGTAAAGCATTCATCAGTGAAAAAGCAGAGCGTGCCTGCCGTAGCGGTCACCCTTGGGTGTACAGCGAACAAGTCATCAGCTGTGAAGGTGATTACGAAAACGGCGATCTTATCAGTGTTTATAACAAAAAAAGAAAATTTATCGGTACAGGCTTTATAAACGATAATTCCAAAATACGCATCCGACTTATTTCGCGGAACGCAAATGACAAATTTGATGATGACTTCTATCGCAGACGCATTCGCTATGCAATCGATTATCGTTTGACTGTTATGGGAGACGACTTTGAATGCTGCCGAATCATTTTTGGCGAAGCTGACAGCTTTCCCGGCCTCACTGTCGATAAATTTGGTGATGTTCTTGTCGTTCAAATTCTTTCACTCGGCATTGAACGGATGAAAAATCGTCTGCTGCCGCTCTTCGTTGAAGTATTTAAAGAATACGGGATTCAAATCCGTGCAATAATGGAACGCAGCGATGCACAAATACGCCTAAAGGAGGGCTTGACACCGCATAAAGGCTTTTTTCTTATTAATGACCTGACAGTAATCGAAAATGGTAAGCTGATTATTAAAGAGAATGATATTATCTATAATGTTGACATAGTTGATGGACAAAAAACCGGTTTCTTTCTCGATCAAAAATACAACCGTCTCGCCGTTGCCAGGGTTGCAAAAGGAAAAAATGTACTCGACTGCTTTACTCATACAGGTGCTTTTGCACTCAATGCAGCAAAAGCCGGAGCAAAGCACGTTACCGCTGTCGATATTTCACAGGACGCAGTTGCACTTACAAAGGCAAATGCTGTTATGAACCAGCTTGACGGCGTTATGGATTTTGTCTGTGCGGATGTCTTTGATTTGCTCACCGAAATGGAACAGAAGAAAAAATGTGAATTTGACTTGATTATCCTCGACCCCCCTGCCTTTACTAAAAGTCGTGACACTGTCCACAGTGCATTTAACGGCTACAAGGCAATTAACGCAAAGGCAATGAAACTGCTGCCGCGAGGCGGATACCTTGCGACATGCTCCTGCTCGCACTTTATGACGGACGAACTGTTCCGCAAAATGCTCCGTGAAGCCGCAGAGGATGCAGCCGTTCAACTCAGGCAAATCGAAGCACGTCAACAATCTCCTGATCACCCCATCCTTTGGAACGTGCCCGAAACAGACTATTTGAAGTTTTACATCTTCCAGGTGGTTTAAAATAATTTCCCAGTATTCGAGAGCAAAGTTATGCACGAAAGAATGCTAAATAAAAGCAATTTTTTGACCGTTGATGATATGACTGCATATTGCGGAGAATCAGCTGCATTGTTCACTGAACTGCTATTCATCCGATGCTTTCTGTGAAATTCAGTTGTTCTCAAGAAAGTGGGCATTATGGCAATGTAACGAGAGCCGTCGATGTTCTGCCTGGTTTAAACAATAATTGCTAATACATTATGGAGAAATATGTATCAAACTTTAAACCCGCGCATAACGCACAATCTATCCATTTCAGATTGTTTGTTATGATAAAAAAGCTGCCACATCAACTATCGATATGGCAGCTTTCCTTATGAATCAATTTTGACTTTATCCTCAAACGAATCAACTTTATTGAAATTCGCAAATTCAGTTATATATTCTTTTCTTGGGGCGACCTTATCACCCATTAGGAGCGTAACGAGGTGCTCAACGTACGCCGCATCGTCAATTGTGACCTGAACAAGCGAACGGTTTTCAGGGTTGAGCGTAGTTTCCCACAACTGCTCCGGATTCATCTCGCCGAGTCCCTTGTAACGCTGTAAAGTATAGCCCTTTAATCCCTTTGTCAGTCTCGCAAGCTCCTCATCATCGTAAGCATAGCGAACGTCGGCTCCCTTTTGAACTTTATAGAGCGGAGGCATGCCCATATAAATGTTTCCATTTGTTATAAGCTCTCTTGTATAACGATAAAAGAACGTCAACAGCAGTGCTCTTATATGTGCACCGTCTTGGTCTGCATCAGAAAGAATCACAACCTTATGGTACTTGAGGTTTTTGAGTTCAAAATCCTCGCCTATCCCCGTTCCCAGAGCAGTAATTATCGACCTGCATTCTTCATTTTCAAGAACTTGCTCAATCCTGCGTTTTTCTACATTGAGAGGCTTGCCTCTAAGCGGAAGAATTGCCTGAAACCTTCTGTCACGCCCCTGTTTTGCACTGCCGCCTGCCGAATCACCTTCAACAATGAAGAGCTCATTTAACTCCGGATTCCTGCCGGTACAACTCGAAAGTTTACCGACGAGAGGAGCATTTTCGAGCTTTGATTTCTCCCTTGCCATACTCTTGGCTTTTCTTGCCGCCTCGCGTGCCTTAGCAGCCTTCATCGCCTTATCTGCCATCATTGCCGCAAGTTCAGCGTTTTTAAGATCCTCAAGAATGGGCGTCAATTCATCAATGACAACACTTTCAACCGCCGTTCTGGCTTCAGTATTGCCAAGCTTCGTTTTCGTCTGACCTTCGAACTGAATCGAACTCATTTTTAATGAAATTACAGCGGTAAGTCCCTCTCGAAAGTCCTCACCTGACAGCGAATTATCTTTGTCCTTTAATACACCTATTTTGCGGCAGTAATCGTTCATGACCTTTGTCAATGCAGACTTGAAACCAGTTTCGTGCGTTCCACCCTCCGTTGTTGGAATATTGTTTACATAAGAGAACACACTTTCAGCATAACCATCATTGTGCTGCATTGCAATTTCAACAACAATATTATTTTTTTCGCTTTTCTTTATTCCTTTGAAGAAAATTGGCTCCTTGTAAAGAACAGTTTTATCGGCGTTAAGGTACGATACGAAATCAATTATACCGCCGTCATATTTGAACTCACTATACTTTGACTCATCCTTCCTTCGATTATCTGTAAACCTGAACATTATACCCTTATTGAGGTACGCAAGTTCACGCAGCCGTTTCAAGACAATTTCGTGATTCATATCGACTGTCTCGAAAACTCTTGCGTCGGGTAAAAATGTTACTCTCGTCCCCTGCCGTCTCGTCCTTCCGACTTCGGCGAGCGGAGCTTCCGGTATACCTGAGTGCATGTTGCCCTGCTCATCCTCAAAGCTGTGAAATCTGATTTTATAGAGCCTGCCCGCTGTTGCAACCTCGACTTCGACGTATTCGGACAATGCATTAACTACCGATGCACCGACGCCATGAAGTCCACCGGAAAAGCCGTATGACTCATTATCGAATTTTCCGCCTGCATGGAGCTGGGTATAAACTACCTCAACGCCTGAAACATGAAGCTTTTCGTGAATACCGACCGGTATACCCCTTCCATTGTCTTCGACAATGACCGAATTATCTTTATTAAGTGTAACGGCAACTTCCGTTGCAAAGCCATTTGCCGCCTCATCGACAGCGTTATCAACGATCTCCCACAGCATATGATGAAGACCTCTTGAGCCTGTGCTGCCGATATACATTCCCGGTCGGACGCGAACGGCCTCCAACCCTTCCATAACCCTAATATCGTCAACAGAATAGTTGTGTTTTTCCATACATTTCCCTTTCAATGAACGCTCACATGCCGAGTTCTCGGTTTACCTTCCTGAGTTCGGCACGAAGTTCTGCAATTTCTCCCTCAAGCGGCGATGGTGTATCTCTTCTTGCGATAAGTTCCTGCTCATCTAGTGCAAGCCCCTCGAGTTTTTCAACCGAATTTTCATAACGCTGCTTTATTCCATTAATAACATTATCCATTCTCGAGATTATGCCTATTGCACTCGTACTGAGTTCCGACTGATAGTTTCCTCTGCCTTTGAGCATGAAAATTCTTCTCGCCCCCGCCGCATCGTTGGCAAGGTATACATCAAGTCCCCGATATTTTCCAATCAGTTTGTCTTCACGGATGAATGCGTACTCAGCCAAAAGTTCGGTTAATCTTTCGCCTGCATCGCGTCTCTTTGTAAATATCTCATCCATAAGCTGCATCCGGAATGACTGTGGTGTACTATCGAGAACAAGCTGTGCATCTTCAGCGAAGATTTCTTTGAGCCGCTCAAGTTCCATTCGCTTCGCAGGAAATTTGAGAAGTTCCTCCCCGGCAGCAACTCTGTTTTTATCATGCTTGGCTTTCAGCATAAGGGAACGCTGAAGCCGTGTTTCTACCTCTATCCTTCGCTTTATGAGCGGATTGCCGACAGCAAGTGATTTTACTTCACTATACGTTAGAACGACTTCATCAACCTCGTCACCGCTTCTTGCCGGATAATTTCCATTTACAATCTGCGAAATGAACCTCTGCTTATTCTCCAGCAGCTGCCACGAATACGCATCAAAGCTGCCTTGAGTTATATAACGATAAATCCTGACATCATCGTTTTTATTTCCCTGTCTCAGCATTCGGCCTTCACGCTGTATAACATCACTCGGACGCCACGGAATGTCGAGATGGTGAACGGCATAGAGGTTGTTTTGCACGTTCGCACCGATACCCAGCTTGAAGGTCGAACCAATGAGAATGCGAATCTTTCCCTTACGGACTTTGTTGAAGAGTGCAACTCGCATATTATCATTTACTGCATCGTGTACGAAGGCAATTTCCTCCTGCGGAACACCGAGTACGACGAGCTTATTTTTTATGTCATCATAGAGATTGAACCCTTCCTTTGGTGTACTCTGGTCAAGGAAGATCAACTGGGTAAGTTTGCTGTTCCCGTTCCAAATTTCAAACACATTGCGTACACATCGATTCAGCTTTGAATCTTCATCATCGGGCAGCTCGGGATCCACAAGACGCATATCTAGTGCGGCTTTTCTTCCATCAGTTGTAATTTTCAGCATATTGTCAACTGTTCTCGGCACGATACCGGATTTGACAAGTTCGGCACGGTCGGCAAGAGTTTCAATATACGCTCTTAGAGCCGGGCTGGCCGAAACCGTGCAATTCACGACTTCAACATGCTGTGGCAGTTTTTTGTCATCGTTCGATGTATAATATAAATCAGCGATGTTCGAAATCAACAAGGAAAGTTCGGGTAGGTTATAATACTTACTCAATCTTGAACGCAGCCTGTATCCAATTCCATTTGCCTCAACTTCAAACTCTTCCGTAACTTCAGAGAACATTTTAACCCAATTGTCGAATTCTAACAGATTAAGCTCCTCAAGGTGCTCATAGTCAAGGTAACGTTGTAGTGTATAGAGGTCAGAGACTGAGTTTGTTATCGGAGTACCGGTTGCAAATACTGCACCTCTCCCACCATGAGTTCTTTGGATAAACCTAACCTTTGCCATGAGATCGTCGCACCGCTTTGATCCCTTTGTATTCAGTCCGGGCAAAGCTCCATGCTTTGTTTCAATGCTTATATTTTTGAAGTTATGTGCCTCATCTATAAAGAGTGTGTCAATGCCGAGCTGGTCGAAGAAAATTGTATCCGGCTGCATCTTTTCCTCACTCTCCCAAATCTTGTGGAGTCTGTTTTCGACCCTTGAAGCGAATCGATTCAGCACAACATAGGCATCATTGTAGACAACATCCGTCATAACGTTAGAAATATCGTTCAAAATGGCATTAAGCTCTTTCTCCCGCTCCTCATTTGATAGAGGAATCAATGAGAAGCTGCCATAACCCATGATTATCGCATCGTAATCATGTTGCATGATTTCTCTTAAAGTTTTGTTTCTTGTTGACGGCGTAAAGTTTTTGGGCTGAACGAGCATCAAAGCCGCATCCGGATAGAGATGCTGAAATTCGTTGTACCATTGCTCAAGAATATTATTCGGAACAACGAATAAGTTTCTCCTTGAGATTTTCAATCTTCGCAGTTCCATGGCCGCAGCAGCCATAACATAAGTCTTACCTGCACCTACCTGATGTGCAAGCAGAATGTTTTTTGAATGAACAATACGTTTTATTGCATCGAGCTGGTGTTTTTGCAGACTTATATCAGTATTTTTCCCTGGCAGCAGCATTCGGCTTCCATCAAATCGCCGCGGAACTAAAGCACAGAAATTTTCGTTATAAAAATTCAACAGTTCAGTCCGTCGCGGCTCATCTTTAAAAAGCCAGAAATGGAATAACTCGCTTATCTGTTTTGCTTTTTCCTGAGCCGCAAGAGTCTCGGCACGATTAATTTTCCTTGTAGGCTGCCCACTTTCACTGAGAGCCGAATCATAGACGGCAATTTCCCTCGAATTTAGCAGTCGTTCAATGATTTCAAAGGCATTCATTCTTTCTGTACCGTAAGTCATTCTCGCCCTTGTAAATCCCATAAAATTCTTTTTGCCGTAAATAATGTAGTGGTTTGCTTTTTTTATGTATTCGACACGCAGACCTATTTTCCCCGAATTTGATTTTATGCCAATCAATGCGACAATGAAATCACGATATACATAGGGCGGTATCCATGGACTGCCTATACTAGCCTTTATCTGCTTTGCCTCAATGCGTTTGGGCATAATGAGCGTTAATGCATCGATATTGTCATTATAATCGACCCCATCCGGAATATTTCCCTGCTCGGCAGCTTTCTTAACGATGCAGAGTTTTTTGTATACTTTTCCTGACAAGTACTCTTCTGACGTGACAAATTCACTTTTCTCCGGGTCAAAATAAACGGACCCTTTCAAAGAGAGCATGACCTTCCTTTTTGGCAGTTTGATTATCGATGAGATAACATCAAAATCCACCTTGCCTATATAGTCAATACATCTGTCAAGAGCATCCTGAACAGTAAGCACTTCAGAATCTGCTGAATCAGAATATTTCTTTTGTTCAGAAAAGTCTTCCAAAATAAATCTCCTCACATAAGTCTCTCAACTTTGTGGAACTCCGGTTTCCGTTCCGAATACGTTGCAACATATTTAACTCCGCACCTATACGCCTGTTCCAATGCCTCATCGAGCCTATTGCCTACGTTTTCAGAAACATGAGCATCCGAACCAATCGTCACAAATTCTCCTCCGAGTGTTGTGTATAATTTAATTATGTCGTCACCCGTACAAGCCTCATTCCACCACGCAGAAGAGTTTATTTCGATACCCTGTCCCCTGCTTATCAACAGCCTGAAAATCTTTTTTATCGTTTCGTCGATGCGTTCGTCTTCTCCGAGGTGCATTGACCTGTCTGCATAAGGTGCATATTTCGTTATAAAATCATAATGACCTATGACGTCAAATTCATCGTTGCTGCATATTCCATTGTAAATTGCATTAAGGTATGCGAAATATGCATCATGTTTTGTTCTATTCGAATAAAACTCAGGCTTGTAAACGGGCAAACCGTCAATGCGATGTATCGAGGCAATAATAAAATCGGGTTTAAAACGGGCGACGTACTCATTTACGTCATCTGCAACTTTCGCGTTTCCCAAGCTGATTTCAGCACCGATTTTCAATTTCATGCCATTGTATGTCGGATAAAGTTCGCCGACCATACTTCGCAGTTCCGAAAGGTCCGCAGATTTATGTCCCATACCCTCAGGCGTGTCAAAATCGATGTGGTCGGTGAAGCAAAGTTCGCTTATGCCCCTTTTTGACGCCGAAAAAACCTGTTCGGCAGGCAGACACATAGAATCAAATGAACAACTTGTATGTACGTGATAATCAAACAGAAACATATTGCTCCTCCTTCCCTCGGACTATCGATTATAGCACGTTTTGTCAAGAGGTTCAATATGTTTCGTGTAGCTTTTAGTTATATATGATTTGTGGAGGTTCCGCAGTTAATTCATTAAGTGTTCGGGTTACCCTTCTTGCCACCGGGGAAAATATCGACATCATGGTTTCTTTCCCATTCGATGTTTTCCAGCTTTCGTTCACGCCCCTGTAAAATTCTCTGGATATTTGGGATATGGGTTATAACAATGACAGCTGCAATCGCAGATGCCACTATCATGAGCGGAATATCTCCCCAGTTACGGACAACTATCAGCACAGCAGCAATAACCGCACCTGTCACCGAACCAACCGAGACGGTTTTTGTTATGATAATCAAGATCACTGCAAGTACCAAAGCAATGAGCAGCTCCATAGGAGCGAGAGCAAGCAGTCCTCCCATTCCGACTGCAACACATTTTCCCCCTCTGAAATTGTAAAAAAGCGGGAAAAGATGTCCCAAAACCGCACCGAGGAGAGAACAACATTCAATCAACTTGACGAAACGCTCAGAAAAAAAGCCCAAGTCTGCACCAATTTTACCAACGGCATAACCAAATAAAACCGCAACAGCACCTTTTGCAACATCTGTTGTCAAGCAAATAAGTCCCCATTTCCAACCGAAGGTTCGAAGCACATTCGTTGAACCTGCATTTCCGCTTCCGCATTTACGGATATCGACCTGCTTTTTCTTTGCGATTTTCACTGCAGTCATAATTCCGCCAATGAGGTATCCAACCGTCATGCATAAGAATGATGCCGCCACAATGCTTAAAATCATAATCTGCCCTTTCTCATTCGGTTATTTACCGAAGTATTGTCCTGCTGTCCTGACATCCTGAGCGATCTGGACCTTTAACTCTTCAATGCTGCTGAATTTTTTGTCCGGACGAATCCTTTTAATGAAATGCACAGTCATTGTTTTTCCGTAAACGTCCTCATCAAAATCGAGAATATGAGTCTCGATTGTCGTTTTTATTCCGCCAACAGTTGGGTTAGACCCTACATTTGTAACAGCAGGGTATACCGTTCCGCCAATTCCCGCAAGCGAAATGTAAACGCCGTTGGCAGGTATGACCATTGAATAATCCGCCTCAATATTCGCAGTCGGAAAACCTATTGTACGACCGATTCTCCTGTTTTCGCAAACTATACCCGTCAATGAATAAACTCTTCCGAGAAGGTTCTGCACATTCTTTACGTCGCCTTTTTGAATCATTTCGCGAATCCTTGTACTCGAAACAGGTTGTTTTCCGATAAGGACCGGAGGTATTATCGCTGTGTCAACCCCTTGCTTAGCACAGAGTTTCTGGAGTAATTCGGAGTTGCCAGCTTTTTTTCTTCCAAATGTATAATTGAAGCCTGCAACAACAACGCCCGGATTGGCAGTTTCAATCAGCTTGTCAACAAATTCCTGAGGTGAGCTGAGCCTTATGCGGTCATTAAATTCGACAGAGTTGACGTGCTGAATGCCGAGATTGACCATGTATTTCTCGCGCATTTCATTAGAACAAATCCTCGCCACTTTGACACCCATGCTCTGCTGCGGATGGTTATTGAAAGTATAGACCACTGGAGTCATCTGCCTTGCTTCTGCAATAAGCACCGCCGTATCAAGAAGCTTCTTATGTCCGACATGCACTCCGTCAAACATACCGAGTGCAACGACTGTTTTCTTTTCATCTGCCATCTGCCTGCATCCCGTCCTTTCCAAGCCATACCGTCACATGAAGTCCGTCTTCTCCACGCATCCCGAGACCGATGAATTCATCATCGACATACAACCTTCTCACTTCGCCGTACTCGATTTCTCCCTCATATGGTATAGGTGCTCCGTTAATCAGAAGTCTTTTCCTCCTGTTGGAGAGATCATTCAATCTTAGTTCCCGGATGTGCTCCACAGCCATGTCCATCGGCACAAGTGTGCTTTCAAGCGACCCATTCTCTTTGATCTGACGAAGCTCGGCTATGGTAAAGCTCGAGGCAAGATCAAATTTTCCCGAAGCCGTCCTGAGAAGAAACGGCATGTACGCCGAACAATTCAGCCTATCTCCTATATCGTGGCAAAGGGTTCTGATATAAGTACCTTTTGAGCAGCGTACCCTTATGAGGAAGCTGTTCTCCGCAAGCATGTCAACATATTCAATTGAGAATATGTTGACTGTTCTTTTACGTTCAACAAGCGGAGCGGTCACTTCACCCCTCCTTGCAAGCTTATACATTTTCACACCGTTGACACTTAACGAAGAGTAGATCGGCGGTATTTGCTCAATTTCGCCGATGAACTCCGGCAACACAGCCTTCAGCTCATCCGGCGTAACGATTTTGTCGCTCGTCTTTATTACCTCGCCGTAAGCATCTTCCGTTGTTGTTGTGACTCCGAACCTAAGCTCGGCAAGGTACTCCTTGTCTTTATCTACGAGATAATCAAAAAGGCGTGTTGCCCTACCTACACAGATAGGCAAAACGCCAGCTGCCGCCGGGTCCAGTGTTCCGGTGTGGCCAACCCGCTTCTCCCCGAAGATTTTACGGATATCGACCACAACATCGCTGGACGTCATTCCCGGCGGTTTAAGTACATTAACAATTCCTTCAAAAAACATTATTCGAATTCTTTCCAATAGAGCTTTCCGTGGTTAAAATCATCAAAAACATTCACTTTCCGACAACTCTGCCATCGCTGAATCAATAACATTCGCTATGACCGTTGACAAGGGTTCATACGCCGTAAATCCGGCTGCACGGGCATGTCCGCCCCCGCCGTATTTATTTGCGAGCCTTGCAACATCTCCAATCTGTTTGCTGCGGAGACTGACTTTGTACGATCCGTCCGAACCTTCACGTATAAAAGCTGCGATCATGACGCAATCGATATCCCTTACGCAATCTACTATACCTTCACAGTCCTCATTTGTTGCATCAAAGCCGTGCAGTTCAGCCTGCGTCAGCACAGCAATGCCGATTTTTCCATCTGCTTCGAGATGAATTCTGGATGTCACGTACCCCTGGAGCCTCGCCTTGTTGTACGGAATCGTCCTGTAAATTCTTCTGTTCAGATCCGAAATATCAAGCCCGCGTTCAAGGAAATCAGCAATAATGCGAATAGCATTGGGAGTCGTATTGCTGTAGGTCAAGTTCCCCGTATCTGTCACGATCCCCGTATACAGGCACTTCATGGCCTCCTCGTCAAACGGCATGTCCATTCGACAAAAAATCTCGTGCATAATCTCTGCCGTTGCCGAAGCATCTGCAATCACAAGATTATTGTCCGCAAAGTTCGGATTTGTAAAGTGGTGATCGATCGAAGCAGTGCTCTCTGCTGAATCCAACAGCTGAACTGCTCTACCGCAGCGAGGCTTGTCGGCACAATCGATCGTAATCGCCCATTCGTACCTTTCCGCACTTTCCGGGAAAATGACTTTATCCGCATTCGGGAGAAACGAATAGATTTTCGGCACTGGGTTAGAGCATACTATCTGTACGCCCTTCCCCATCTTTGTCAGCAGCAAATACATTGCCAAAGCACTGCCCAATGTATCTCCATCCGGCGAAATATGCGTCAGCACCGTAAATCGCTGCCCATCTTCTATGAATTTAATGATCTTATCAAATTCACGGTCATGCTCTTTCATCATCGGTATCCTTCTTACGCTCACTCTGGAGCTTATTGATTATCTCTGAAATATGAACGGCATATTCAATCGAATCATCAAGGGTGAACTTAAGGGTCGGAATCCTTCTTATATCAACTCTCCGACCTAGTTCTCTTGCGATAAACCCTTCTGCACGATTGAGCTGTGCAACCGTTTCCTTTCTAGCATTGTCATCCTTATCATAAACACTGACCCTTACTTTTGCAAGCTTCAAATCATTTGTTGCTTCCACAAGCATAATGGTCGTCATCGGGGAAATTCGCGGATCCATCATTTCCCTAACGATTTCTGACAATGCCTTTTTCAGTTCTTCGTTTATTCTGTCATATCTTACGGATGCCATTTTGTTCCTTTCGTGAGGTGCCGACCTATGCTCAGCGTTTAACCTCTTCCATCATATAGGCTTCGATCACGTCGCCCTCATGGATATCATTGAAGTTTTCAATTCCGATACCGCACTCGTAGCCCGAAGCAACTTCCTTAACATCATCCTTAAACCTGCGGAGTGATGCAATCTGACCCTCGTGAATAACTACGCCGTCACGGACGACCCTAACGAGTGCATTGCGTTGAACCTTACCCTCCTGCACATAGGCACCTGCAATCACGCCGACACCGCTGACTTTAAAGGTATTTCTTACGCTTATGTTGCCCAAATGGACTTCCTTATATACGGGCTTAAACAGACCCTTCATAGCGTTTTCAACATCCTCAATAGCCTGGTAGATGATACGATATGTACGTACATCGACCTTTTCCTGCTCGGCAAGCGATCTTGCACCACCGTCAGGGCGAACGTTGAAGCCAATTACAATTGCATTTGACGCAGAAGCGAACATGATGTCCGATTCGTTTATTGCACCGACGCCGCCGTGTATGCACTTAACACGAACTTCATCATTTGAAAGTTTTTCAAGTGCCTGACGAACAGCCTCGACTGAGCCGTGAACGTCTGCCTTAATGACAATATTAAGGGTCTTGATTTCACCATCTGCAATGTGTGAGAACAAATCCTCAAGACTTACCTTTGACATGCTCTTGAGCTGCTCTGCTTTGATCTTGTTTCTGCGTTCCTCGGCAACTTTCTTCGAAACATCTGCAACGTACATGATGTCTCCCGCAGAAGGAACCTCATTGAAGCCCAATACTTCAACGGGCTGACTGGGACCTGCCGCCTTGACGGTTCTTCCTTTATCGTCGATCATTGCACGAACTCTGCCGTACGCAACGCCTGCAACGATTGGATCGCCAATCTTGAGCGTGCCATTCTGCACGAGAACCGTTGCAACAGGACCGCGGCCTCTGTCAAGCTGTGCCTCAATAATTGTACCCCTTGCTTCCCTGTTGGGGTTTGCACGAAGTTCAAGCACATCTGCCTGAAGGAGTACCATTTCGAGAAGTGTATCAAGATTCTGCTGCTTCTTTGCAGAAACGGGGACGCAAATCGTATCTCCTCCCCAATCTTCGCAGACAAGACCATGCTCAGTTAACTGCTGCTTGACCCTGTCCGGGTTAGCCTCAGGCTTATCAATTTTATTGATTGCAACTATAATCGGCACACCCGCCGCTTTGGAATGGTTGATCGCTTCAACCGTCTGAGGCATAATGCCATCATCCGCAGCAACAACAAGAATAACAACGTCGGTAACCTGGGCACCTCTTGCACGCATCGAAGTAAATGCTTCGTGACCCGGGGTGTCGATAAATGTTATTGACCTGCCATTGCAGCTTACGGTGTACGCACCGATATGCTGAGTGATACCGCCCGCTTCAGTTGCGGTTACGGCACTGTTTCTGATTGCATCGAGCAGTGACGTTTTACCATGGTCAACATGACCCATAATAGTTACAACAGGAGGACGCGTGATGAGATTCTCTTCTGAATCTGTCTCGCCCGCACCTTCCTCCATGACCTCTTCAAAGGACTTGGCAACCTGATGCTCGAGTTCAATACCATAATCCATAGCAATAAGCTCACAAGTATCAAAATCGATATCCTGGTTGATATTCGCAACGATGCCCATCATAAAAAGCTTTTTAATGATTTCAGCTGCGGGTTTGCCGATCTTTTCAGAGAAACTGCGAACCGTTATGGTATCAGTCGTAATCACGGCTTTATCGATAACAACGGGTTCAGGTTTATGCTGCTCCTGCTGCTTCTGAGTTTTACGCTTCTTACTTCCGAAACCCTGACCATCATCTTCCCAATTCCTTGAGGAGGGGGCAGTCTCTTTCATGATCGTTTTTTTGTTTTTTGCCTTCTTTTCAGTATCAAAAGTCTTAACATAGCTGCTCTTCTGTTCTGCACTGCGATCCCTTGTCGGCTGGGGAATTATGGAAGCGACTGATGTCGATGGACGCTTTGCCTGGCTGCTGCGCTGCTGATTCCCTCTGCTGCGTACATCCTTCTCATCCTTATCTTTGTCCTTGCCTGCATAATCCGTGCTTCTTGCCGATCTGTCGCCCATAGGTCTGCTGCGGTCAAAGGATCTGCGTTCCTGTCCATCCCTATTGTCACGCCTCTCTCCGGTACGTGAATATGCGGGTCTGTCGCCACGGTCGTTTGTCCTGTCAAAACCCGTGGTGCGGGTACCACTGTTGTAGCTCCTCGCACCGTCGCCTGTCCGCTGGTCGCGTCTAGGTCTGTCGATTCTGTTTTCGCTTCTGGTATCATTCCTGATGCCATCGGGTCCCGATGCGGTTCTCGTTCTGTCCTGACTGCGGGTATCGGTAACGCGACCCTGCTCTCTTCCGTCACGGTTGTCACGACCCGTGCGTCGGTCATCTCGTACCCTCCTGTCGGTCCTGTCCGACCTATTCTGTCTGTCGCCGCCCGGCTGTCTGCCGGTGCTGTTTTGTCTGTCGTTCTTTTCCTGAATCACGTTTTCAGCCATTTCCTCAGTGTCACTATTGGTTTGTTGTTTGCTTTCCTGTTCGTGCTGTTCGGCACCGTTTTCGTCAGCAACACTTTTACTACCCTGTTCTCGGTTTTCTGTGTCTTCGCTGACATTTTCATTCACAGGAATTTCTTCTGCTTCGATCCGTTTCTCGGATCCTTCTTCCTTGCGACTCAGCAAAGCTGTTTCCACCTTTTTTTCCGAATCTTTTTCCTCCGTAACCGGCTTTTCTGCTTGCTTCTCCGTCGTTTTTACTTTCTCCGATTCTTCCTTTGTCGGCTTGATCGCCGTCTCTTTTTCTTCTGACGGTGCTTCAACAGCATCATGCACACGAGTTTGAACCGTTTCAGCAGGTTTGTCGTCCGATCCCGGCATATCTCTGTCGCTTACGAATACACCGTGCTGTTCTTCGGAATCGAAAAACTGTCTGCGTTTTTCTTCCTGCCTGAGTCGTTCTCTCGCCTCTGCTTCTTCACGCTCCTTGGCGATAACCTTGCTCTCAAGCCTTTTTGCTCCCTGCAAACTTGCCCCAACCTCGGTATTAAGAGATGCAACCTTGTCAAGCAATTCTCTTGCCGAACTTTCTGCCTGTTTTGCACTCTTCAACAAATCAGATTTATTAACATTCATATGCGTTCCTTTCCGAGCGAAGGGAGCTTGAAAGCTCCTGCCCAATTCTATTTTAAAATCACTTTTTGATAAGTCTCGATGCAAAACCTGCATCCAAAACGGCTGCGACCATTTTTGCATCCCTGCCGATTGCTCTGCCCATTTCCGTCAACTCAACAATCGGTATTTCCCTAGGCTTGCAAGCATCTTGCCAACGCTTCTTAGTATTGTCGGAAGCGGCTGTGTCGATGACAATGCATTTTGCTTTAAACGATTTGACCGCTTTTTCGACTGCAAAGTCGCCCGAAACAACCTTTCCTGCCTTCATTGCAAAGCCGAGACAATTTTTCTTTGCAGAAGAATCATCCATTTATTTTCATTCCTCCGTGCATTTCTCTGCCTCGTCAACGGCAGACTTCAGCACATCAAGCACTTCATCACTGATCTTCGTTGAAAATGCTCTGTCAAGAGCTCTGCTCTTTACGGCACGTTCAAGGCATTTTTTGCTGGGGCACACATACGCACCCCTGCCGGCAACCTTGCCCGTAAAGTCTACGCTGATTATCGGCGGCATTGATTCGTCATCTGCTCTGCTGCAAACGACACGCACGAGCTCTCTCTTCGGCTTCATTTCCCGACAGCCTACACACATCCTCATCGGTATTTTTTTCTGCACTCAGAGGACCTCCTCTTTCATAAAAGTTTGAAAATCAATCTTCTTCAATGAATTCAAGCTCTTCAACCTGTTCACCCGCAAAATTTTCGTCTTCGGCAGATCGGCTATCAGAGTTCATCAATCCGTCCATATCGCCGTTGTAATCGATTTCCATATCGGATTCAGCCTGCGACTGACTCTTGATGTCGATTTTCCACCCGGTAAGTTTTGCTGCAAGTCTCGCATTCTGACCCTCTTTCCCGATTGCAAGCGATAGCTGACTATCGGGAACTATGACCTTCGCCGCCTGTTCTTCGGCATTGACATAGACCATCAGCACCCTTGCCGGACCCAATGCCTTTGCAATATAAACGGCGACATCGGAATCCCACTCAATAATATCCATCTTCTCATTATGCAGCTCGCCAACAATGCGTTCAACCCTGACTCCACGCTGACCGACACAGGCACCGACCGCATCGACCTGCGGATCTGTGCTTGCAACTGCAATTTTTGTCCTCTGACCCGCTTCTCTCGCTATTGACTTTATTTGGACAACACCACTATGAATTTCAGGAATTTCAAGTTCGAACAGTCTCTTTACAAGACCTGGATGCGTTCTCGAAACAATGATCTGAGGACCCTTTGAATCACGCTGAACCTTAAGAACATAGACCTTAAGTCTGGTATTTGGCGAATAAACCTCCCCGTTAATAACCTCATTGAACGGAATGATGCCATCAGTCTTTCCAAGCTCAACGTACACGCCGTTCTTTTCAACTCTTTGTACAATGGCCGTGAGTACCTCGTTCTCTTTATCCGCATACTCACTAAAAATCGCACCCTGTTCTGCTTCTCTGATTCTCTGCATTACAACCTGCTTCGCAGTCTGAGCAGCAATTCTGCCAAAATCTTTTGCAAATGCCTCGACCTCAACTACATCGCCGACTTCAAAGAAGGGATTAATTTTCTTCGCTTCATCAAGTGAAATTTCAG
The DNA here is from genome assembly GCA_934633695.1 of uncultured Clostridia bacterium. Lineage (GTDB taxonomy): Bacteria > Bacillota > Clostridia > Christensenellales > CAG-138 > PeH17. The sequence goes on along the minus strand of CAKTYT010000001.1, from coordinate 171,101 downwards.
TTTTATCATCATAAACTTCGTCAACAACATTCTTCGAAACCCAAATCTGAGTTTTGCCTGTTTCCCTGTCAAATGAAGTTCTGACGTTGCAGTTGATATTGTAATTCTTTTTATATGCACTTACCATTGCGTTCTCAATTGCATCTGCGAGGACATCAATGGAGAGGTTTCTCTCTTTGCATATTGCCTTAATGGCCGAAATAACTTCCTGGTTCATTATTCTATCCTTTCATACCGTGAATCAAAAATCTATGTGCGGTCTTACAAGTGCCGCTTTTTTTCGTTCGATTTTCATCTCAATTTCGTCAACCGAGACTGTAAAACTTTCCGGGTCAAATGAGACGAGCCTGCCGACAAGTTCTTTTTTCTTATTTATCGGGGCATAAAGCTTGATATCTATTTTATTGCCGATGTTTCTTGAAAAATCTTTATCCGTCTTTATCGGCCTGTCAAGACCTATTGAGCTGACGGAAAGGTAGTACGGCTGTTCAATCGGGTCCGCTTCATCGAGGACGGGGTCAACTGCACGGCTGACCGCTTCGCAATCGTCCAAAGAAATTCCATTGGGTCCGTCAATATAAAGTGTCAAAACCCAGTTATCGTATTCCTTTTGGAACTCTACCTCATACAATTCATAGCCCATGCCTGCGACCGTCGGTTCAACGATGGGAAAAACCTTATCGGCAATCTTCAATACTGTATCCTCCGCAAAAAGCTTTTTCAAAATTAAAGAGCGGGTCTTGCCCACTCTTCAAAGCCTTGGATTATAATGCCATCCAATCATCATGATTATAACATGATTTGTTCATAAGTGCAATAGCTTTTTTCAAAAAAGATGGCACTTTCAGGCATTATTATGCCCGAGTTTCACTAAAACATTGACACCTGATTCCTTTCAGGCAGGGAATCAAGGCAGCCGAGACGCGAAAGAGTCTCCATTACAGCTGAATTCGCCTTAGTTTTCTTTATAAAATCTTCTCTTGAGATGAAAGTTCCTCCCTTCGCACCGTTTTCAATGCACCTTGCGGCATTGTCTCCGAGACCGGCAATTGCGTTAAACGGCGGGCGGATCTTTCCCTCCTCGACCACAAACTTTGTTGCTTTCGACTTGTAAATGTCAATTGGCAGAAGTTCGATTCCTCTCAGATTCATCTCATAAACAACTTCAAGTATCGTAATCTGATCTGTTTCCTTTTGCTCGAGTTTTTCTTTGCTGCCGCTGATCTCTTTGATTTTCCTCAAAACAGCATCCGCACCGCCCGAACTCAGCTCTATATCGAATTTATCGGCACGTACGGTAAAATAAACCGAATAGAATTCCAGAGGATAGTGAACTTTGAAGTATGCAATGCGGAAACTCATCATTACATAAGCCGCCGCATGTGCCCTTGGGAACATATACTTGATTTTTTTGCAGCTGTCAATGTACCACTGAGGGACATTGTTCTTATGCATTGCCGCTTCCATCTCCTCCGTCAATCCCCTGCCCTTTCGAACGCTCTCCATTGTTTTAAATGAGAGTGACGGCTCTCCGCCATGGGCAATTAGGTAGTTCATAATATCATCTCTCGTACAGATAACCTCCAACAGGCTTGCAGTTCCATTGCGTACAAGATCCTGTGCATTGTTGAGCCACACATCCGTGCCGTGCGAAAGGCCGGCGATTCTGACAAGCTCCTCCATTGTGGTTGGCCTTGTATCCATAAGCATTCCCCTTACAAACCCCGTACCGAACTCCGGTATGCCGATGCTGCCGACATCGCAGCCGAGGCCGCTCAGAGAGATTCCCAGGATCTTATCGGTTTTGAAAATCGACATCGTATCTTCATCTTGAAGCGGTATTGTTTTAGGGTCTATCCCCGTTATATCCTGAAGCATTCTGAGCGACGTAGGATCGTCATGCCCGAGTATGTCTAATTTAACAAGCTTATCGTCAAGTGCATGAAAGTCGAAATGCGTTGTTATGCTGTCTGCACCAACCTTCTCCGCAGGGTGCTGAACGGGACAAAAATCGAAAATTTCCAAGTCTTCCGGCACTATAACGATACCGCCCGGATGCTGTCCGGTCGTTTTCCTGGTCCCCACACAGCCCTGAACAAGCCTTGTCTTTTCAGCCTCGGACACATTAAGCTCATTTTCCTCACAGTAGTGCTGAACAAAGCCGTAAACGTTTTTATCTTGAACAGCGGTGATTGTCCCCGCTCTGAATGCATGACCCTCGCCGAACATGACTTCAGTAAACTTATGAGCAACCGGCTGATACTCTCCTGAAAAGTTTAAGTCAATGTCGGGAGTCTTATCACCTTTAAAGCCGAGAAAGGTCTCAAAGGGTATCTCATAGCCGTCACGCTTGAGCTCTGTTCCGCAAATCGGACATTTTTTCGGCGGAAGGTCCATACCGCAGCGTGAGTCTCCGTCAATTTCGGGAAATTCGCTGTATTTGCAATTCGGGCAGCGGTAATGAGCTGAGAGTGAATTAACTTCTGTTATACCCGAAAGGTAAGCAACAAACGATGAACCTACCGAACCCCTCGACCCTACAAGATACCCATCGGACAGGGACTTTGAAACCAGTTTTTGTGCGACCATGTAGAGCGAGGAATATCCGTTTCCGATTATCGATTTAAGCTCTTTATCAAGTCTTGCCTGCACAATTTCGGGAAGGACTTCGCCGTACAGCTCATGTGCCTTACTGACTGCAAGCCCTTTAAGCTCCTCCGCGGCACCGGGAAGCTCCGGTGAATAGGTCTGTTTGTCGTCCAGGAACGGGCGGAGCTGTTCACACATGTCTGCAATTTTATTTGAATTCTCCACAACGGCTTCAAAAGCTTTTTCTCTTCCAAGGTAAGAAAATTCCTCGAGCATGTCCTCAGTCGTCCGAAAATAAAGCGGCGGTTGACGGTTTGCATCCTTAAAACCCATACTGCTCATGAGGATTGCACGGAAAATCGAATCCTCGGGGTCAATAAAGTGTACGTCACCCGTTGCAACTATCGGCTTTCCGAGCTTATCTGCGATATTGACGATTCTTCTGTTCAAATTTCTCAGGTCCTCATTATCTTTCGCAAGACCTTCTCGGATGAGAAATTCATTGTTTCCTATCGGCTGAATCTCAAGAAAATCGTACCACGAAGCGATTTCTTCCAGCTTTTCTTCCGACTCACCGCTGATCATTGCACGAAAGAGTTCGCCCGCTTCACAAGCTGTACCGAGAATTATTCCTTCACGATGCAGATTTAAAAGACTTCTCGGTATTCTCGGAGTCTTATAGAAGTGGTCAAGGTTAGAATATGATATCAATTTATACAGATTCTTCAACCCCGGCTGTGTCGCAGCAAGTAAGATGATGTGGTTGGTCCTGCGTTTTTCCGGATTTTCAACAGTATAATCGATAATCGGGAGTGTTTCCACGCCCAGCTCCCTGCACATCCTTATAAAGCTCACCGCCTGTTCCGCAACCCATTCGGCACCGTTTTTTGCATTAAGTTCAGGCTCCTCAAGCTGCTCTTTTTTCAAATCACGCCTCAGGTAATGCATGAGCATTCTTGTTGAGAGGCACTCACTGCTCATTAAGAATGAGCTGCCTAGAAGAGTCCTGAGAAGAAGCAGCTTATTCACATCGTGAGAAGTTATTACGTCATTCCCTATAAATTTTGTCAGTTCATCGCATGCCTCGTTAAGCGATGGTGCACTATCGATTTCTTCTTGGTGAAGTCCGGTGAGTTCACTCACTGCATGAGTTATCGGTACTGAAGGGTTGACCGGGGTATAGAAGCTGTCAAGCATTTCTCCATTTGCAGAAAACCTCCTTGCCGCAAGTTCAAATACCCGTCCATGTTCCCCCTTACCGATATAAGTCAGGTTGACTGCACAGAAATTCCCTTCGGCAGGGATTAATTTGCAATCCGGGAGCAAATAGCCTTCGCAGCCGAATATGACTTTTATATTGTTTTTCTTGGCAGCCTTCCTCGCTTCCGGGAAAGAGTGTACAACTCCGTGGTCTGTAATTGCAATCGCCTTATGGCCCCACTTCGCGGCAAGGGCAATAACCTCGCCGACTTTTACCGTTGCATCCATAGCAGACATCTGAGTATGCAAATGCAGCTCGACACGCTTTTGCTCTGACTTGTCCATTCTAAGTTCAACCGGATATCTGTTTATGTCATTGGCAAAAACGCAGTATTCACTTTTGAACGTGTCAAATTTGTAATGTCCGCGTACGAGCAAAGCACAACTTTCACTCTTTGCTTTTTCAAGAAGAGAAACCGTCCTTGCCTTCACGCTTTCATCAGGAAACAGCTTCACTGGAACGGTATTCGTCTTATCCGTGAGCAGAATGGTTATAATAACGTTGCCGCGTTTTGAGGTAAAGAACTCAATATCGATAATCGTTCCCTTAACCATTACCCTGCCGGAAGTGTCAGTCAAATCGCACATTTTCATGACATCAACTTTGAGAATTTCCTTCCCGTAAATAATGTCCTGCTGCGGAAGAGCCTTCTTTTCCTTCTTCTTATGTTGTTTTGCTGCAACCGTCGGATGTTTTCCCCAGTCACGCTGAACGACCGGAAAGACAGTATCCGAATCATCCTGAAGCGTTTCATCTGCAATGACATGGATAGCGGTATGCCAATCATATTTTTCGGCAAGCATTGAGCGGAAGTCGGAAACCGCCTGAACCGAAACGGCAAGGTGATATCTTTTCGGCACACTAACCATATACTCAGTGCCGATACGTTCAACCCTGCTTCTCAATAAAATCGGGGCGAGCTGAGGAGCGACCTCGCACCATAAATCCCTGAGCAGGAGCTCGTTTTCGCCCTCTGTTCCGTCCGCCGCTTCAAAAACATCGGAGAAATCGTAACTGCACTCAACCTTTTCCATAATAAGCATTTCTTCAATTTCACTGCTTATCTGCTCCATTTCCATTGGCAGCAGCAGACGCGAGGCTCTTATCCTTACTCGAACGGTACCCGAACTCCTGCTCCGGACGGCTTGCAAGATGCATATCGTTCCGTCGTTTACGTACTGAGCTGCCAATTTATTTTTGCGTTCGTTTTCCATTACGCTTCTCCTATTTGCATTAAACAAGTTTCAGGCAGTCGTCGATAAACCTGTCGATTACCTCCGGCAGCTTGTCCGTGTACGCAATTTTTCCCGCTCTGAATACGGCTGCATTATTGCTCCCGAAAGCAATACCTATATCGGCCTCGCTTGCCTCTCCCGGACCATTGACCGCACAGCCCATAACGGCAACCTTGATAGATTTTCCGTTCGTAGGCAAGGCAGCCTTGACCTTTTCAACTATCTTCGGGAGTTCGACCCTCGTTCTTCCGCAAGTCGGACACGAGATCACAGTCGGACCAAAATTCCTTATGCCGACTGCCTTAAGAATTTTCTTTGCCGCATAAACTTCCTGAACGACACCGCCTGTCATTGAAACCCTTATTGTGTCTCCGATGCCGTCGAGCAGCAAGCTCCCTATTCCGACAGCGGATTTTACAAGAGCATCATCGCCCATCCCCGCCTCGGTCACACCGAGGTGGAGCGGATACGGCAGCATTTTGTTTGCTAATCTGTACGCTTCAACCGTTGTTTTAACGTCAGAAGCTTTAAGTGAGATCACAATATCTTCAAAATCTACTTTTTCAAGCATTTGAGCATGTTTAACGGCACTCATCACCATTGCTTTTGCGGTGACACCGTACTCTCTCAATATTTCTTTTTCAAGTGAACCTCCGTTCACACCTATGCGTATTGGCACATTGTTCGCTTTTGCACAAGCGGCAAGTTCACGCACTTTTAATTCTGAACCAATGTTGCCGGGGTTGATTCGTACCTTTGCAACCCCCGACTCAATCGCACCGATTGCAAGGCGGTGGTCAAAGTGAACATCTGCTACGAGTGGAATATGAATTGATGGGATAATGCGTTTCAGTGCTTCAACACAGTCAGCGTCATAGACAGAGGAGCGGACTATTTCACAGCCCGCTTTTTCAAGTTCAAGGATCTGATTGACTGTAGCCTCAACGTCTCGCGTGTCCGTATTTGTCATTGACTGGATCGTGACGCACGAACCTGCACCTATTTCAACGCCCTTCAAACTTACCTTTTTCTTTTCCATATGCGATTAAATATCGATGCAATTCGTCATGTCGAACTCATGAGGGTCTTTGTCCATTGCAGGATGACCGACTGCAATTGCAATCATGAATTTGTAGTCATCCGGTATGCGGAGATCGGAATAAAGCTCCTGCGAACCTTCACCCTCAAAAGCCCTCGCAGGCATACCGAGGATAACCGAATCAAGTCCCATGCTCTTTGCGGCAAGTGCAATGTTTTCAACTGCAATACCGGCGTCTACCGGAGCAAAATGTCCAGGTTTTGCAGTTACGACAACGAGAAGTGGAGTATCGTAAAGAATTTTGCCGTTTCTCGATTTGATTCGCTCTGCAAGTTCATTTTCACCTGCCTTGACGATTGACTCATAGACCCTTTTTTCGACCTTGTCTATGAGTTTTGCGTCAGTGACGAAAGCAAACTTCTGTGTCTGCCGATTCATTGCCGTCGGAGCCGAGAGGGCAGCAATCTTAAGCGTTGCAATCTCGTCTGCTGTCAACTTTTCGTCAGTGTACGCCCTGATGCTACGGCGGTCTATCATAGTTTGAATTACGGTATTCATGCTTGTTTCCTCCAAAAAAATTTGAAAAAGCTGCTTTAAAAGCCCTTCTCTTTTCAATTATACCCCGATTCTTTTTTCTTTTCAACAGAACTCTTCAAATAAAAAACCAACTTTTACCGTAGCATGATTACCGCACTTTCGGTTCAAACTATTCTCAGAATCAATGCACGGTCGTGTGTATCGGGCAAAAACATATTCTCTGGAGGTTTTTTTATGAAAGTTATCGGTTTCGTTTCCGGTATTGCTATCGGTATGGCAGCTGCGGCGGCAGCGGTTTGTACGGTTTACCCCGACATTCCCAAACGTATGAAGCGTGATACGAAGCATGTATTTCGCTCGATGAAAAAAGTTTTTTGAGCCAAAAACCGAAAAAAATCCTTAAAATGCCCCACTTTCGACATGATTTGAGTGAATTTGGGGGTATTTTGCTATTGGCATTTTTGCGAAACCATGCTATAATATACCTATAGTAATTTACGGAGGTAAGCTCAATATGGATAAAAAAGCTATTGATGACATTGGCAGCACGATTAAATTTAAAAAACCAAACGGCACAATGAGTGCTCACGAAGTTCTGATGAGCGTATATGCTTCCATGAGAGAAAAGGGCTATGACCCTGTGAGTCAGATCGTTGGTTATCTTATTTCCGGAGATCCGACTTATATAACAAGCTTTAACAACGCTCGTTACCTCATCCGTACACTTGAAAGATACGAATTGATGGAAGAACTTGTCAGTACTTATATTGACCGCTACGACAACGGCGACATCATTTGATTAAGCACTGTTTCGCATAGATTTTGACGAGTTTTCGTGCAAACCGCATACAAAACAAGAGGCAAGAACTCGTCCTGCCTCCTGTTTTGTTTTTAATTAATTTTGAAAACCGAAAGTGACCTCTTTAGAATACCGTGCATTTTCGCAATAGCAATGCCATAATTTGTAACTTTAACGCCCTGTGCTTCACAATTTTCAAGTCTTCCCATAAGCTCGTTTGCATTGAGCATACATCCTCCGCAATGGACGACCAGATCAATTTCCGAAAGATCTTCCGGAAATTCGCCGCCGGAGGTGAATCGAAAATTTAGCTTTTTGCCTGTGTATTTTTTAAGCCAACCCGGCAGTTTTACCGTACCGATGTCTCCGCACTGGCGATGGTGAGTACAGCCTTCGCTTATAAGCACCGTATCTCCGTCCTCAAGGTCATCAATGGCATTAACTCCTCTAATAAGCTGTTCAAAATTCCCCCTGTACCTCGCAAACAGGATCGAGAACGATGTTAAAGCAATGTCTCTTGGTACGACAGAGTCTACAAACCCAAACACCTGGGAGTCGCAAATGACCATCTTCGGAGGCTCATTCAACAGCTTGAGCGATGCGGCAAGTTCGTCCGGCTGAACAGTTAAACAGATACCTCCTGCGTCTAGTATGTCCCGTATTGTCTGCTGCTGGGGAAGTATCAGCCGCCCCTTCGGAGCTGCCTCGTCTATCGGAGTAACGAGAATAACCGTATCACCTTTTTCCAGCAAATCCGAAACGATTTTTCTTTCACCCCCCGCCGCAGGTACACTTTTGATGATATGTTGTTTTAGCTCGTCAATATTTTTTCCGGTCTTTGCACTAACGCACAGCATCCCGTTTTCTTCAAGACAGTCATCTGTAAGGTCGCATTTATTTCTTACAAGAACAAACGGAATGCCTTTCATCCTGACTTTTTCAATGAAGTCTGCAACTTCCCCATTCGGTTTGGAAGAATCCGTGACAATAACTGCGACATCGGTTTTTCTCAACACTTGCATTGTCCGTTCAATTCGAAGTCTGCCAAGCTCCGTTCCGTCATTAAGACCCGGAGTATCGATTATCACAACCGGACCTATTGGGAGCAGTTCCATTGCTTTCTGCACCGGGTCGGTGGTCGTTCCCTCCGTATCGGATACAATGGAGAGCTTCTGCCCCGTCAATGCGTTGACAAGGCTTGACTTTCCGCTGTTGACACTGCCGAAAAAGCCTATGTGCAATCTCTGGGCATTGACTGTTGAATTCAAATCCATAGCCCCTCCGTTAAAATCTGAAATCTCTCTTATCCGAGGACTTGATCTTTTCGATGTTCTCCGCAGCAATGCGTTTCACCTTTTCGTTTGGAATCTTTTCAAGCTCGCGTTCGATAAGAGCAAAACCGGTTTTTTTCGTCTTCGAACTCGCATAATCAACAAGATATTCTGCGAGCGTCATAAGTGCGTTGGGATGACAGCAGTTAAGTATTTGCCCATTTTTGCAAAGACTCATGAATCTGTCACCAGTTCTTCCCTCCCGGTAACATGCCGTGCAGAACGAGGGAATGTGATCAAGCTCCATCAGCCATTCAACGACCTCATCCAATGTACGCATATCAGAAACGTCGAACTGTTCCGAATCGTGAGGGCGTTCTTCCTCGGTGTAACCGCCGACGGATGTCCTTGATGCACCACTTATCTGAGAAATACCCAAATCAAGCACCTCACCCCTCACGGATTCGCTTTCTCTTGTTGAAATAATCATACCGGTATAGGGAACTGCGATCCTTATGCAGGCAATAATTCTTTTAAACATATCGTCTGAAAGTGAGTTGTCGAACACATTCGGATCAATATCATCGGCATGTTTGATTCTCGGAACGCTTATTGTATGCGGACCGACACCGTGAACGGCTTCAAGGTGTTCTGCGTGCATTAAAAGCCCTGCAAATTCATAGTCATAGCCTTCAAGCCCGAACAGTACACCCAGTCCGACATCATCAATTCCGCCTTGCATTGCTCGATCCATCGCCTCAGTGTGGTAATCATAGTCATGCTTAGGTCCCGTTGGGTGAAGCTCAAGGTAGCTTTCCTTATTGTAAGTCTCCTGAAAGAGAATATATGTCCCTATTCCGGCATCCTTGAGTTTACGATAGTTCTCGACTGTCGTTGCAGCTATATTAACGTTCACTCTGCGGATATCGCCATTCTTATGGTGAACAGAATAAATCGTCTTGATGCACTCAAGAATGTACTCTATCGGGTTGTGCACCGGATCCTCCCCCGCCTCGATCGCAAGGCGTTTGTGGCCCATGTCCTGGAGAGCAATTACTTCATCCCTAATTTCCTGCTGTGTGAGTTTTTTCCTTGCGATGTGTTTATTTTTCAGGTGGTACGGACAGTAAACGCAGCCATTGACACAGTAGTTGGAAAGGTAGAGAGGAGCAAACATAACTATACGGTTGCCGTAGAATGACAGCTTTATCTCATTTGCAAGCCTGAACATTTCCTCGATTTTTTCCGGGATATCGCATGCCAGCAGCACCGATGCTTCCCTATGCGTTAAACCCGAACAATGTACGGATTTTCCGTCAGCGGAACGTTGCGGCCTCGCTTTTTCAAGGATGGCATCGATCAGTTCAATATTATTTTTGTTTGCTTTTGCGTACTTGATGGTTTCGAGAATCTCTTCATGATTGATGAAATCCTCTGCTCTTAATGATTTTGGATTGTAAATAGCCATATTTTTCCTTTCTTATCGGTCAGAATCAGCTCTTTCCGTCAGATATTTTTTATGTCGCCCCGCGATTGTGCAACCGTAAAGCCTATTGTACCGAAGCTTTTTTTCAACTTCTCAAGGTTCTGTGCGGATTCAGAACCCGTCGAAAGTTTGTTGTCATATAAGTTGTATTTGTCTCTCACTTCGAACGGAGACAGATTTGGCATAACAACATTTGCACCTGCAAGTATTCCCCTGAGTCTTCCATCCGCCTCAATAGAACCTAATGCCGTTGTCGCAGGAAGCAGAATGTTGGGTTTAATAAGCCTTATCAAAGACAGCAAATAACATGTCAATTCGGCAGAGCCTGCACGAAAACTGCCAAACGGCGTGTCTTTTTGCGGAATGAACGGCCCGATTCCGCACATTTCCGGCGAAAATTTCTCAATGAATTTGAGGTCGGACGCAATGTTTTCATACGTTTGGAAGGGTGAACCTACCATGAAGCCGATGCCGACAGCAAACCCTACGCTACGAAGCGATTCAATGCACTTCATACGGTGTTCAAAAGACATCTTGCTTGGATGAAGCAAATTGTAGTGTCTTTCGTCCGCCGTTTCATGTCTGAGCAGATACCGATCAGCACCTGCCTTATAGAACGTCTCGTATTCATCATGTTCATATTCCCCGAGGGAAAGCGTTATTGCACAATCGGGAAAGCCTTTTCGTATTCCCGATACAATACGTTCCACTCGTTCAACCGACAATGTCCCCTCACCGCCCTGTAAGACAAAGCTTCTAAAGCCTATACCATATCCCTCCATGCAGCAGGAAAGAATCTGATCATCGCTAAGCGTGTAACGAACACATTTGCCATTGGATGCCCTTATTCCGCAATAATAGCAGTCGTTTCTGCAAATGTTTCCGACCTCTATAAGTCCTCTTATAAAAACCTCAGTGCCGTAGATTTCCCTTCGTATTCTGTCAGCAAGTCTCGCTGCATGAGCTTGCTCCTCTCTGCCGGCGTTTTTAAGCAGAAAGAGGTACTCATCTTTCTCGAGACTGTGTTGTTGTGCGAGTTTATCAATTAGAGAAACAGCTTCAATTCTCATCCTTAATGTTGGAGTATGCAGTTTTAACGCTGATACCATGAATGTTTCCGAGTTTACCCGCAAGCGATGAAATTTCATCCTGCGGTGCATCTATCGCAATGGATACGATATTAATTCCCCTCGCACGGTAAGGAATGCCCATTCTGCCGATGATGTATTCCCCGTAATTGTGGAGAACTGCATTCAGCTTTTCGACAGCGTCACCATCTTCTACGATAATGGCCATTACGGCAACTCTTGTCTTCATTTCCAATATCCTTTCACAAAAAATAGCTGCACCAAACCAAAAGGTGCAGCTAAACACATTATAAGCGAAAGCTCCTTTCAGTCAGGACAACAGACCTTTTTGTCAGGTGCACCTTTATTTTAGCAGAAGCTGTTTCATACGTCAATACCCCAAAAGCACCTCTAGTTAATAGATAATATTTACCATTCAAGGACATCTGATATAAAAACCGCTCCCGTGAAAACGAGAGCGGATGTTTGATTTAAAGAATTATCAGTCCTTTGCTTTTGTCTTAACTTCTTCCAACACTTTGTCAATGAACTCATCAAGTTTTGTTGTGCCGAGGTCGCCGCCCTTTCTGCTGCGAACTGCAACGACGCCGTTTTCAACTTCTTTATCGCCGACAATGAGCATATATGGAATCTTCTGCATCTGTGCTTCTCGAATTTTGAAACCGATCTTCTCGTTGCGAAGATCCGTTTCGACACGTATACCGCAGTTTTCGAGTTTTTCTGCCATCTCAAGCACTTCTCCTTTTGTACGGTCGGTCATTGCCATGATCTTCACCTGCACGGGAGCGAGCCAAGTCGGGAAAGCACCTGCAAAATGTTCGGTAATAACGCCGATAAAACGCTCGATTGAACCGAACACGACCCTGTGGATCATGACCGGGCGGTGTTTCGCACCATCGGCACCGGTGTACTCAAGTTCGAAACGTTCAGGCAGCTGCATATCGAGCTGAATTGTACCGCACTGCCACGTCCTGCCGAGGCAATCTGCAAGGTGGAAGTCGAGCTTTGGACCGTAGAATGCTCCGTCGCCCTCATTGATAACAAACTCTTTGCCAAGTTCGGTAATAGCAGCTTTAAGCGTTTCAGTCGCAAAGTCCCAATCCTTCACATCGCCGATATGATCTTCAGGCATCGTCGAAAGCTCTATCGTGTATGAAAGACCGAAGGTTGAATAAACTTCGTCAAAGAGGCGAACGACATTCTTGATTTCATCCTTCATCTGATCCCACGTCATGAAAATATGTGCATCATCCTGTGTGAAACAGCGTACGCGGAACAAGCCGTGAAGGGCTCCTGAGAGTTCATGGCGGTGTACAAGGCCGAGTTCTCCCATTCTGAGGGGCAAATCCCTGTAAGAACGCATTTCCGTCTGATATACCAGCATTCCACCAGGACAATTCATTGGCTTAATTGCAAAGTCCGTCTCGTCAATTACGGTAGTATACATATTGTTTTTATAGTGATCCCAGTGACCGCTTCTTTCCCAGAGGCTTCTATTAAGCATTATAGGAGTTGAAATTTCAACGTATCCGTAACGCTTATGAACTTCACGCCAATACTCAATAAGGTTGTTTTTAAGGACCATTCCCTTGGGGAGGAAGAACGGGAAACCGGGACCCTCCTCCATAATGGTGAAAAGGCCGAGTTCTCTGCCGATTTTCCTGTGGTCACGCTTCTTTGCTTCTTCAAGCATATGAATGTATTCATCCAGATCTGCCTTTTTTTCAAATGCAGTCGCATAAATACGTTTGAGCATCTTATTTTTTTCGTTGCCGCGCCAATAAGCACCCGCAACGCTCATGAGCTTAATATTTTTGCACTTGCCAGTCGTTTCAAGATGAGGACCTGCACAAAGATCAACGAAGTCTCCTTGACGGTAGAAGCTGATGACGGAATCAGTCGGAAGATCTTCTATCAGTTCAACCTTGTAGGGCTCGCCCTGTTCCTTCATGAAGTTGATAGCCTCTTCACGGGGAAGCTCAAACCTTTCAAGTGGAAGATTTTCGGAAACGATTTTTGCAATTTCCTTTTCGATTTTCGGGAAATCTTCGGGACTGAAAGGAATTTCCGTATCAAAATCATAGTAAAAGCCATTATCAATCGCAGGTCCAATTGCAAGCTTGACCTCCGGCCAAAGCCTCTTCACGGCCTGAGCAAGGATATGTGAGCCGGTATGGCGATACGTCCAGCGTCCTCCCTCGTCGGCAAACGTGAGAAGTTTAAGTTCATGGTCGCCGTGAATGGGCAGGCGTGCATCAAAAAGCTCACCATCGAGCTCTGCTGCCATGGTTGCCTTGCGAAGACGCGGGCTTATGCTTTGAGCAATATCGTACGCATTTACGCCGTCATCAAACTGACGAACGGAGCCATCGGGAAAAGTAATGTTGATCATTTTTATCTCCTTTAAACAATTTAAAAAAATTAAACCGTCCCTGAACAAAAGTCCAAGGACGGCATTTACCGCGGTTCCACCTTGATTGCGAAACAAGTTCGCCCCTCAATGAGTTGTAAGGCACTCCTGCCACGCTGTGCGTGCGGTCTAAAGGGCCGGTCTTCACTCTTTGCTGCATCCGGGCGGCTTACAGCCACGGCACGCCCTCTCTTCTCCTGCTTACGCAAAAGCTACTGTCCCTGTCAATCGACCGATTAATCTTATTATATTGCAGTTAGAATAAATTGTCAAGCACCTTTTTCTGTTTTTTGCACATAATACAGTGAAGATTGATTTGCTCCTGCAAAGAGCAGCTGCGGTTTTGAATTATCAGTAAGGAATTATGAACGCTATGTCGATTTTTTCAATCATAACATATGATTATGTAAAAGAGCTTCCCCTGCTTTTAAAAAAAAGACTCAACGGACAGAGCCTTGAGGTGACTGTGGAATCCGATGATAAAACCTTCCGTGCTGCCATCCATACGAACTCTGAGGAACAGGTCAGGGGCTTGTGCGAAGCCGTTGCGGAGCTCATTCTCCTTGACCTTCGTCATTTTGAGATGGCTTCGCTCGTTGACCGTCTCCCATTCGATATCGCTGACAAGAGGAGAATACTGCCTTCAGCATTGAAGTCATCCGCACAATACATTGACATATCAAAAGCAGCTGATGAAATTCGCTCATACTTTGATGAGAATACCGAGCTGAATGTCGAGGGCTACCTTCATTTTCGTATGCAGGAGACGATTGAGCTATGGCGTGTTCATGTTGACATCGCAGCCGAGGAAAGAATCCTTCATGCTGAATGTCTTGAACTTATCGGCCTGCTCTCAACGTATTGCAGCATAAGGTCTAACGGAAACGTCCACCTTGATATTATCCTTCAACCTGACGGAAGCTGTACTGTTACAGACGGGAATTGCCTCCGAATAGAGTGCGACCATAACGGTGATGATGGCATCATCGGATTAATAGTTGGGCTTTCACCGTCGAACCTCACAATATATGACCTCAGTCAAGGCAGATTTGATGCACTGAAAGAAACAATTAAGCTCATTTTCGGCACAAAAGTTGATACGTTCAGTTAAAAGCTCACTGCTTTCCGAGCTTAATCTTTCGTGCATGATAAAATATGTATTGCTGGATGATCCCCGAATACCTTCCCATAGATGAAACGACAGACTCAAGCTCCTTTTTTGAGGGTTGCTCACTCTCAAAATACAGTTCCTTCATTGCTCTTCCAATCCAGACATCAATCGGGAATGCATCGGTATGACCCAATGAAAACAGGAGCACGCAGTCTGCAACCTTAGGTCCAACTCCCATAAAAGACATCATTTGTTTTCTTGCTTCCGCAAGCCCCACCGTTCGAAGTTTCTCAAGCTCATAGCCGTCTGCAATACGCCTTGCTGTATCGAGAATGTACGGTGCTCTATATCCCGTACCTATGGCCTTAAGCTCATCTTCGCTGACGCTGCTGAGCCTTTCTGCCGTCGGAAATGAAAAAAGCACCGTCCCGTCAAGCTCCAGCGGTTCGCCGCAAAGACTGCACAGCCTCTCCACAATACCTGATATGCGTTTGATGTTATTGTTCGCAGAAATGATGAATGAAATCAGTGCCTCAAACGGTTCCTGATTAAACACTCTTATCCCCGATGCATCGGGAAGGCATACGCGAAGCTTTTCATCATTCAGTATAAGCTGTTCAATAACCGAATAATCCCTGTTCAGATCAAAATAATCAATGAACATATTTTCTTCACCGGATCTGCATGGAAAAACTGACAGTGTATTTCTGTCCTGTGTCACTTTAACAGCGTGCGACCTTAAAACACCCGTAAAAACAACTCTTTCATCACGAACACCGCCCGTCCATCTGAATGCCTGTCCGCAGTTGCAGCTCTTTTCAAGGTCAAATCCACCGAAGTTTTCGACGATTAGGGTTTCATCAATAATTTTGTATTGCATATCAACAAAAGAAAACCGCAGCCAAAAGACTGCGGTCCACACTTAGTAGTCATTCGGCATGAATCAAAAGTCCACACCATTCAAGATTGCTTAGCCGGCAATTTCCTCGGGATAAACACTTACACACTTGCGGCCGCCATGCTTCGTTTCAAAACGAAGGATGCCGTCAACCTTTGCGAACAGGGTATCATCCTTACCGATACCAACATTGTTACCGGGATGGAAATGGGTGCCACGCTGCCTGACAAGGATGTTGCCCGCAAGAACGAACTGACCGTCCGCACGCTTCGGTCCGAGCCTCTTTGACTCGCTTTCACGACCGTTACGGGAGCTACCAACGCCCTTTTTATGTGCAAAAAGCTGCAGATTAATCCTGAACATATTAAACCTCCCTCTCTATCAGTTTGAGATAATCACAATATTCTTCTTGAATGGAACGCAAGCCCAAGAGCATCGTTCCAAGTATCAGCTCTGCCTTTGAAAGCATATTGTCCTTAACGGACTTTTCAATCATAAAGAAGAGCCTACCGTCTTCGACTTCAAATGCAGCGGAACAACCGACAAGATCCGTGATGCCGAGAACAGCAGTCTGCGTTACGGCTGAAACAGCCGCACAAACGATATCCTCACCGGCTCCAGCATAGCCTATATGCCCTGCCGCCTCAAAGCCAACAGGCTTTTTATTTTTGAAAAAGACGGTTATTACGGTCATATAATTACCTCTCAGCCGATTGAAAGGATCTTGACCTTTGTGTAGGGCTGACGATGGCCTTGCTTTTTGCGATAATCCTTTTTAGGTTTATACTTAAAAACGATTACCTTCTTGCCCTTGCCATGCTCAAGCACCTCTGCGTTTGCACAAATGCCCTTGACAACGGGAGTGCCGATCTTAACGGTTTCGCCGTCTGCCATCATAAGCACATCAAAGTTAACGTTTGCACCGACTTCTGCGTCGAGCTTCTCGACCATGATTTCGCTGCCAACTTCAACCTTATACTGCTTACCACCGGTTACGATAATTGCGTACATCTAAGTTTCCTCCTCTGACCAGTCTCGCCCTTGCGGTGCTGCGTAAAATTCTTAAACGCAAACTTCAACCGTTTCGGTGCGGCTCAATTACTTATTCTAGCACCCTTTTCTCAAATTGTCAAGCACTTTTTTCAGCACTCAGCATATATTTTCGCCTGTCAACTGTACAAATACCCTTGCTGTCAGTTCTATCTCGGCATAATCACCGCTTGCTATCAGTTTTTTATTGAAAATAGCGGAGCTTATTCCGAATGCAGCGGCACCGGCCTTTTTAAAAGAGATTATGTTTTCCGGCGTTATTCCGGCAACAGCTGCGAGCCTTATATGAGTCAGTGGGGCTGTCAAGGCCTTAAAATATTCCGCTCCAAGTATCCCCGCCGGAAAAACTTTAACAATATCAGCACCGCAGCGGTGGGCATTGACAATCTCAGACGGGGTCATTGCACCGGGGATTGAGATAAGTCCGAGTTTCTTCGTCTTTTTTATTATGTCTTCATCAGTATTCGGAGAGACAACGTACCTTGCTCCCGCATCGAATGCATTTTGAAGCTGCTTAGTCGTCAAAACCGTGCCTACGCCTATAGCCATTTCATCCGAAAAGTACTTACTTAGCAGTCTTATCGCTTCATATGTTTGATCATCATCGGCATTCTGTTCGACAGTCACCTCAACGGCACGCACACCTGCCCGTTTAATCGCTTCAACGCTTTTTATAAGCGATTCTCCGTAAATTCCCCTCGCAATTGCAATAACACCATTTTCAAGGATTCTTTCACAAGTATTCATTTTCCCTCCTCACACAAGCCCGGCAAAGCCGTTCTGCCTCAATCCTTCATAAACAACTATTGCAACAGAGTTTGAAAGATTGAGTGACCTGAGATTTTCACGCATGGGTATCCGTATGCAGTCCTGCTTTCTCCTTGTGAGCAATTCAGGACCAAGCCCTGCCGTTTCTTTTCCGAAGACAAGAAAATCACCCGGCGAAAATTTTGCATCGGCAAAGCTCGCCTCCGCATGCGTGGAAAGCAGCCAAAATTTTGCATCGGGATTTTTCTGTTCCACTTCTTCGAAGCTATCATAATGATAAATTTCAAGTTCATTCCAGTAATCAAGCCCTGCACGCTTGAGATACCGGTCATCAATTGAAAACCCGAGCGGATGAACGAGGTGAAGCCTACACCCCGTCACCGCACAAGTTCTCGAAATATTACCCGTGTTCTGTGGAATTTCGGGTTGTACAAGAACAATGTTAAACATGGTTCTATTATATCAGGTACAGAAAAATAATCAAGTCCCCCATGCATCTTTCTTGAAAAAGACCTAATGCGTAAGCGAATCACTCATTGCTGTCATTTATGTTTTTGAGCTTTTCGGTATAAATATCACAAAGTTCGCGAGCATACTCTTCACTGCTGCTTCCTGCAACGATCCTGAAAGATGAAGTCTTTCCCCTTCCCGGCTTTACGATAACCCATCCGGTGTCAAATTTCAACTTTACACCATCAATAAGTTCCTTATCTGCTTGATTCTCACCATCTACAAACCGTCTCAATATCCTGCCGACGTCTCTTCCTCCGGCTTGAATACTTCTTTCGACGCTATAAAGAACCGGCATTTGCTCAATATACCCGGCGAGCTTGCCTTTGGCAAAGAGTTCACACAGCTTCAGTATCATTGCCTCTTCCTCGTATAGCGGAGGATAATACGCATTGTTATCCATTGCGGCACGTTTGATTTTTCCTTCCTGTTCAGCCGAAAAAATAAGTTCTGCACCACGTCGTTTGAGTTCTTCCCTGTATTCTTCGGCAAACGATACCGGCAGAGCAAACTTGCTCATTTCGCCATTATCAATTGCATTTGCAGCAATAACAGCCATGATTTTCCTTTCATCAGCCACCATGCCGTCAACACTGGCAGCAAGCATACCGTTTTTGAATTTTGTTATCGCAATCTCATCTTCGTAAAGTACGGGGGCAATTCTTTGACCATAGGCACGTTCCACCTTCCACCCGAGTCTTAAAACAACTCGTGAAACAATTCGAAAGGTCTGCTCATCCGTATCGAGTCTTAGGATTTTCCTCGCATTTCGCAGCAGCTCCGCATCTACCTGCTGAGTCAGATGGGTCTCGTAGACGTCCTCCATACCGTTTGACTGACTGATAACTCCGAGCTCCGCCGCAGTAGAGGGCTTTTGTTCTCCGAAAATGAAGCTTGCTTTTATCGACCTCATTAGTTCTTTCGGAGCTTCAATTCCAGTTTTATCAAAGACGATCAAAGCTGTTTCTCTGCCCGAACCGCCTTCAACATAAATTCCGCCTTCACATCCTGACTGGTCAATTGTAAAACCAAACGCCGAGCGGCTCATCGTATTTACCGCAACTACATCAACACCCTGAGAGGCGATACCGGAAATAACCGAATGCTTTAGAACAACCGAAACCTGACTCCCATCGCAGCAAACTGCCGCTCTCGCAGGCAAAGTTAATCTGCTCGCAAATGCTGCACCCAGCCTCAGTGCCGCCTCAGGGGTCAGCTGTATATCTGCATACCCGCGTATGCTGCTGTCTTCAAATTCGACTCTCCTCACGCTGTTTCCCCATACAAAATTATCTTCGCAATTAAAGCCGCCTTCAATCTCCTTGTCGGGCCAGATCCCGACTCCGGGCCGAACGGTCACACCCGTACCGATATGTGTGCCGGCACCGATAGTGCTGCCCTCATAAAGCGATGCCCGACTGTCAACATGAGCGTTTTCACACACAACCGTTCCGCGGAGCTCTGCATTGCTCCTTATTACTGCATTTTCAAAAATAATTGAGCGTTTTACGGTTGTACCCGATTCAATGATAGCATTACTGCCAATAACTGAGTAAGGCTCAATTATTACTTTGTCTGCTATTTGAACGCCACTGCCTATATAGCACGGCGGAATGAGCGTTGCTGAATTCGAAATTTGAGCATTTGCTTCAACAAAGATACCTGCATAATTCATTGCGGAAGTATAAAACTTGCATTTTCCGTTGAGCATATCTGCCTGTGCCCGACGCAGCTCTGCAATGTCTCCAACATCACACCAGTAGCCATTCACACGACAGCCGTGAATCCGCATTTTTTTCTCCATCACCATTGGAAATAGATCTTTGGAAAAATCGAATTCCTTATCCTTTGGGATCATTTCAACAACTTCCGGTTCGATGATGTATATGCCTGTGTTTGCAAGGTCGCTGAAAACTTCGCTCTTATCGGGTTTTTCTATAAAGCGTTCTATGTCACTCTTCTTATCGAGTACCGCAATTCCATATTCACCCGGATTCTTGACCATTTTTAGTGCAATTGTAACGGGTGCACCGCTTTTTTCATGCTCGTCAATAAGCTCGGTGAGGTCAATATCGGTTATTCCATCGCCACTGAGAACGATAATACGTTCAGGTGCATCTTCAACAGCCTGCCTTACACTGCCTGCGGTACCAAGTGGTTTGTCAGATTCAGCAAAGCTGCATTTAAGTCCCCATCTGCTGCCATCGCCAACGTAATTCCGTATTGTTTCTCCCATATAGTGAAGGGTGTAAACGGCATCGGTTATGCCATGTTTTTTCAAAAGCTCCATCGTGTATTCTAAAATCGGACGATTTAAAACGGGTACCATGGGCTTCGGCATGGTACAGGTAATCGGACGGAGTCGCTTTCCCTCTCCGCCTGCCATTATAATTGCCTTCATAAAAAATAATACCACCTTTCAAATTGAACTGTGGTATTATTGTTTCTTAGCCTTAAGGTTTATATCAATAGTATTTTATTCCATAGAAGTAACAGTTGCCCTCAATTGTTGCGTAGTATTTCGTGTAATCCGTCCAGTTCCTGCCAAGATAAGAGGCTCTGTAAAACAACACTTTTTTAGGCAAAGTCGATCCGTGCGTCTGAAAAACATATCTTGCAGCGGCAAGGGCAACACTGTTTGGATTTAAAGACTCGAGGTATGCTCGGCTGTAGCCAAATTGACCTTTTTGAAAAAGCACACCCGAAACATCGTTCGGAAACCACCCTGAACCATTCATAACTCTATTTAAGATTATGCTTGCAATTGCACGATAGCCGACCTTCGTACTGCCCGGACCCTCTGCATGGATCAGAGCGGCAACAAGTTTAATATCGTATTCACTGAACTGCCCCGGTTGAACGGTGTACATTGAAGAAGGTGTAGGCTTCGGTGTGGGCCTCGGTGTAGGTGCAGGGGTCGGAGTCGGAGTTTCATACTGCCCTGACATAACATAGGGTCTTGCGATATACCCTTCAACTCCATCAATTTCAACCTTGAACCAATCATCGTTCCTTCCTGTGATGTAAACGGCTGTGCCAAGCTTAACAATACGCAAAATATCTGCGTCAGTTGATGGCTCTGCACGAACATTAACATACTGTTCCGTCGTATAACCTGGAACATAATCCATTTCCGTCATCGGCGGATACGTTGCAGGGGCATACGGCATCGAACTCACCGGTATTGGTATCGGTGTGTCAACGGGAACCGTCTCTGTTGGCATGGGGCTTAACTTAATCTCCGAGGTTGCTGTCGGAGCGGGTGTCGGCTCCATTGTTATGGTCATTTGCGTTTCAACGGTTTGGGAATTATGCACTTCTACCCCGGCAGAATTTAATTCGCTCGTGGTATCCGGTGTAACGTTTCCGTCCTTCCTTCCAGTCTGTGTGCTTGAACAGCCCATAGTGAAACATTGCATTGCAATGCACACAACGAGTGTAAACACAATTGTGATTACAAGCAGGTGGTGTTTTTTTTCAGTACGCATCAGCTTGCTTCCTCCTTTTGGTTATATTACCTCCAGAGAAATTTCATGGTGTTAGATGATATACCTCCCCAGATCATCCTCACCGCAATGCGAAATATGTTCTCGTACATACTTTTCGTCTATGGCAACATCAATCATTGGATGTTCACCCGTCGCATTGAAAGAAATGTCTTCCAGCAGGTTTTCAACAATCGTATGCAATCGTCTTGCACCGATGTTTTCACTGTTTTCATTGGCAGCGTAGGCCGCCGCGGCAATAGCCTTAATTGCTTCCGGCTCAAAATGGATTCTGATATTATCCGTCTCAAGCAAAGCCGCATACTGTTTAGTAATTGCATTCTGCGGTTTCATCAAAATACGCTCGTAATCCTCCATCGTGAGTGCATCCAGGTCCACCCGAACGGGGAAACGACCCTGAAGCTCAGGGATAAGGTCGCTCACCCTTGAAACATGGAAAGCTCCTGCCGCAATAAATAGCATATAATTTGTGCGGACGGGTCCATATTTCGTACTCACTGTGCTGCCTTCGACAATTGGAAGAATATCTCTCTGAACTCCTTCCCGTGAAACGTCGGGACCATTTCCGCCGTTGCCCGCAGCAATTTTGTCAATTTCATCGATAAAGATAATGCCATCCTGCTCAGCTTTATCAATTGCCTCACGGGTAACCTCATCCATATCGATAAGCTTCTCCGCTTCCTCAGAAGATAGGATCCTTCTCGCTTCGGCAACGGTGACTTTGCGGCACTTGGTCTTTTTTGGCAAAGCACCGCCGAAAACCTCGTTGAGATTGACGTCAATACCCATTGCAATGAGAGAATCGCTACCCTGACCTGACTCTGTCACATTGATTTCAATAATATCATTCTCATGCTGACCCGCTCTCAATTCCTCGGCAATCCTTGCACGCTTGTCGCTGTAAGTCTTTGCCTGCTCTGCATCGGCAACGGCAACTTCCTTTGTTTCCTCCGCACCATTTGCAGAACCAAAAAGCTTTTTAAGTCCTTCGCCCCAATCGGCAAACGGATTGTTATCATTCTTCGTTTGCGTTTTTTCTCCGCACAGAATGTCGATTATCTTCTTCTCTGCCGCTGCATCTGCCGCAACGCGAACCTTATCCTGCCAACGTTGCTTTACAAGACGAATTGATACTTCCACGAGGTCACGAACCATTGAATCAACGTCCCTGCCGACATAACCTACTTCCGTAAACTTGGTTGCTTCAACCTTTACGAACGGTGCATCCACGAGCTTTGCAAGCCGCCTCGCAATTTCTGTCTTTCCGACGCCGGTAGGACCAACCATAATTATGTTTTTAGGTATAATCTCCTCACGCATTTCTTCAGGAAGTCTGCTGCGTCTATAGCGATTACGCAAGGCAATCGCAACGGTACGCTTTGCATCGCCCTGTCCTACAATGTATTTATCTAAAGAATCAACAATTTGTTTTGGTGTAAGCATTATTATTCCATTCCTTCACAAACTTCATTCAATGTATTTGCAGTCCGCTCAGACCTCTTCAACGGTAATATGTGAGTTGGTATAAACACAAATTTCCGATGCTATGAGCAAACTCTTCTCGGCAATCTCCTTGGCCGGAAGCTCAGTGTTCGCATTCAATGCCCGTGCCGCCGCAAGAGCATACATGCCGCCGCTGCCGATCGCAGCAATGCCATCGTCAGGTACAATAACTTCTCCCGTACCAGAAACAATCAGTAAGTCATCTTTATCTGCACAAATGAGCAGTGCCTCTAGCTTACGCATGACTTTATCGTTTCTCCAATCCTGTGCGAGATCAATTGCCGCACGGCGAAGGCTCCCTCCATGCTTTGTGAGCTTTGCCTCAAACCTGTCGCTGAGCGTGAATGCATCTGCAACAGCACCTGCAAACCCTATAACAACTTTATCATCAAATATCCTGCGAACTTTCTTTGCAGTATGTTTCATTATCGTAGTTTCTCCGAGTGTCACCTGACCGTCGCCTGCAATTGCACATTCGCCGTTCTTTCTGATACCCAATATAGTAGTTCCTCTGATTTCCATACGAGTAACTCCTTTTTCTATTTCTCAATCATTAAATTTCTTTTTTTATTTGCTCAAGCGTATCCAATGCTCTTTGGGAAATGGCAAGGAAACGCTTAAACTTTTCCTTTGGTGCCTCAGGCAACATTTCCATTATACCGAAACAAACGTTCATCGGTTGGAAAGCACCACCGTTGTACCCACTCACATAGTGTGCAAGCGAACCTATCGCAGTCTTTCTCGTGAAATCCAACGGTTCCTGACCTCTTAAAAATCTGCTCATGTTAAGTCCGGCAACGTAACCGCTCGCCGCACTCTCAACATATCCTTCAACACCCGTGATCTGCCCTGCAAAAAAAAGATCCTTTCTTGTCCTCAGCGAATAAAACGGCGTGAGATGTTTAGGCGATTGCAGGAAAGAATTTCTGTGCATAACACCATAACGCATATACTCTGCATTTTCAAGACCGGGGATTAACCCGAATACGCGTTTCTGTTCACCGAACCTCAGGTTAGTCTGGAATCCGACGATGTTGAACAATGTTCCCTCTTCATTTTCTTTTCGAAGCTGGACGACGGCGAATGGCTTTTTGCCGTCGCCTGCTTTGCAGCCTTCAAGTCCAACCGGTTTCATCGGACCGTAAGCAAGTGTTAAATCGCCGCGTTTTGCCATAACCTCAACAGGCATGCAGCCTTCAAATACGTTAAGTCTTTCAAATTCATGCAGCGTAGCAGTCTCTGCTTCCGTCAATGCACGAATAAACTTAAAATATTCAAGTCTCGTCATTGGACAATTAAGATAATCATTGCCCCTATTGTACCTTGAGGCTGAGAAAATTTTGCTCATGTCGAGAGATTCCGCAGTGACTATCGGTGCTGCCGCATCAAAAAAATGCAAACTATCGCCGAGCATGGACTCAATCGATCTCAGAAGCTCCCCATCTGTAAGCGGACCGGTTGCAATGACACACGGTCCATCGGGAATTGAATCGACACGCTCACTTATTATTTCGATGTGTTTGTTTGACCTTATCGCATCCGTCACCGCTTTTGAAAACTTTTCCCTATCAACTGCCAATGCACCGCCTGCCGGTACTCTGTTTTCATCGGCACACTTCATAATCAGTGAGCCAAGCTGCCGCAACTCCTGCTTCAGCAGCCCAACGGCATTGTCAAGCTTATCGGCACGGAACGAATTTGAGCAAACAAGCTCGCAGAAATTGTCAGACCTGTGTGCAGGTGACTTTTCTGAGGGTTTCATGTCATACAAATTAACATCAATTCCGGACTCTGCAAGCACCATTGCACACTCGCAGCCCGCCAGCCCTGCTCCGATAACATTAACTTTTACCATGCCGATTCCTTTCGTTATTCTTCAGTTTCTTTTTCAGGCTTCCTCATAACGTAGCCGCAGCCTGCCTTATCGGGGCAAACGACATACGA
The DNA here is from genome assembly GCA_934633695.1 of uncultured Clostridia bacterium. GTDB lineage: Bacteria > Bacillota > Clostridia > Christensenellales > CAG-138 > PeH17. Next base: position 146,096 of record CAKTYT010000001.1, on the reverse strand, counting down.
ACCGTTAGCTCCAATTTTTCTGACGAGCTGTTTGCCACATTTGGGGCATTTCATGTCTACAGGCATATCCCACGAAATAAAATCGCAATCGGGGTAACGCTCACAACCGTAAAAAATCTTCTTTTTACCCTTACGTTTGATGATGTCTGCACCGCACTTAGGGCATTTGACGCCTATTCGCTCAATTATAGGCTTTGCATTTTTGCATTCGGGATAATTCGGGCAGGCAAGAAACTTCCCGTATCTGCCCATCTTGTAAACCATCATTGCACCGCACTTATCGCACGGCACATCGGAAACCTCGTCTTCGACCTTGATTTTCTCCGCTTCCTCGAACGCCCTTTCAAGATCATCTTTGAAGTGACTGTAAAATCCATCGATAACCGTCTGCCACTGAACCTTGCCTTCCTCAACCCGGTCAAGCTTTGATTCCATATCAGCGGTAAATTTGATATCGACAATATCTTTAAAGTTATCCTCCATTAGTTTTGTAACAATGAATCCCAGCTCCGTCGGAACGAGCTGTTTCTTTTCCTTAGTGACGTACCCCCTGTCGATAATAGTAGAGATAGTCGGAGAATAGGTACTCGGACGACCGATACCGAGTTCTTCAAGTGTCTTGACAAGCGACGCCTCAGTGTATCTTGCCGGCGGTTCCGTGAAGTTCTGCTTCGGAGTTATGCTTTCAAACTTCGGTGTATCGCCCACTGTCATTGAAGGCAGTGTAACGCTTTTTTTATCTTCATCGTCCGCACCCATTGCATATACCGCCGTGAAGCCGTCAAACAACTTAACAGAACCGTTTGCTTTAAACGTGCAAATCTCGCTTCCGTCCGTGTCAATAGCAACGGAAGTCGATTCAAACACGGCATCACTCATCTGACTGGCAAGAAAGCGTTCGTAAATCAGCTTGTAGAGTTTATACTGACCCGATTCAAGAGACGGCTTAAGCATATCCGGAGTAAGTTCAACATTCGTCGGACGAATCGCCTCGTGTGCATCCTGTGCACCATTGCGACCCTTATAAACATTGGGCTTATCCGGAACATACTCAGCACCAAATCTCTCGATTAAATAATCTCGGGCTGCCTTCTGAGCGTCGTCAGAAATACGTACGGAATCCGTACGCATATAGGTTATAAGGCCAACATTGCCCTTTCCCGGCAATTCAACACCCTCGTAGAGCTGCTGGGCAAAAAGCATCGTCCTCTTTGACGGCAAGCTCGCTCTGTTGGATGCATCCTGAAGCATGCTGCTCGTTGTGTACGGTGCAGGAGCGTGACGTGTTTTTTTTGCGACTTTAATGTCTTTAACGGTGTAGCCTGCATTACTGCATAGGGCAACGACCTTCTTTGCTTCTTCCTCACACGAAAGCTCCATTTTTTTACCATCATAGCCATAGAACTTCGCCTCAAAATGTTTTTTTCCATGGAGGAGCTTAACGGCAATGGTCCAATACTCTTTGGGAATAAAGTCGTTTATCTCACGTTCCCTGTCGCAGACGATTTTCGTCGTTACCGACTGAACCCTGCCTGCCGAAAGACCGCGACGCACCTTTGCCCAAAGCCACGGACTGATTTTGTAACCGACAAGCCTGTCAAGAACACGCCTTGCCTGTTGAGAATCTACCAGCTCTTTGTCGATCACCCTCGGGTGCTCTATTGATTTTTTTATAACGTTTTTTGTTATTTCATTAAACACCACTCTGCATGGCTGATTCTCATCCATTTTAAGCATATGTGCAAGGTGCCAAGAAATAGCCTCGCCTTCACGGTCAGGGTCAGTCGCAAGAAGAACCCGTTTGGCACTCTTAGCCTCTTTGCGTATCTTTTCAATGACCTCACCTCGGCCTCGCAGCGTTATATATTTCGGTTGGTAATTATTTTCGACATCGACACCGAGCTGACTCTTGGGAAGATCTCTCACGTGGCCGTTCGATGCAATGACTTTATATTTTGAACCGAGATATTTCTCTATAGTTTTCGCTTTTGATGGCGACTCAACAATAACCAAAGTATCTGCTGCCATAGCAAAACCTCATTTCGTTAAAAATTGTGAAGCAGTTGACTTTCATTGCTGCATTCACTACATTTATACAACTCAAAGCCCGGCAGAGTTCTTCCTGCTCTCGGCTTAAGAGCAATGCCGTTAACTCTAAATACCAACACAAAGCCTATTCGTCATACAGAATAGACTCTCCCCGGCAACTGTTTTATTAAACCCGAAAATTCCATTTCTGTCAAGCATAAATTCAGTTTTTCTACCGACCAGCCGGACAGTTCGCATAAACTGTCAAAAGATTTTTCCCCATGAATGAGCAAATCGTACACCAACTTTTGCTCAGTTGTCATTTTCTGTCGCATTTTCTCAGCATCTTCTATGTTTTCTTTAAGACTTACTCCATGAAAGTTCATGCGATAGTATTCGAAAATGTCTTCGGGTCCGTATACCGGTTGAGCCATTCCCATTTGAAGGAGATTGTTCGTTCCCGTACTCATCATATCAGTTAACCTTCCCGGGACGGCAAAGACCATCCTGTTTTGGTCAACGGCTGCATTGGCAGTTATCATGGTCCCGCTCTTGCTGCCCGCCTCGACCACGAGCAATCCGTTGCTCATTCCACTGATTATTCTGTTTCGCATCGGATATGAATACCTCGTTGCTTTTGAAAAGGGGAGCATTTCGCTTATGACAAGCCCCCGTTGAACAATTTCGTCCATAAGTTTTGCTGTAGAATCATTTTTTCGCACACATACTCCTTGACCAAGTACAGCGACAGTTGGCAGAGCTGAATTTGCTGAATCGAGAGCGGCCCTTGAAGCATAGGCATCACAGCCGTAAGCAAGTCCTGAAACGACGGTCATTCCGCCCTGTGCGAGCTGAGACGAAAAATATTTCGTCATTTGTTCTCCATATTCCGTGCAATGCCTTGAGCCTATGACTGAAAAGAGAAAGCTCTCATTCAGAGATTCGTAATTTCCACGACAGTACAAAACCAAAGGCGGATCATAGATTTCTCGCAGTAAATTCGGATACAAATCATTTGCTATCGTCAGCGGAAACACTCCGTTCCTGTTTAACAACTCAATATAGTCCTCAATCAGAGGAATTGGCGAGTTGTTTGTAAGAAGAGCATATTTGTCCTTTGAAAGTTCCCTATTTGAGACAATTTTGCCCAAAGATACGTTTTTGTGCAACTGTTCAATTCCATCGTTTGCTTCAACAAGATCCATCGCCTGTTTAGGGCTGCATTCAAAGCACTGGCTGAGCCATACAAATAATTTATCCGCTGTTGTCAAATTCATTCTTTCCCCCAATACTTACTATCAAGAGAACGGTATTGCAGTGCTTCTGCAACGCAAGCTTTTGTTATATTTTCCTGCCCTGCCAAATCTGCAATTGTTCTTGCGACTTTTATTATCCTGTCATAAGCTCTTGCGGATAGGTTGAGTCTCGCAAATGACAGCTTCATAAGTTCTTCAGCATCGGAGCCAAGACAGCAATATTTCTTTATCTGCTTCGAATTCATCTGTGCATTAAAGAAAATCCCATCATCTTTAAAGCGTTCTCTCTGGATCGCCCGTGCGGCTTCAACTCGCTGCCTTATCAATGCAGATGGTTCTCCGGCTTGCTTACCGGTCAAGTCATCATAGCCCACTTCAGTCATTTCAACATGAATGTCTATTCTATCAAGCAGCGGTCCGCTGATTTTGTTTCTGTACCTCTCAACTTGAAACTTTGAACACCGACACTGCTGCTTCCTTGAGCCGAAATTTCCGCACGGACACGGATTCATTGCTGCAACTAGCATGAAATCCGAAGGATATTCCGCCTTTGCAGCTGTCCTCGTTACCGAAACAAAGCCGTCTTCAAGAGGTTGTCTCAAGGCCTCGAGCACGGGTTTCGGAAATTCCGGCAATTCATCAAGAAACAACACTCCGTAATGAGCCAGACTGATTTCTCCGGGCAAAGCCTTTGGACCCCCACCTATGAGCGATGGTATCGAGGCCGAGTGGTGCGGCGTTCTGAACGGACGCTCTGTTACGATGCCCATTCGCCCCCTCAAAATACCTGCGACGGAATGAATTTTGGTTATTTCAAGAGCCTCGGCGTTTGAAAGTGACGGTAAAATTGATGGTATGCTCCTTGCAAGCATCGTCTTACCCGAACCGGGAGTTCCTATCATAAGAATATTGTGGTTTCCTGCGACGGCAACCTCGGCAGCACGTTTAGCTGACTGCTGACCTTTTATCATTGCAAAGTCATTATCATACTCATGAACGATCTGCTGCCATTCCACATACGGCTGAGGTTCTATATTGCTGAACCCACGCAAAAACAGCACGGCATCCGACAAACTTTCAACCGGGATGACCGTTATATCTTTTATATACATTGCTTCTGCCGCATTTTCTTTCGGAAGGATGACTGAATTATAGCCCCTTGAGCAGGCATCGATTATCATGGGCAGCACGCCGGTTATTCCGCGGACAGTTCCGTCAAGAGCGAGCTCACCCATAATCAGCCAATTTCCGACCGTCTCCTGTTTTATGTCGCCGTTTGCCGCAAGGATGCCTATTGCAATCGGCAAATCATAAACAGAACCTTCTTTTTTGATGTCTGCAGGAGCAAGGTTGACAACGGTATGGACGCACGGGAATTCGAACCCGGAATTTATTATCGCTGAGCGTACCCTTTCCCTGGATTCCTTGACGGCATTATCCGGCAAGCCCACCGTCTCATACTTTGCCTGTCCGTATCCAATATCAACCTCAATTGTAACCGGATAGCCTGCAAGTCCCATTAGTCCGTAACTCTGTATTTTTGCGAGCATTTAAACCTCCGTGTTGACAAAAAAAGTTTGCCGGAAGAAGCCCATAAGACTCCCCCCGGCAAAAATCATTTTATTCTTCCTTTTTACCGTTAAAAACGAACAGCTTACTGCCGACAAAGTTCACAATAAGGCAGATAACGGTTGAAAGGAGCATACACGCACGCTCACCGTTAATTATCTTTGTGAGCCACGATGGCAACCCAAGGTCCATCCAAACGGTATCAAGCTTGAGGTTGTTTTTAAACAGACTCATAAGACCGAGGGAAATCAGCAGGACGACGAGATTCACGGCAATAAAGCTCACTATCTCCCGAGTATCCTTTCGCCTTTCTTCCTTAAACGTCCACCGGCTGTTGAGCAAATAGCTATTTGCGATCCCGCAGCAATAGCCGATGACCTTTGCAGCATAGTACCAGGTAAAAATTGCATTCAGCACTGAAGTGATTACCAAGTCGACCAAAGTGTTGCTTGCACCGACAATCGCAAACTTTATAAGCTGAATAAAACTTTTCTTCCCTTCGGAAGGACGACCAATGCTTTTGTCATTTGTTTCCATAAAGCCCCTCCGTTAATGCCATATGCCTCTGAATGTCCATGTAGGCAGCCACTGCAAAGCGTCTATGTATGCTGTCTTTGCGGGAACACCCGAAATGACAGGATAGAACAAACCAAACAGCAGCACGGCAGCCCCGAGCCATACCCACTTGATGCAGAGTACACCCTTGTGCTTTGCGGGAAGCATAAACTCGTTGGGTTCAACGCAATAATAGTACTTATCCTCATAATGCTTAAGCACGTAAACGCTGGCAAGGATGATCAGCGGAACCGTTGCGAAGTAGTGATAAATGAACACGCACCTCGAAATAAGCATCCACGGCAACATTGTAGAACCCATGCAGATGAAGATGAATGCGAAGTCGTTATTAAATCGTATTCTGCCTCTGAGGAACATGAACAGAAGTGTCAGCGTCCCGAGGAAGCATACCCACCACACAGCCGGGTTACCGAAGGACGAGATCGTACCACAGGTACCTTCACCGGGAGTGTTGTATCCTGAGTAGAACCAAATCGGTCTATTGCTGAGCGGCCACTCATACCATGCAGACTGGTAGGGATGAGTTGTATCAAGACCGCTGTGATAATTAAACATATATGTCTGATTATCCCATACACCCTTGAGGTACGCCTTGACAGTTTCCGTTGCCGAAAGCACCTTTTCGGGTACCTCATCTCCATACTTCAGTTCGCCGTTAAGGTACATTTCATTCACCTTTGCGTTAACTGCTCTATCCTTCCACTCCGCATCCCAGTAAGGTTTGTACGAAGCACAGTAGATTATCACGGGGACAATGATGAAGAAAAGTACGCACCATAAACAGGTTTTGCCAAACCGCTTCGGATAGTTCTTTGCATTTTCAATTGCAGGCTCGTCAAGCTCGGCCTTAGTGTACTTTGTCCTGTTGATCTTATTCGCCTTAACCCAAAGCACAATCATCTTAGCAAAGAACATGACCGCAAGAGCCGCACCGGTATAGATGCAAATCCACTTGCTTGCACTGCCGATACCGAAGAACAATCCAGACAGGGCAAGGGGTTTAAGCGTATCTTTAAGACTGTCTCCGAGATCCATATTGATAAACTTGTACATAAAATATGTCATGCACAGGTTAAAGAAAACACCGTAAACATCGATTGTTGCAATCCTTGTCTGAGTAAAGTGCATAAAGTCGAATGCAAACAAGCCGGCTGCAAGGAGTGCAAGCTCAGAACGCTTGAACATACGCTTGCCGAATGCATACATGAGCGGAATCATCGCCACGCCGAACAAAGCACCCATAATTCTCCATCCAAACGGATTCATGCCAAAAATCCTGATGCCTACCGAGATTATCAGCTTACCGAGGGGAGGATGCGAAATCTCATAGACACTGAGCTTGTTGATATTTTCATAAGCTGTTCTCGCATGATAGAGTTCGTCAAAGTACATGCCCGTCATGTAGCTTGCATACTCCGGCACAAAGGATTGTTCATCCACTGCGGCAGCAGCACTGTCATCGGTAACACTGACAGAAAGGAGATTCCCTGCATCATCAAAGAACGCAATCTCATTGAGAATGACCTTACCTGAGGTGACTCGAAGTTCAACTTTTGACGTACCGTTCGAACCCATACCCTTTGTGTCAACGGTCTTCCAACGATACATATCCGTGTACTTTTCTTCAAAAGATGTACTTGTTCCGGAATCATCGGTCAGCGTATAGGTTGCCTTGTCGGTAATGCCGCTGTCCTGCCAGATTTTCCCAATCCGGACATTTCCATCGAAGGTGAATGTAATCGTATCGCCGACTTCACCTACCCAATGGTTCTCAGGAGCTTTTGTTGAACCGAGATTGGTCACGGCAATTACGCCATAGACAAGAGTCAATGCACAGACGAAGATCCAGTCTTTTTTTGTATAATGCAGCTTTGTATCGGTCTTTTTCGGAAGTTCCGGTTTCGTATCGAAGAGCGATGGAGCAAGCTGAGCAGGAGTCTTTGCATACGGATACTTGCGTGCTTTATCATTCCTGCGTTCATTCGCAAGCAGCAGGTAAATTCCGATAGGGGCAATTATGTAGACAAAAAGCATGATGACAACCATTCTCGTCCTTGCTTTCGCCTGAACAAGGTCTTCGGAAGTTACACTGTTGTTATTATTGTTACCATTGTTATTGTTGTTCTGTCCGCTCTGATCCGCAAAGAAGTTGACGACAGATCCCTGGTATGAATCGACTTTCTCTGCTGTGAACTCATCAAACCATGCAGTTCCGGTGCAAGTTGCACCAAATCCACCGAGGCGGAAACCGACGATGAGTTCCTTCTGATCGGGACCTGTTTTGCCTACAAGCTCGACCTTTGTCCAGTCGTTTGTACCTGTCAATGCGGTTGAACGGGCCATAACAGTTTCAAGAGCAATGTTAGCTCCTGCACCGCCCGAAACATTTTCCGTCTTGATATAACAAGTGAGTTTATAGGTTGTATTTGGCTTTACAGTAAGTGTTTGCACAAATCTTGCGTCGTTTTCAGCTGAGCTTGTTATTTTTACAACATTACCCCTCTCTGAATCCTGCTCGATAGCACCCTTACTTGTTGAACCGTCATTGAGATAATCCTTAAAATCCCAACCGGCAGGATAAATACCGTTTGCACCGAGAATCTCAAAGTCACCGTTTTTTGCAATATTTTCATCCGCAAGTGCAATGCCCATCGGCAAAATCAGCAGTGCAAGCAGCACGGACAAAGTCAGGCATATAACTCTTTTCATTTCATTTGTTCCTTTCAATCAGTTTGCCGTCTTGGCGGGCTCGATGCCCCGTTCAAATGGTTCATCAATAAAAGCATCACTGCTTATTTTATTCTTAATCATTATCATCACGCAAACAACAGTGAACGCGGCGAAGACGAGTACGTTTGCAAGCGAACACCAGAACACTATCCTTTCATCCCAATACAAGCCGTATTCGAACAATTCGCTATAGTAAAATGCTGCGAAACAGTTCACTGAAAGAGTGAGTGTGTACGCAAGGAAAGTCCAAAGCAGTCGTTTGTCAGAATACATTATGTATGCAACCATCAGCAGAAGCAGTGACGGGACGAGATACCTCTCATGCATGTAGTGACCTACCGTGAACAACCCTGCAAAGGTGTAAGCAGCAGCAAGAGGCAGTGCCCCAGGATTATGCTTTCTCCCAAACAGATAAAGCAAACCGCCGAACGCAACGGAGACTACCATCCCGAAAGTACCAAGCTGACCGTAATTGATCCCCATAAACGCAACTGTGTCAATACGTTTCCAGTTTGCACCGACAAGCGAATAAAGGTTGTATGCATTGACTGAGGCGTATTTATAGGACGTTGCAGTACCGAGATATTTCTCGAGGATAATTTCGTACCATGGCATCTTATCAGATGCAAACGGTATGGCGGTGACGATTATCAGCAGAATCGCACAGACGACAGCCGCACAGGTTTTGAGGAACCGAACACTGCGGTTGTCTTTGCATTCGCAGCCCGCTGCCTTAAAAAAGTTGTCATCAAACACATACAACATGTATGCAATTGCCATGAGCGGACCTGCCATGAGTGCCTGCGGCTTCATCAATATGGCGAGACCGTAAACAATGCCGCCAAGAATTGGTTTGTTGTATGTGAGAAGAAGGATCGAACCGACGAGCAGAACCGTCAAAATCTGGTCGATCTGCCCCCAACCACCGGATACGTATGCGAGCAGCGGATTGAATGCAATCATCAGCATCAAAAGAGCAGACGGGATAAAACGAAGTTTCTTCCTTGCCAGTCTGAAAACAAGGTATGCTGAAGCGATGTCTGCAAGTATCGAAGGCAGTTTTGTCAAAGCAACGCATACAGCGTCATACGATCCATCAGCTGCATATATTCCATGCCCAAAGGCCGTTGAGATTTTTGACATCAGACCAAGTACATAAATATAGCCGGGAGGATAGTCTGCGAAACCATCGTAAAAATTTTTGAACCCCACAGCAGCAACTCTTCCGCCCCATGCGGTAAAACAATTTATGTCGGTTTTATGACCTACAATATAATACGAAAGCACCAGCCTTATCACGAGTGCAGCCGCTAAAGCCCAGACAACAAAGAAGTTGTCTCCCTTGTCCAAAGCACCGTTCTTAAGGTATGCTCTTTCACGTTTTATTCCTGAATAAAACGCTGCAATAAGCAAATACACTGCGAACGACATGAATGCCGCAAACAGGACTTGCTCAGTTGGGAACGCCGTTGGTTTGTTCATTTCTGTTCCTCCTTTCGATACGCTCCCGCGTACTTGCCTTATTTTAACATATTATCCCCCAAATTTGAACCCCTGAGTAAAAAAATATGGAAAAAGCGTAATCGACCGTTATTCTGCATGCTCAACACAGCGAGAATCAGAATGCATTGATAATATGGTTCACTTTAAGTCCCTTTAGTGTCACTTCAACAATATCGTTTCTCAGTACAACCTTGTTGAGTCCTTTTCGCAAGGCATAGGTTTTTGAGGCAGCGATAATGTTTCGCTGTTTTCTGCGGTCAACGCTCATTTGTGCTGGGATCCTGGAATCCGCACGGTTCCTCGTTTTTACCTCCACAAACACTACTGTATTTTTTCTTTTCATGATAAGATCAATTTCTTTATGTCCAACAAGATAATTCCTCTCAAGCAAACGATAACCGTGAAATCTTAAATACCAAAGTGCGATGGTTTCTCCTCGCACCCCAGCCCTCTGAGTTTTGCTTCCGTGTTCAAGCTGCAATCTCGACATTAGCCCCTCCGCTTGCCCTACTGTCCAATAAACTTTTTGATAAAGCTGCGTCTGTGGAGCCTGCACGGCCCGAATCTGCTCAATGCTTCGCAGTGCTCCTTGGTTCCATACCCTTTATTGCGTTCAAATCCATATTGCGGAAACTCGTTTGCGATTTCAATCATGTAGTTATCCCGCTCAACCTTTGCAATTATGCTTGCAGCGGCAATTGAATAGCAAACAGCATCCCCGTGAATAAGCGGATGCTGATTTGCCTCAATATCAAGGTCCTTCACTGCATCAACGAAGACATCTTTGCAACCAATGCCCATTGCCGAATAAGCTTTGCAAAATGCGAGCTTCGTTGCTTCAAGAATATTTATTTCATCAATCACATCCGGCTCAACCCGTCCAAAGCCGTACGCAATCGCCTTTTCTTTTATGATGACCGAAAGCTCGCTGCGTTTTTTTTCCGAAAGTTTTTTTGAATCATTCACGCCCTCAATCAAACAATTTGGCGGAAGGATAACACATGCAGTCACTACAGGACCTGCAAGCGGCCCTCTTCCGACCTCATCCATACCTGCAACAGCAATGCCTTTCTCCCAGAACGGACGCTCGTTGACAATCAGCTTATCAAGTCTCTCACTCTCAAGCTTTTGCTTCGCAAGCCGCCTCTCTTCCCTGATGAGCACGACCCGGTTACCCATTTATTCCTCCATCTTCGTTTTTACTGTCAGAATTTTCATCAATATCGTCAAAGACATCATCGCTGTTCTCAAGTGCAATCTTTGCAATTTTACCTGCACGATACTCATCAAGAACGATGCGGGCGGCTCTTTCAGTATCAAAGACACCACCGGACAATATGAAACCGCGGCTTCTGCATACGCCTTCAAGCAGAGCTTCGGGAGTATCCATCTCTTCATTAAGCTTTTTGTATCTTTCGACCAACTGCTGCGGGCAAATCCTCATGAGATCAAACAGCAGCAGTGAAGCAAGCTCTTCAACATCAAGCACATCGTCCCTGATCGAGCCTATGTAAGCGAGATGTTTTGCAAGCACTTCATTGTCCAGCTTTCCCCAAAGCAGACCCGGAGTGTCCATCAACTCAAGGAAATCAGAAACTTTAACCCACTGTTTGCTTCTTGTAACACCGGGTCTGTCACTGACCTGTGCTTTGGTCGAGCCTGCAATTCTGTTAATAAAGGTTGACTTGCCAACGTTTGGAACACCGACTATCATTGCCCTCAGAATTTTGTTAATTCCCTTTGCACGATAACGCTTGACCATAGCTTCGCCCGTCTTTTCTATGAGTGAAATTGCACTCTTCCTCATCGATGGGACCGTTGAAACAAACTCAATCGCGGTTATGTTGTTTTGCTTGAGGTAATTTATCCATGCTTTGTTCTGAGCCTTGCTTGATAGATCGCTCTTGTTAAGTATAACTACACGCAGTTTATTTTTAAACAATTCTTCAAAGTCCGGATTTCTGCAAGCAATCGGAGCACGAGCATCAACGACCTCAATTATCATATCAACAAGCTTCAAATTATCTTCAAGCATGCGTTTGGCTTTCGCCATATGCCCCGGATACCAGTTAATAGTCTGCATAATATCACCTCATGTTTCTATGATTGGATGAAAATAAAAATTTATAAAAATGCTTCCCGCCCATTCGGGGACGGGAAGCAAACGGAGACATTCTCCTTATCTGATTACTTGGAAACGATGCGTTCCTTGATTTTTGCTGCCTTACCAGTTCTCTCACGGAGGTAGTAGAGCTTAGCCCTGCGAACAACACCGTGACGAACAACTTCGATGCGGCCGATACGGGGGCTGTTGTAGGGGAAAGTCCTTTCAACGCCGATGCCGTAGCTCATACGGCGAACGGTAAAAGTCTTGCGGATTCCGCCGCCCTGCATTTTGATAACAATACCTTCAAAGCTCTGAAGCCTCTCACGGTTGCCTTCAACAACCTTTACGAATACACGTACGGTGTCACCGATCTGAAGCTTAGGCAGGTCGGTACGGATTTGCTCTTTTTCAAGCTCTCTGATGATGTCTGACATAATAATCTCCTTATTTACAGATGTTCTTAACCGACACGCGGACAGCGGACCACCCAACTAACTATTGTACTATACCACAAATAAAAAACGTTTTCAAGCCTGCAATTTGGGAAAAAGCCCTAAATTGCAGGATCTTTCGCTATATATTTTCGTTTCGTGTAAGGGAATCCAAAAACTCCCTGTCTTTCTTACTGAGCTCTGCCTTATTCAGCAAGTCAGGACGTCTTTCAAACGTCTTCTTTAGTGACTGCTGCCTGCGCCACTTGTTGATTTCGGCATGATTTCCGTTCAACAGAACTTCGGGCACAAGTCTGCCCCTAAAGTCGGACGGTCTTGTATACTGAGGATACTCAAGAAGTCCGGAACCCGAAAAACTCTCGTCCTCTGCGGATTCAGAACTGCCGAGAACCCCGGGAATAAACCTTGAAAGGCAATCTACCAACACCATTGCGGGCAGCTCCCCTCCGGTAAGAACATAATCACCAATGGAAATTTCATCATCCATCAGCTCCATGACTCTCTCATCTATCCCCTCGTAATGTCCGGCGAGAATAAGGATGTGTTCCTCTTTTGCAAGCTCCATTGCAAGCTCTGGGGACAAAGTTCTGCCCCTCGGGCTCATGACAATGCACCTTGCCTTTGACCCAACCGTTGCCGACTCAATGCAATCGAAAATCGGCTGCGGCATCATAACCATACCTGCACCGCCGCCAAACGGGTAGTCGTCAGTGTTCTTGTGTTTGCTGGCGGAATAGTCCCTTATGTTGTGCGTGCGAAAATCAATTATCCCGTTTTTACAGGCTCTGCCAAGCATGCTCGTTGAAAAGACGTTCTCAAACATCTCCGGAAAAATTGTCAGGATATCAATTTTCAATTAACGCAACCTCCGAAAACACCTCATGCTTCAGTGTTATTGATTTGTTATCAATATCAACTGTATCGAGCAATTTTTTCAATGCGGGAACGGAAATCTTCTCCCTTCCCTGAATTACGTACACGTCGTTTGCATTGGTTTCATATACATCGACCATTGTACCCAATTGCTCTCCGCTGTCAAGAAAGACCCTGCAGCCAATGAGATCCTTTATAAAGTAGGTTCCCTCCGGCAATCTGACAGCATGCTCCCTATCTACGCAAATGTACATGTCACGAAGCCTTTCAGCCTCATCCATGCTGTCGATACCTTCAAGCTTAACAATAACGGCATTTTCACCTGCTATTTTTGCAGACGTAACCCTAATCTGACGATATTCTCCGTTTTTTGACTCAATAAATGCCTGTTTGAGCTTTGAAAACCTGCGGACATCGTCAGTCAGGGGCAGAAGCTTGACCTCTCCCCTGACGCCGTGCGGTCTTAGAAACAAACCGATACGAAAATAGTCCATCTATGTGTTTAAACGATATCAACGAGGAATTTTTTTCCGCTCTTCAACGATGCTGCCCTGACAACAGTACGAATTGCCTTTGCAATACGACCCTGCTTGCCGATAACCTTACCCATATCGTCCTTTGCGACGGTGAGTACGATTTTAACAGCTTCATCATCTTCCTGAACGGTAACTTTGACCTCATTTGGTTCGTCAACAAGACTTTTGGCAATATACTCTACAAGAGCCACCATGCTCTCAGTCTTGATCTCGTTCATTTCCTCACTCATCAGTCGATAACGCCGTTCTTCTTGAAGAGACCACGTACGGTTTCCGTGGGCTGTGCACCATTCTTAATCCACTGCTTTGCCTTGTCAGAATCGACAACTACTTCAGCGGGATTAGTGAGGGGATTGTAGTAACCGATTTCCTCAACGAAAGCACCGTCACGGGGTGAACGGGAGTCTGCAACAACGATACGGTAGAAGGGAGCCTTCTTTGCACCCATTCTGCGAAGCCTGATTTTAAGCATAATATTTCCTCCTGAAGAAAAATCAATAATTTATTCCAAAACATTTTTGTTTTTGGTTCATTTTTAAAGTCCAAAGAAGCCGCGGCGTTTGCCGAACTTCTTTTTCCCTTTGCCCGTAAACCGTTTCATCAGCTGACGGGATTGTTCAAACTGCTTGAGCAGCCTGTTTATCTCCTGAACACTTGTTCCGCTGCCCGCTGCAATGCGGCGTTTTCGGCTGGCATTCAGTATATCAGGTCTGCGACGTTCTTTCGGCGTCATCGAAGTGATAATCGCTTCAAGTCTGCCCGTCGCCTTTTGGTCTATCTGAACATCCTTGAGCTTGCTCGTATCGACGCCCGGCATCATGCCAAGAAGCTCTTCCATCGAGCCCATCTTTTTGACCTGTCTGAACTGCTCGAGAAAGTCCTCAAGGGTAAACTCGTCGTTTTTTATTTTTTGCGTCAGTTCAGCAGCTTTCTTCTCGTCAAAAGCCTGTTCGGCTTTTTCAATCAGTGTCAGAACATCGCCCATGCCGAGGATACGGCTAGCCATCCTGTCGGGATAAAAAGGCTCAATGTCAGTGAGCTTTTCTCCGATACCGGAGAACTTTATCGGCTTACCAGTGACTGACCTTACAGAAAGAGCTGCACCTCCTCTTGTGTCACCGTCGAGCTTTGTGAGAATGACACCGGTAAGCTCAAGCTTTTCATTAAATGACTTAGCAACGTTGACCGCATCCTGTCCAGTCATCGCATCGACAACCAGCAGCACTTCCGCCGGGTTCGCGGCCTCTTTTACAGCGGCAATCTCATCCATCATTCTCTCGTCAACGTGAAGTCTTCCGGCCGTATCAACGATAACAAGGTCAAGGAACATGTGCTGAGCATGTGCAATCGCCTCTTTGACGGTCTTGACCGGATCCTGCGTCCCCCGTTCAAAAACGGGAACATTCACCTTTTCGCCGACGACCTGAAGCTGCTTTATAGCAGCGGGACGGTAGATATCGCAGGCGACGAGCAGAGGCTTTTTCCCCTGCGTCTTTGCAAGATACGCAGCAAGCTTCCCCGCCATAGTCGTTTTACCGGCACCCTGCAAGCCGGCAAGAAGGATGACAGCTGGTTTTCTCGAACCAAAATCCAACTTCGCGACCGAGCCGCCCATGAGATTGACAAGCTCTTCATTAACGATCTTAATTATCTGCTGCGACGGAGTGAGACTTTCAAGAACCTCAGCACCCACTGCACGTGCAGATACCGTATTGACAAAATTTTTAACAACCGTAAAGTTTACATCCGCTTCAAGCAGTGCAAGCTTAACCTCACGCATTGCTTCTTTTACTTCTTTTTCAGAGAGTTTACCTCTGTTGCCAAGCTTTTTAAAAATATTCTGGAGCTTTGATGAAAGGCCTTCAAACGCCATATGCACCTCCGAGTAATTCGTCCAACTCTTCGAAAATCGTCCTCACGCCCACTTCTTCGGTCGAAAGTTCTTTTTTAAGAGCCGTCAGCAATTTTATTATCTGCTCGTCACGGCGGACAAAGCCAACCTTTTTTTCGAATTCATTCAACTGCTGTCTTCCCTTTATCAGAGCATCTCGGACACCCTGCCTCGAGATCCCCTTCTGTTCGGAAATTTCGCCGAGTGAAAGGTCGTCATCAAGTGTCAGTTTGAGCAGTTCTCTGCGGTTTTCCGTCAACAACGCACCATAGTAATCCAGGAGCAGCCCCAATCTCAGTCTGTCTTCCATCGGTTCACTCTGCATTGCAATACCTCCAAACATCCGACTGTAAAGATATTCAGCTTTACAGCACTGCTAATTATACATACCGTACAGAATTTGTCAAGCATTTTTCTCGTATTTTTAAATATATTTCTCGTTTTCAAACTCTCTTTTCGCAAAAAAAACATTGAGAATGGCAGAGAAAAAATCTGCTCGTTTTGGTCGTTCTATGTATCGTTTATTCGTTCTATGTATCGTTTATGAGAAAATTTTTCCGAGATTAAAGCAATTTAATAAACAAAACTATCGGAAGAACAAAATAATATTACGTGTTCTTCCGATAACATACATCTGCTATAAAATTCAGTATTGCAGCATCAGCAAATTCTTTTACATTGTTCCAAGCGTCCACCTTTGGCTTCCGGTCTGCAATTCTACCATATGGGTATAAATGCCGTTTTTCGCATACAATTCATCCGGTTTGCCCTGTTCGGCTACTATGCCATCGGATAACACAACGATTTTATCAGCACTGGCAACCGTACGCATCCTATGGGCGATAATCAGGACAGTCTTGTTTTGAATCAGTCTGGAAAGTGCTGTTTGAATCAGTGTTTCATTCTCTGCGTCCAGACTTGCAGTTGCCTCGTCCAGCAAGATGATAGGTGCATCCTTCAAAAACGCACGAGCTATAGAGATTCTCTGCCGTTCACCCCCGGAAAGGGCACAACCGTTTTCGCCGATATCGGTGTTCCACTTATCGGGCAGTTTTTCTGCAAACTCGTCGCAATTGGCAAGGCGAGCCGCTGCAATAACCTCCTCGTCGGTGGCGTTTTTGCGACCAATCCGATGTATTTCATTTTAAATTCCTCCACGTACATATTGCAGCGGTCATACGTCTGTCAATATCCTTACGCGTTTGTCTGCATTCCTCTGGGAACTGCCTTGCTGCTCGAAAAGCCAGCTTGACAAACAAACTGGAACCTATCGGGAGCATAGTCTTCATCATGCCCTCCGGAAACACAAAATGCGTACCGTGAGGGTAAACTATCGTCTCTGCCTCGCAATCGTGCGGCTTTTCAGCAAGACGTTTTTCAATTCGATGGATGTACTTTGCGGTATCCCACAGTGCATCGTCTTCTGCTCCAATTATCAGCAATTTGCCATGAATGTCCTCCGTTTTTATAAACTCATCCTCCGTAATCGGATGTGCTGCTTCGGAATCGTCAAACAACTTGCGAGACGCAATAATGTTGCCGGTCTTTTTACCTTCCTCGGCAATCAGCTGCCATTACTTGGGATGCTGATAGCAGAATGGCATGTACGGCAGCGGCTTTCCGCGATAAGAAAAGAGCGATTCATTCTCTATTGGCCATTCCTTACAGCCGTCGAGCTTCCCCTGCATGAAGCCCTGCCACACATAATCGCTCGGCGTCATTGCAATGGTAAATGTAATTTCGTGAAAAAACGATGCAGCTGTTAAAGCAAGTGTTCCCGTGGTAGAGGCCCCCGCAATGCCGATTTTGCTGTTCCCATATGATTTCAAGCGAGCAATTGCCGCTTCAATACGCTCCAACGGATAATTGTGATGCCCGTAATCCTTTTTTCCAGGTGACATTGTCATAACATTAACACCGAGTTTGAGCAGCCATTTCACTGCCGAACGAGCCATATAATCCTCCGGGTCATCACCAAGCATAGCAATAATTGCACAATCGGAACCGTTTTTGCAGCACCCTTATGCAGCGGTTGTAAACCTTGGCTGCGGATTGGACGATACCAGGCGATCTTGCGACAATGGAAAATGCAAAATTTACAATTTAGATTTTCCTGATGTAATTCGGGTACGAAATGAGCTGCTGCCGGCAGGAGAACGGGAAGAGAATATTCCCTGCGATTTGAACGATACAGCATGGTTCGAAACGATCGATGCTTCGAACGGCGTGGTGTTTTTTTGCGGCAGGTGTATTTTACTATTTTTTAAAGAGTCAGGTTAAATCACTGGTGCAAAGCATGGCGGCGGCCTTTCCGGGCGGCGTGTTGGTTTTCGATGCGGCAAATGAAAAGGCGGTCAAACTTATGCTGAAAACATGGATAAAAGATGCGGCAATCCGTGATGTGGGTGCATATTTTGCAGTTTCCGATGCAAAGAGGGAAATTTCATCATGGTACAGCGGGTTGCTTGTTTCCAGCCGAGGTTACATGTTGGGATATAATAATTTGAAAGATGAATCAGTCGGTGGATTTTTCCGTTTCCTTGCCAAGGTGGGGGATGGCGTAATGAAAATACAAATTGTGAAGATTGAATTTGGAGGCAACAAATGAAACATGTTCATTTTGATACTAAAGCAGATGGCTTCTACGGTGCATAAGGATGCACCCGCAGATAGCTCCGTACCTCAAGGGCAAGGTCACTTTGCCGCATGGCAACCTCCAAAAACCCAAATCTCTGCATCAAACTTTCCGATTTTTTCTCGAGTAGAGAAAAAACGTAGTCTATTTCTTGAATCAGTCGAATTGCCGTCTTGTCGCAATACAAATGAGGGTAAAGTTCAGAGCACATCTTTCGTGCATAAAGCGGGATAATTAGCGTCTCTTGAACAGTGTTTTTTTCGATTTTATATTTCATTCACATTCTCCCATGCTTTTCATTTCAAACAAACAGATCCATAATCCCGGCCAGCACCGCCGCAATAACGATCATGCCCGCTGTACCAAACAACCATTTTTTACGTCTGTCGGCAGATGTAATGTACGGCTTCAAATCTTCCGTACCCGGGATCGTCCACGCATTCGTATGTCCCACCCACAACTCATCAATTAGGAACCGATCAATCAAATTCATAACTGACAAAATAACAAGCATCTGCCAAAAGCCCGACCAGAACCCCCTCGCACCGTTGATAACATAAACGCATGCTATTACGTATGCAATGTAACTCGGGATACAGATTGCTTTAAAAATCATACTGTTTCGCCTTATCCTTTTGCGAGTCGTCAAGCCGAGCGTTACGCAGCGCTGCTGCACATCCGGACTGTATAGATGAACAACGCTGACTGCACCTTTCCTTATCGCAAGCACGCAAACGAGTACGAGCAACGCCCCTAAACCAAGACCTTCTCCAATTACCTTCAAAACCACTATTTGTTCCTCCTATATCCAAATTCATCTCTATATTCGGGATGCTCTTTTAAAAACAAATCCTTGTCTCCACAGATGGTGTAATCACACTTGCATCCATTGGCACATGTAGTCCTCCTCACCAGTTTTGCATGAATCAGCTCCATGGCCGCATAATCCGGATTGCATAAAGCAGGCATGATCTCAATAACACCATGTTCTTT
The DNA here is from genome assembly GCA_934633695.1 of uncultured Clostridia bacterium. Lineage (GTDB taxonomy): Bacteria > Bacillota > Clostridia > Christensenellales > CAG-138 > PeH17. The sequence goes on along the minus strand of CAKTYT010000001.1, from coordinate 126,947 downwards.
TGCAAATTCTGCCGCAGGGCATGCAGTAAACTCATAATAAATAGGTTTTTCAGGGTCAAACGGTGCAATGTTCATCTTAAAATCACCCCATTTATCGCATTGCCGTTTGGCATTCAAAAACGACTTGTACAGCATCTTTTTAAACAGCGGCTTGTTGCAATCTGCGAATTTAGAGAGTATACGAAACGACGGCAGAAACAGATTTCCCTCCATCTGCTCAATTTCCTCAAGACTTGTAACATCGCGGCAAGTCACATAGTAAGCGATCAGAGCAATACAGTAATAATTACCCCCTTTTCCGTTATGAAAATTCCTCCTGCCGCCGAGATCTTTGTGCCAATCCGAGAGAAAGTCAGCATACTGACGTTGTACCCGTTCCCAAACATCATTTCTTTTCTCAGGCGGATAGTGCAATGCGATTTTTTCTCTTATCTGCCGTTTGCACGACTTGGAGTACAGCACATGGCGTTTACGGTCAATTTTAAGTTCTCTGTCTTTCATACTCGCTCCCTTCTCAGGCTGTGCATGCGTGCAGCCTGCACCTCGTTAAAGAATCTTTCGGATGTTCGCCCGTTAGATCTCCATGTCCCAAGTTCGTAAGAACTTCGTCTCATCCGGGTTAAAGCCACCCATCTACATTGAATGACAATCAGCCCACGGCTTTTCCGCCAAGTTCAAAGTATTTTCATTCATTTGCCGGTAATAATGCTCTTTACAAGCTGTGTCCACTGTTCAGGATAACAAACCAACAGTTCCTCGTGTTTCAAATCCTGCTCATGGATCACCGGATGAGCAAAATGACTTTCATAGCGAGCACGATACTTTTCGCCCATTTTCAATGCGTAGAAAATGTGAATCTTTGTCCCCTGAACCTCGATTTTTTCGGGCAGCGGCGTAATTAAATCCGAATAAAACTGATTTTTACAGCTTTTCTTTGTCACATATGGACGTGCACCGCCAAACATCTCCATGAAGGCCTTTACGTAGCCGCCCATCTGCAACGCACGTTTCTCCATCCTCTTTTGCAAAAGCCTGCTCTTGAATCGTCCATCCCGAATCAATGGGTAAACTATCGGCATCAAAAGTCCTGTCTGAATTTTGGCCGCACATTTGGATGCCTGATCCAAATCCGAGCTGCTCAGAATGCCGTAATCCATATGGATATTCTGCCGTGATACCAGCAGCCCCACGAAAGAGCCGCCCAGAGAACATCCGTAAGCCGCCAGGATATACCCGCCGCAGTGCGTTCTTATATAAGCTTCAATTTTCTCTGTTTCCTCAATCATTGAGGGAAATTCTGACTGTTCCGTTTCGTCAAACCCGTCATAGCTGACACATAGAACACGAAAATCCTGTGCCAACATGGGAATTACATGCCCGAAGTTTCCCTTCCAGTGACAGCAAGTGCCGGGAAGCAACATAATTACAGGTGCATTTTTAGCACCGAACTCATATACTTTCATCTTCCTATTCCTTTCAAATACCCGCTTTTCGCATTTTTCTCCGTGTCGTCGGACTCGTCGTAAGCATCATAGGGTGCAGCAGGATCATGCACTCTTTTTCTAAACGGTGAGCAAAGCTCATCCTTATGTGCAAAAGCAAACTCAAAGTTGTCTGTCCATCCGGTGTGCCCCGTGAGGAATATCGGGTGCAGTCCGCGAGACTCCAGCCTTGATTGCAGCTCTGTCAGTGACCTGACTGCCAGCTTATTGTTCTCCGCCAGTGCGGAAATGAAGCTGTATCCACCGTCCGCACCAAACCAGATCGTATCTCCCGTGAAGAGGTACTTGTCGTCAATGAGATACACCATATGTCCCCACGTGTGACCGGGGACAAGAAAGCACTCAATTCTTATACCGTCAATGTCGAATACCTGACCGTCATGCAGAAGCACTTTTCTGTTGTTAATTGTCACCTGAGGGAGCTTATACAGACGATAAATGACCCTGCGGCGAGTCTCACCGGTCAGATAACGATTTTCCGTCTCCCCGATATAGAGCGTTGCTTCCCTGAACAAACCCAAGCTGTCGTCCTCTACCGCACCCACATGATCGGTATCCTGATGCATAATCAGAATATGACGAATAGTTCCCGGGTCTATTCCAAGCCAGCCCATTCTTTCCTCCAGCCGATCGTAGTTATATCCGGCATCAATCATTATCGTAGTACCTCCCTTGCGATAGAAAAAGATGTTTGCCACCCATTCGCGGACACAAGCCGTGTGTTCATCTATCCAGCCTGTGTTCAGGGGTTTGAATATCTTCTTGCCTCGGTACATTCTGCTCATTTCTTTTTTTGAAATTCCGTTGCTTTTTTTGACATATTGCTCTCTCATTTCCGGGTCTTGATGCGAGATCGACCCTTTTTATTTATACAGGCTTAATTTTTCGTTAAATCCCATCCGTTACGGCACGGCATTGCACGTTCTGAGTCCCGAAAAAACCTGCCGCGACTTTCCGGTATTTTCAAGGAATATCATTAAGACTTTTCAGCACCGCTCGAGTACAATAATTTTATTTGACACATTCCGTATAGCAGAAAATTTATCCAAAACCCTATAAATCGGCACAAACTCCGCCATGCCCTCCGTCAAGCTATGTTCACCGATCAATCGAAAGATCGTCAGCATTGCGGCAAGGTCTGTTCCATTCTTTACACTCCATGTAAACTTTGCATTGCTTGCATCAATAGACTTTTCCTTGAAATGCTTTACAATCCAAGGATTCATGGTTTCCACAAGTACAGTTGCACTGTCGAAACACTCAGCGATTATATCGAATATGCGTCTTACGTCTGCTTCTGACAAATACATTGTCAATCCCTCGATAATAATCAATGTTGACCTTCCCTGTTCTGTAATCTTGTTGCCCCAATTCTCCATGGCCGACATGGCAATTTGCGAGATTACACCATTCTCAGGCAGAATCTTTTCCCGTACGGCAATGGTTTCAGGCAAGTCGAGATTATACCAGTGGATATAACCGCTCATTCGGTAACATCGCGTATCAAGGCCGCAGGCAATATTGACAACGACCGCATCCGAATGCTCTTTCAACCATTGTTTTACCAGTTTATCAAGTACAATTGTGCGTGCAATGACTCCGCTTGAAGCATTGTTTCCGATACCCCTGATAGTTCAATTTTCTCTGCCATATTGCTTTTCTCCTTCAATCATTTGGGGCATTGATTAAATTCATAGTCAACCCCTGTGTCGTCAGTTAGAGAACACTAACTCGTGGCTCTTAAAAAACCGCATTTCTGCGGTCACCCCACCTGTTAAGACACTGTTCATGCAGGTAACGTGCAATGCGGCACAATTCTTAAAGTCCGCAATAGTACTTACCTTTTCGCACATATTATATCACCGATCCCCTTTTTCTGCAAGGGAGAATTCTCAAATTTCCATGTCAAAAAGCTGCAATTTTCAATCTATCTTCCCAATTTTTTTATTGATAAACGGTTCAAAATCCTTTATAATTACCAAGTTGAATGTGCGTACACCGACCATACCGGCAGTACAGGCTTGATGAAAGAAGGAAATTACCATGATGAGATTTGCAATCGACGTTTTCGGAGGAGATAATGCCCCCAACGCCGTTATTGACGGCTGCCTTGATGCCCTTGAAAAAAACGATGACTTTTGCCTGATATTAACGGGCGATGAACAAAAGATAAGGGGTTTGCTCTCGGAACGTGCTTATGATTCTTCACGTATAGAAATAGTACATGCTCCTGAAGTCATCACCTGTGAAGAGTCCCCCACCGCAGCGATAAAACGCAAAACGGAAAGCTCCCTTGTAAAAGCTCTCCGCATCGTTGCAAATAAGGAAGCTGATTGCTTCATTTCTGCCGGAAGTTCCGGGGCCGTGCTTGCAGGGGCCACCCTTATAGTCAAGCGGATAAGAGGAATTCTCCGCCCGGCACTTGCCCCCGTTCTCCCTTCACTCAAGGGACCGGTCATGCTCATTGACTGCGGTGCGAATGCCGATTGCAAGCCTGAATACCTCGTTCAATTTGCAGCAATGGGTACGGCCTACATGGAAAACGTTCTCGGTATAAAAAACCCGCGTGTCGGCATAATCAGCAACGGTGCCGAAGAGGGAAAGGGCAACGAACTCACAAAATCTGCATATGCTCTTCTTAAAACGACAGGGGGAATAAACTTCCTCGGCAATTGCGAATCAAGAGAGGTCATGAGCGGAGACTACGATGTTGTTGTCTGCGATGGATTTGTTGGTAATGCGATACTTAAGTCCATGGAGGGAACGATTCATGCATTACTGACCATGCTCAAGGCGGAATTGACTTCAAAGACACTCTCGAAGGTCGGTGCAGCGATATGCAGATCAAGTTTTCGTTCGCTGAAAACGAAAATGGACTATAAAGAATACGGCGGAGCCCCCCTTCTCGGCATAAACGGCGGGATAATAAAAGCTCACGGAAGTTCTGACGCAAAAGCCATCAGCTCTGCAATTGAGCAGGCCCGAAAACTGACACTCGGCGGCGTTACCGAAAAAATTGCAGCTGCCGTTTCAATAAACATCGAAGAATAACCACCCAATTCACCTGCATTATAACCGCTGCTATTTGACTTTACGGTTATAATGCAGTAGAATACAGTGGATTCATAAATTATTCCGAAAGGAGAACAAACATGCTGACAGAAGTAAGACAGAGCATTGCAACTCAGCTCAATATCCCCCTTGATTCCGTTCGCGAGGATTCTCGCCTCGTTGACGACCTTAAAGCGGATTCACTTGACGTTGTTGAGCTTATCATGAGTCTTGAAGAGCGTTATAACATCGAAGTTCCCGATGAAGACCTCTCACAGCTCAAAACCGTTGGCGACATCGTTCGCTATATCGAATCAAAATAAAATTCAGCCATGCACGCCGGGGGTGTCTTAAAAAGTTTATCTCCCCCGGTTTGTTTGCGTGAAAAGGAGGAACACCAATGATTGACAATCACAGACGGGAAATGCTGGAGGAAGTGTGTGTAAAACTCAGCTACAACTTCACTGACCTCGCTTTGCTCGATACCGCACTGACGCACTCATCCTTTGTGAAAGGCGAAAATCGTGCTCAGCTGCATAACGAACGAATGGAGTTTTTGGGTGACGCTGTACTTGAGCTTTGCGTCAGCAAGTATCTGTACAACAATTATCCGCATATGAACGAGGGTATGATGACAAGGACTCGTTCGCGTGCAGTTTATGAACCTTCGCTCTTCGATGCCGCCAAGAAAATTGATTTGGGCAGGTATATCCTTCTCAGTCACGGTGAAGAGAACACCGGCGGACGCGAAAAGCCTTCCATCCTCTCCGATGCACTCGAGGCAGTTATTGGGGCTATTTATCTCGATGGCGGAATGGACAATGCAGAAAAATTCATCTTGAGTTTTGTCAAGGAAACTATCGCTTCTGCGATTAAAACAGTCAGTGTCAAGGATTATAAAACTCTTCTTCAAGAATACGTTCAACACACGCACAAAGGTGAACTGGGTTATACTGTCGTCGGAATAAGTGGACCGGATCACAAGCGTGTTTTCACCATGCAGGTCACAATTGGTGATACTGTTTATGGCTTTGGTGAAGGCGGAACGAAGCAGGAAGCGGGTCAAAATGCCGCAAAGGCGACTCTTGAACTATTGAACCAAATTGATTAGGTGCAAATAAGCTTACTTTTACCTCACGACAGGACCACCGCAGATGAAGTTAACCAAATTAGAAATCAATGGATTTAAATCCTTTGCAAAGCGAACTGAGCTGATTTTTGAAAACGGCATAACCGGAATACTCGGCCCAAACGGCTGCGGAAAGAGCAACATTTCGGACGCTTTTCGCTTTGTACTCGGGGAACAGAGTGCAAGAGCCTTGCGAGGCAAGAAGGTCGAAGATTTTATTTTCGGCGGCACTGAAAAACGACGCTCTCTCTCCTTTTGTGAAGTTTCAATGTACTTTGACAATTCCGACGGTGCTTTAGCATCTCCGTATTCCGAAGTAGTTGTCTCGCGTCACGCCTATCGTTCGGGTGAAAGCGAATATTATATTAACAAAACTCCCTGTCGCTTGAAGGACGTTCACGACCTGTTCCGTGACACGGGTATCGGCAAGGACGGCTACTCCATCATCGGGCAGGGAAGAGTCAGCGAGATCCTTTCCGACAAATCCAACGACCGCCGCGAGGCTTTTGAGGAGGCTGCCGGCGTCATGAAGTTTCGTACCCGCAAGGAGGAGGCAGAACGAAAGCTCGCCAATACAAGGAAAAACCTGATAAGGCTCGATGATATTATTTCAGAACTTGAAACACGGCTCGAACCACTTCGTCTCCAGAGTGAAAAAGCAATCGAGTATTTTAAGTACCGCGAAGAGCTCCGCGATATCGAGATTAATCTTTTTTTGTACCAATATGATAAATCAAATGAACGTATAAAGCAGCTTACCGACTCCGTAGCCACTCTCGCTTCCGCTATCGATCACGCAGCGTCGGAGGAATCCATGCTTGAAGCAGGCTGTGTGCTCGAGGAGGAGCGTGAGCGTGAGCTTTCACTGACAATCAGCAGTCTTTCGCAGCAGCTTGTTTCGCTTTCTTCAAGTGTTGAAGCCTCTGCCGGCAGTGAAAAGCTGTTGAATGAAAAACTCAGTACATCAAAAGCACGCATTGATGAGCATATTGCAAAGCGTGAGCAGCTTAAACGACTCATTTTGGCCGATGAAGGACGACTGGGAGAAATTGACATTGAGCTTGCCAATTTCTCTTCCTCCGCTGAAGATCTTAAGTCTGATCTTGAGCAGATGACAGAAAAGCTGCGTTCCGTTTACTCCGACATTGAAGAAAATGAAGTCTTGCTTGAATCAAGCAAGCAGGCAATGATGGAATCGATGAACAGGCTTGCCGATGCAAAGAGCAGGCTTTCAAGGCTGGATGCAATGCACTCTGCCCTCGTTTCCCGCCTTGAAAAACTCAAAGAAAACCGGTTCAGTCTTTCGAACGAACGAGAAAAGCTGCTAAAAGAGTATTCGGACATTGAATCCTCCGATTCGGAAACAAAAGCCGAGATCAAAAAGCTGCATGAGAAAAGAGATTCAATCATTCTGGACAGTCAGAAAATTAATTCCGACATCAAAACATATTCTGTTCAGCTCCGCAGCGTTGAAAACGAGCTCTCTGCCATCCGCTCAAGGAGCAAAGTCCTCTGTGAAATAAAACGTGCTCATGAGGGCTACTATACAAGCGTACGCAGGCTTCTTAACGATGCAGCACGCAATACGGAGCTTGGCAGACGTATAGCAGGTGTCGTTGCAGAGCTTATAAGTGTGCCTGCAAAATTTGAAACTGCAATTGAATTCGCCCTCGGCTCTGCATTGCAGAACATAATTGTCCCCACTGAACAGGATGCAAAGTTCGTCATTGAGTACTTGCGCAGCCGTGATTACGGCAGAGCAACATTGCTCCCCATCACCGCAATGCGGCCCAAGCTTTTGAATGCCGACGAGCGTTCTCTGCTAAGCGAAAGAGGGTGCTTCGGCATTGCTTCCGAACTTATTGAATGCTCCCCGGCACACCGCAGCGTCATTGAAAATCTTCTCGGCAGAGTAGTTATCGTTGACGATCTTGATACCGGCATTGCAATAAACCGCAGGAGCAGATCATCCTTCAAAATCGCAACGCTCAAGGGTGATATCTTGAACCCGGGCGGAAGCATGACCGGCGGAAGCGTTCAGAAGCGTGAATTGAGTCTGCTCGGCCGCGAGCGGGAAATTGAGGAGCTTGCCGACAGAGAAAAGCAAACGGAAAAAGACATTTCAACCCTTCACGGTCAGATCGACTCTTTCAACGCTTCTCTTTCAGAGGTGAATGCCCGCCTTTCCTCCGTTGAGGAAGCATTAAGGACAAGCGAACTCAAAATTGCTTCCGGCAAAGAAAAAGCAGAAATAGTCCGAAAGTATCTTATTAAAAACTCTGAACAGCTTTCCGAGCTTGATGAGGAGAAAATTCGACTGGATGATGCTCTTTCTGACATTAAGTTGGAAAAGCTTGAAGCTGAAAAAACCGAGACGACTTTATCAACCGGAAATGCCGTGACGGGAAGCGACATTAAAATCCTGCAAGATAGATTAAGCGAGCTTCGCATTTCCCTGCAAAATGTGAATGATGAATCCTCCGCTGTTCGCGTCAGACTGACATCCGCAGAAAAGGAAATTGACTCTCGCATTGCGGAGAAAAAACGCATAAAATTGGAAATCGAGGCCTATCATAGTTCCTCAAGCGAAGAGGAAAAGGCTGAAGAGGCCGTAAGGGAAGAAATTGTTTTGCTTGAGGATAAACTCACTGCACTTTCAGACAACCTGTCAAGTGAACGATCAAGGTTTGACAGTGTCACTGATGAGCTTCACAGGCTTGAAGCCGAGAGAGCCGAAAGGCTTCGTTCTCTTGACGAGAAACGTGCAGACAGGCAGAATATTTCGCATCAGCTGATTGAGCTTCGTGAACGCAGGCACAAAGGTGAGTTGTCGTTAAACAGAGTTCAAATTGATTTAAAGAATCTCTGTGACCGCATTTGGAATGATTATGAGCTGACGTACGAAAATGCTCGTGAATTTCGCAGGAGCATTCCCGTCACCCAATCGCATATTCGTGCCGATGAGCTTCGCAGGAGCATAAAGGAGCTTGGTGAAGTCAACACTTCGTCCATTGAAGATTATCGTGATGTCAAGGGGCGATACGATGAGCTGAGTATCCAGAGCAACGACCTCAAAAAGGCTGAAGCGGACCTAAACGAGCTTATCGCAAAGCTGACGGTGACTATGGAGCGAGAATTCGTCTCTCGCTTTGCACTCATTCAAAAGAACTTCAGTGAGACTTTTTCGGAGCTTTTCCGGGGCGGTAAAGCAGAACTGGTTCTTTCGGACAAAAACGATGTATTGAATTGCAATATTGACATTATTGCACAGCCACCCGGAAAAAAGCTTCAGCTTTTGACCCTGCTCTCCGGCGGCGAGCAGGCATTGACGGCAATAGCACTGCTGTTTGCAATATTAAAACTCAAACCTGCTGCATTCTGCATTCTCGATGAAATTGATACATCACTGGACGAAGCAAATGTTGACAACTTTGCAAAGTATCTAACAGAGTATTCGAGCGACACGCAGTTTATCATCATTACCCACCGCAAAGGAGCAATGGCCGTGTGCAATGCACTTTACGGCGTTTCAATGGAGGAAAAAGGCGTTTCTTCGCTCGTTTCAGCTAAATTCAATAATGAATAAAGGAGAACTTTATATGTGGAATATCTTTAAACGTAAGGACAAAAAAAAGAAGGAAACTCCATCCCCCATTTCTTCCGGAGAAATGACAGAACAGGAACTAACTGAGGCTGCCGATGATTTGACGGCGAGTGAAGCCGTTGGCGTTGAACAAACAGTCCCTGCCGAACCCATGATTTCGGTGGAACCCGCAATTGCCAACGGACAAATCGTTACAGACGAGCCCGCAGTCTCTGCCGAAGCAGCTAAAACTGTGGAATCTGAGCCTGCCATCTTATGTGATCCTCCTATTGCCGAGGCAGCACCTGCAAGGGAAGAGGCAGTATCGGAATCGACTAAGAAAGACAAGAAGAAAGGCTGGTTTTCAAAGCTCAAAGATGGTCTAAAAAAGACACGCGACAATCTTCTCGGAAGTCTCTTTATTGAAAACGGCGAAAAAATCGACGATGATTTTTACGATGAGCTTGAAGAGGCAATGATTATTTCCGATATGGGCATGAATACGACGCAAAAGCTCCTTTCACGTTTACGCAATGAGCTCAAGGCAAATGGGATTCACACCCGCACGGAAGCAAAGCAGGTCATGATTCGCCTGCTCAGTGAGGCGATGCAGCCAGAAACCGAATTCTTGCCTGATGCTGACAAGGCGGTTCTCATGATCGTCGGCGTCAACGGCGTCGGAAAAACAACGTCCATAGGCAAGCTCGCATCAATGTATAAAGCCGATGGCAAATCGGTTATGCTTGCAGCAGCGGATACCTTCCGTGCAGCCGCCGCTGAGCAGCTGAGCATCTGGGCCGAAAGAGCCGATGTTCCTATTGTAAAGCACGGTGAAGGGGCCGACCCTGCCGCTGTAGTTTTCGATGCAATTGCATCTTACAAGGCAAAGCACTGCGATATTCTCATATGTGATACCGCAGGGAGGCTTCATAATAAGGTCAACCTCATGAATGAGCTTTCAAAGATGGTGCGTGTCATCAACCGTGAACTTCCGGGTGTTCCCCTCGAAGTACTTCTTGTGCTTGATGCAACTACCGGACAGAACGCAATTGCACAGGCAAAGGCTTTCGGCGAAAATGCCGGGCTCACCGGTATAATCCTCACCAAGCTTGACGGCACCGCAAAGGGCGGCGTTGTCGTTGCAGTAAAGGATGAACTCCACCTCCCCGTCCGCTTCATAGGGGTCGGCGAGGGCCTTGATGATCTCCAGCCCTTTGATGCAGCCGCATTCGCATCAGCATTGCTGTAAGAGAACATAAAACCAAAACACTCTCGGCACTATACATTGACGAGGGTGTTTTCTTGTTTATTCGCTTATCATTGCTTCAATTAAATCGACCGCTTTGTTTCGTCTTTCTTCATCTTTCAGCACACTTATAAGAAAGCATACGTTCGGGTACTGCTCAAGATCAATGATTCGTTTATAGTACGGGAACATTTCGCATTCAATTGGATTGAGCTCGTAGTGTCTGAATATTGCTTCCAATAGCTCGTTCTGCCTTTCAGTCATGCAAGTCAGCATTTCTTCAACGCTCATGCTGTCAAACTCTTCTTTCTGCGGAAACCAGTTCGTTTCGTTCAAAAAGCAATTTATGTTCACTTCGGTACCTGACAGGTTGAAATCAATAACTCCGGCAAATTCTCCATTGTCATCAACAAGAATGTTTTCCGGATTCAAATCCGCCTGGTAACAACAGCGCGGCAGTTCTTTATACCTTGAGGAAATAATTTCCCTCAACTTTTCGTTGCAGCAACTGACTTTTTCGGCGAGATCGCCGATATTTATTTTTTTCAGGCATTCTACAAGCGAATCAAGATTTTCCTGCTTTTCGTCGACATCCGTATCAAGTGGTGCAAGGTCAATAAGACTCCACATCGAATTCGTATCCGAAAGATCAATATTTGTATACCTGCTCGCAATAATTCCGAGATGCTCAACAATCTTTTTTCTGCTCATTGGCGTGTCGCCGCAGACTTTAAACAACGCAAATTCTTCTGTGTAGCATATAAATTTTTCTCCGTCTATGTCAATTGCATGAGAGTATTTGCCGTCCTCATTTCGTATCAAAGCAGGGCAGTACACACCGCATTTGCGGTAACGTTCAACCAGCCTTGCAATTTCACTCAATCTCTCTTCGTCGATACAGTTGACGGAATTGATTTTAATAACATATTTATCGCATATAATGCAGTTTAACCGCACATCATTAACTCCTCGTGATGTGTCAATCACTCTGCTTAATTCACTGCACTCGAGGCCATACCATTTTGCAATGGTTTTTATAACCGCTTCACTTACCTTCATCTTTTCACCCAAAATAAATACAGACCACACACAGAGTGCAGCCTGTATTCTCGTTAAATTCATTATGCTTCTTCGTCAACTTTGATGACCTGTTCGCCATCGTAGTAACCGCAATGCCTGCAAACCCTGTGAGCCAGCTTCTTCTCGTGGCACTGGGGACACTCAACAATAGCGGGGACGGTGAGCTTCCAATTTGCTCTACGCTGGTCACGCCTTGCTTTCGATGTTTTTCTCTTAGGTACTGCCATTTTCTACACCTCCTCTTCACCTTTAAGCAGCTGTGCGAGTTCTTCCAAGGAGGCAAAGCTGGCATTCTTCGCCGTTCGCGAACACGAACACTGCATTATATTCAAATCACAACCGCACTTCGGGCAAAGCCCTTTGCAGTCCGGTCTGCACAAACCGTAAAGCGGAGCATTGAGGATTATCAGATCCTGCAACATCTTATCGAGATTTAAAACTTCACCGCTGAACGGATAGCATTCAAGCTCATCCGCCTCCTCTTCAGACGCCTTAATGAAGCGTTCACTGAAGTCAACACTGAATTTCTGTTTAAACTCTTTATTGCACTTTGTGCAGTTCATCAACAGTTCGGAGCTGAGCACACCAGCAACGTTAAAGCCTTCACCGTCAAAGGCATACCGAAGGTCAACGCTGACGGGCATTGTAAAGACAAGTCTGTGTCCATTCAAATCAATATCGGACATGTTCTCTTCAAAATGCCTCTCAGTTGTTTTACCAACCGATTTTAACTCCAAAGCAACATTCAGTTCCACACAATACTCCATTCTTCAGCTGTACGATACAACCTTCCATATTCTATACTACAACGGCGAGAAAGTCAACAGTCTTTATGGGTTTCACGAAAATATAATGCCCTGCGCAAGACCATCAAACAGAAAACCCACCGTTGCAGGATAAATCGATCAATTTTATTTGCTTTCGTTAACGATGTACTCGGTGTCGCGGGCAATCATAAGCTCTTCATCGGTGGGAATGATGAAAATCTTAACCTTGCTGTCGGGTTTGCTTACACAGACTTCTTCGCCGACTGCAAAGTTTTCATTCGCTTCACGATCAAGCTCAATTCCAAGGTATTCAAGATCGGATATGATACGTTCACGCATCCCCCAGAAATTTTCGCCTACACCGGCTGTAAAGACGACTGCATCAACACCGTTGAGAGAGGCAACGTATGCACCGATATATTTTTTGACATTGTATGCAAAAGTTGCAAGACCGAGTTCGGCACGGGGATTTACATCTGCAACATCGCGAAGGTCGCGGAAATCGCTTGAAATGCCGCTCAAGCCGAGAATACCGCTCTTCTTGTTCATGTAGGTATCCATTTCCTTTTCAGAGAGACCAAGCTTTTTCATGAGATAGAGAACGATTGCAGGGTCGATATTGCCGCAGCGGGTACCCATGGGAACGCCCTCAAGGGGAGTAAGCCCCATGCTCGTGTCTATGCTCTTTCCGCCTTTGATCGCGGTAATTGAAGAACCGTTGCCGAGATGACAGGTTATGATCTTCGTCTCTTCAATGGGTTTACCGAGCATCGCAGCAGCACGCATTGAAACATACTTATGAGAGGTTCCGTGGAAGCCATAACGGCGAACCATGTGATCGGTATATGCTTCGTAAGGCAGACCGTACATGTATGCGTACTGAGGCATTGTCTGATGGAATGCAGTATCGAAAACGCCAACCATGGGCACACCCGGCATAAGCTCCATGCAAGCACGAATGCCCGTCAGGTTTGCAGGATTGTGCAGCGGTGCAAGATCGTTCAGACTTTCAACCGTTTCGATGACTTCGTCAGTAATCAGAACGGAATCTGCAAACTTTTCTCCGCCATGAACAATACGGTGACCAACTGCATCAATTTCGTCCATACTCTTGATAACACCGATTTCGGGGTCAACAAGTGCATCAACAACGAGCTTCATAGCTTCACTGTGGTCCTTAATGTCACGTTCAAATGTGTGCTTGCCCTTTCCTGTGGGTTTATAAACCATATTGGAGTTTGCAATCCCAATGCGTTCGCAAAGACCCTTTGCAATAACATGGCCGCTCTCTGTATCAATAAGCTGATACTTAAGGGATGAACTGCCTGCGTTGACTACGAGAACTTTCATTGTCTTTTATCCTTTCTTTTGCCGCATCTTCGAAGCAGCATTTGTTTATTGAATCATCACGCCAGGTAAGCCATACCATGACGCTTTTCTTGAAAATGTACGTCCGATTTGGGCTTGACTAACATTCTCGTTTGTATTATAACATAAGGCGAACAGGTTTTGAACCTACGGTGAGAATATAAAATTGGAGTTTTCAATGCATCACAACAACATCGGCATAGTTGCCGAATTCAATCCTTTTCACAACGGACATGCCTACTTTCTCCGAGAGGCAAAACGGCTGTCAGATGCTGACAATTTAATTGTTGTCATGAGTGCAAGCTTTACTCAGCGCGGTGAAGTGGCTATTTGTGATAAATTTACAAGAGCAAGGTGGGCGATTCAAAATGGGGCAGATATGGTCATCGGGCTTCCCGATGTTTTTGCGTTGAGCAGTGCAGAGTTTTTCTCTGGTGCTGCCGTAAAGCTGCTTTACGGTACGGGAATCGTAGACGGAATCTGTTTCGGAAGTGAATCGGGCAGCATTGACCCTCTCCTCGCCGCAGCAGAATCGAACATTGACAGAAAAACACTTCAGGCTCTGCTGAAATCAGGGCTCAGCTACCCTGCCGCCATGTACGGTGCAAGCAGTGAAAAAGTACCGAGTCAGCCGAATGATATTCTTGCTGTTGAATATTTGCGTGCAGTCTCAGCCTTCGCTCCCAGGTTTAAAGCATATACCGTCAAACGAATAGGGAGTAATTACTCGGATACTGAATTAAACGGGGCATATTCGTCTGCCACTGCCGTCAGAAAACTTCTTCATGCAGGCAAAGCAGAAAACGCTTGTACCGCATTGCCAAAATCTGTTGCAAACGATATTATGAACAGTGAAAAAAATCTTTCATTTGCAGACACCGAATTACTTTCGAATATTTGTCTTTACGCACTCCGCACCCTCGGACCTGACGGTATCAGAAAAATAACTGATGTATCCGAAGGGCTTGAAAACCTGCTGTATCGCTCGGCACTGGATTCTCAAAGTTTTAGTGAACTCATCTTTAACGTCAAAAGCAGACGCTACACTCTTGCGAGAATAAAGCGTATCGTTTTGAGTTCCGTTTTAGGCATTACAAGGGAACTGCGAAATGAATTTTTCACTTCTCCCGACGCTTTATTTGTCCGTGTACTCGGCATCAACGGCAGTAAGATCGAACTTCTCTCCGAGCTGTGCAGAAATGCCTCCCTACCCGTTCTTATGCGTCACTCCGATATAAGAAAACTGAGCAGCAGAGCGAAAAGGCTCTTTGAACTGACTTCTATGGCAAGCTCTGTGCGTGCGTTGGCCGATCCGGCTGACAAAACAGCAAAAGACGAATTCGCAAACGCTCTCATAATGGTTTGATTATTCTCATAGTTTTGAGTATGAGAATCTTTGCAGAAGCGGCAGTCATTATCGTCTGCCTATGTCTTTTAGTGTTCAGTCAAAGCTCAATTCTCGGTGCGGCCGCAGGGTTTGAGCTTTTTATTTCCTGCGTTCTTCCGTCACTTTTTCCCTTTTTCGTGTGCGTTTCCGCATTAAAGCGTCTCGGGATGTTTGACGGAAGCAGCAAAAAAGCAACGGGCACGCTGTTCCGTCTCTTTGCTGTTTCCTGTATTTCGGGTTCGCCGTCGGGGAGTGTCCTTGTCAATACTGTCTTTGCAAACATGACACCCGAACGACGCGGCGTATTCAGTGCCTGTCTCAATCTTTCCGGTCCTGTTTTTATCGCGGGCACCGTTGCAACGGGCATGCTCAACCTTCCGAAGGCTGCTCCGCTCATCGCAGCAGCCCATTACGGCTCATCACTTTTGATGCTGACTGTATTTTCCATTTTCAATAAGTGTACAGCTGCCGATGGAGGCATTGCCGGTTTCTCAAAAAGGAACCGAGTTTCCGAGGTCTTACCTGAATCCATCGGCGATGCCACCGCTTTGATATTCAGGGTTGGCGGAGCACTCATTTTTTTCATGACGCTTATAGGAATTATTGACGGAATCCCCTTCATACGGCGAAGCAGCCCCGTGGTAAAAGGCGTTCTGTTTGGTTCAATCGAAATGACAAACGGAATAAAGCTCATTTCCGGTGTCGGAATTTCGTTGAGGAGCAAGCTTTCACTCATAACCGCATTGCTCTCATTCGGCGGAATATGCGTTTTCATACAAGCCTGCGGTACCGGAAAATTCGCTGTAATACCATATCTTGCGACAAAGTTTTTTCATGCACTCATTGCAGGTGCAATTTGCTTTGCTCTCTACCCACTCTTTGATAATGGCAGTCCTGTCGGCAGCAACACCTCTCAATTGCTGCTTGCCGAAAGAGCATTCAACCTTATCACACTGCTCTTTTCGAGTTTTATAACAGCAGCAATTTCATCGTTGGCGGCGATTTTTTTCGTTCGACGCACAAGAGCGTAAAAAACGGCAGCGCAGCCGCCACCGTCGTAAGTCAATCACTCGTCATCGGAAGCATGGCTGTCCTTTCGCCTGCCGCCGAGGATCCTCTCGCTAATTTTGTTGAAAAACCCGATAGGTTCGTCATCCTTATCACTGTAATCATCGTATTCATCGTATTCCACACCATCCTGAACGTCACGTTCTGGACTTGAAGAAACCTCAACTCTCTCTTCACGTACAGCGGATTCGGGTTCTCTCCTTTGTTCGGGCTTTCCTCCGACCCACTTATCCTGAAGTTTCCTGCGGTCTTCAGTGACATCGTTGTAATACTCGGCGAGAATGCCCATGAGATCATTCATTATGCCATCAGCCATTGAAACAGCGTTATTAAAGAGCTTGTTGGAGCGTTCAATTGTCAATCTCCTCAGTTCCTCCGCACGCCTGTTCGCTTCAACGGTTATCTCATTTTCGCTGATAAGCTGCTCGGCCTTCGCCGTTGCTTCGGCAATGATCCGCTCGGCTTCTGCGTCAGCTTTTTCGACGGCTTCGTTATAATATGCATCGCCCTCTGCATAACGTTCTGCCTTATAAGCATCGCCTTCCTTTGTGCAGGAACGGTAGTATTTTTCGCCTGCTGCCCTCTGATCCCTGTCGTAATTATCCGCATCAGAAGTACGCTTTTTATAGTACCTGTCGGCATCGTCCGTTTTCTGCTTTACGGCAGCGTTCGTTTCCTGTTCAATTCGATCCGCAATGTCCTCGGCCTCGTCGATAATTGCATCAGCCTCATCCTTTGCATCGTCAATAATTCGCCCTGCTTCCCTCAAAACGCTGTTTGCCCGCTTAATGCTGTCGGGCAAGCAAACCTTGATATCATCAAGCTTTTCTGCCCATTCTTCCGAATCAACAAGTCTGAGATTTGGATTCGCCGAAAGAATGGGAGTCTTTGCGTCTTCAAGCAGGTACCTTCTCAGCTCCTCAATATCTGCCGCAACAATTTCCTGATACCTATCCTTTTCGTTGTGCTGTTCTTCCATCGTTTTGCGTCCTTTCCTGTATTATATCATGCATGGCATTCGGAACCATATCCTCTATGCCGATGTTAAGCTCAATCAATTGTCTCACAAGGCTTGAACTCATGTGTGCATACTCTGGCTTTGAGAGCATGTAAAGTGTTTCAATACTGTCATCAAGTTTTTTGTTAACAGCTTCGAGCATGTGTTCGTATTCAACATCGCTGCCGGACCTTATACCACGCACTATACAGCTCGCCCCGATAGATCTGCAGTAATCTACCAAAAGTCCACTGAATTGAGAAACAGCGACATTTTCGATGTCGGAAACTGCATCCTGAATCAATTTCACTCGTTCCTCAACGCTGAACATGGCTCTGTCCTTCCCGGGGTTATAGAGAACGGTAACATAAGCTTTATCAAAAAGACGTGCAGCACGTTTCACAATGTCAAGATGACCTACGGTGAACGGGTCAAATGAACCGGCAAAAACACAAGTTTTCATATGTACTCACCTCTCAAGTGGAATATTCGCCTTTATTTTCCGTTTTCCTGCTCGTTTGGGAAAAATTCCATATATGTCACTGCCGAATCACCGTATTTCCTCGGTTCACGGCAAATAATACCCTTTGTTTCAATCTTCAACTGTTCCTTCCAAGCATGTTCAGCAAGGAGTATGCAACCCTCATCGAGCAGGTTATTTTCGACGAGTGCATCTACAACGCCTTCCGTCAGCCCTGCAGCATACGGAGGATCAAGCAAAACGAGAGAAAACTTTCTCCCCTCGCCTGCCAGCATTTTAATAAGTGCGTTGCAATCACAGCAAAAAACCCTCGCATTTGACTCGAAGCCGAGTGTTGACACGTTTTTCATTATCAACTTTGCAGCATCGCGGGAACTGTCGCAAAGCACTGCCTCGGATGCTCCCCTCGAGAGTGCCTCAAAGCCCAGACTCCCGCTGCCTGCAAACAAGTCAAGGACATACCGTCCCTCAATATCAAACTGAATCATGCCGAACATGGCTTCCTTCACTCTTGCGAGCGTCGGTCTTGTATTTCTTCCGGGCGGTGCATCAAAGCTCCGCCCCTTTTTCGTCCCTGAAATAATTTTCAAAATTATTTATCCTCTTTTGCTCCAAAGTACACTCCGCATGGAAACACTACGCAGTCAATCGATCTATCGTGCGGTTCCGTCGGCAGTTTATCGCACAGTTGGAAATCGTAACCGACGCCGCAAGCAAATGCCGAGCTTTTCCCAAGCAGGCAATCATAGTAACCGCCTCCCTGGCCAAGCCTCCTGCATTCGTCATCAAAGCCGACACCCGGAACAATTATGAAATCGAGTTCGGCAACTGATATTTCATCCGAATCCCGCTCATCCGGTTCCTTTATACCATACGCACCGAACACAAATGAGTCAGGAGAGTGCGGAACGAGCAATCTGAGTCCCCTGTTTTCAATGCAGAGCGGAAAAGCAATTTTTTTACCGTTCGCCCTTGCATTTTCAACAATCGGCGACACATCGAGTTCACCCTTTGCCGCCATGTAGGCAAGAATGCAGTGTGAACTTTCGTACTGCTCAAGAGCAATAACCCTCTTTGCGACCTTTTCGGCCGCTGCCGAACGCTCCTCCCGGGGCAGCTCTCGCCGTTTTTTTCTTAAACTGCTCCTCAGACTGCTCTTTTCGCATAAGATATCATTAGAGTTCATCGTGAGCAATTTCACCATTTACGACAGTCATGACACACCTTGCTCTGAAATCGAACGGATGTCCGTAGAATACAGCTATGTCCGCATCTTTACCGACCTCCAGTGAACCGATTCTGTCGCCAAGCCCGACAATTTCGGCTGCGTTTATTGTGATGGACTCGAGAGCCACCTTTTCGGGCAGACCTTCGCGAACAGCCAGTGCGGCACAAACGGGGAGGTACTGCTCGGGGATATCGGGATGGTCTGTCATCATTGCAAACTTAATGCCGTTTTCATAAAGCGTTCTCGGTGCTGTCATGCTGAGGTTTTTCAGTTCAATTTTACTCCTGTCGGAAAGAAGCGGACCGACAATGACCCCCGCACCGAGTTCCTTCAGGTCATCCTTGATACGGTTTATAATGAGATATCCCTCGGTAAAGTGGTCAAGAGTTATTCTGATATTGAATTCCTTTGCAATCCTGATTGCCGTCAGAATATCGTCCGCACGGTGTGCATGAATCTTGAGCGGCAGCTCACGGCGAATCACCGGGAGAAGGGATTCTTTTTTAAAGTCAAAAGCCGGTCGTTTGCTCGCATCCTCCCCTGCCTCGGCGATTTTCATTTCATATTCTCTTGCCTCCATCAGAGCCTTTCTAAGCGTTGATGCAACAGCCATTCTGGTGTAGAAGGTTTTGCTCTCTGAGTAAACCCTCTTGGGATTTTCACCAAAGGCAGCTTTCATTGCAATTGGTTCTTTTATAACCATATCTTCAACCCTGCTGCCCGCAGTTTTCATCGCTACGAACTGTCCTCCGATAACATTTGCACTGCCCGGACCCGTAATTGTCGTGGTCACTCCGCCTGCACAAGCCTCGGTAAAGCATTTATCGTACGGATTAATCGCATCAATCGCACGGAGTTCCGGTGTAACGGGATTTGAGTATTCGTTTCCGTCATCACCTTCAAAACCCATGCCGTCCTCAAACATACCGATGTGGCAGTGAGCATCAACGATTCCCGGTATGACCGTACAGCCGCTGACATTTCTCACCTCCGCTTCGGGATAGTCGAGATGTTCTCCCATAGCTACAATTTTTCCGTTTTCAACGGCTATATCGCCGACAAATTCATCGCCAACGACTGGGATAATTCTTCCGTTTTTAAGAATAAGCATATTTATTCCTCCTGTTTTATAAATTAATTTTATCAATGGCACCGATAACATCCCTTGCAAGAACAGCCCTCGTGCCAAGCAATTTCAAAGCTTTTTCAGCAGCAATGCCCAAAAGAAACGCACCAACGCTTGCGGAATCAAATGGATCAAGACCCTGCGCAAGCTGGGCTGCTGTTACGCCTGCAAGAACATCGCCGCTGCCGCCCTTTGCAAGACCCGCATTGCCCGCAATATTGTACCTCAGTTTGCCCGTCGGTGAGGCGATCACGCTCACCGCTGACTTAAGAAGAGTGATGCAATTATGTTTTCTTGCAAATTCTTTCGCAGTAAGCGGAAAAGCACTCAGCACGTCTTCGATTTTTCCGCCTGTCAGCCTCGCCATTTCACCCGGATGCGGCGTAACGATGCATTTTTCATGCAGAAGAGACACAAGGCTTTTGTCCATGACATTCAGTGCATCTGCATCGACAACTATCGGCTTGCGAGACAGCAATGCTCTTTGCAGCTTCAACGCACATTTCCCATCATTGCCCATTCCGCAGCCGATTGCAATTACATCCGCCCAAGCGATTAAATCATCAATATCAGCACTATCATCAGACACGCACATAACTTCCGGCACAACAGCGAACGCTCCGACCACTTCCTTCGGCACACAAGCCTTTACAATACCCGCACCGGCACGCAATGCGGCCGCCGAACTCATTACTGCTGCTCCCGTCATTCCGGCACTGCCCACCAGCATCAGAACGCGTCCGTAGCTGCCCTTATTGCTGACGATTTTTCTTTGCGGAAGCAGATTTTTCACGAATTCAGCATCAATGAGCCTGTCGCAATATACATTCGGTTCGAAGTCTCTTCTCTGGATTCCGATTTTCGCAACAACAAGCCTGCCGACCTTTTCCCGCTCCTTTGTCAGGAGAATTCCCTGCTTTATGCATTCAAATGTTACCGTAACATCTGCGTCAAAGCAGGTTCCCAGAATTTCTCCCGTATCTCCGTTCATCCCCGACGGGATATCGACAGCAATTTTCCTTGCGGGCATCGAATTCGCATGTTCGATTGCATCATATGCTTCGCCCGAAACCGGTCGAGACAGTCCCGTACCGAACACTGCATCGACGATAACCTCGGCATTGTCGAGAATACTCGCATCTCTTGTAAATTTTAGCCCCAAGTTTCTTGCAATGTTGTAATTTATTAAGGCATCACCCTTAAACTTTTCCACATCGCAGAGCACAAGGCTTACAGAGTCAATACCGTGCATTGCAAGTATTCTTTGCAGTGCAAGACCGTCTCCACCATTATTGCCGCTGCCTATCATGATTACACAAAGGCCGTGCGGCATATCTTCCAGAATCACATCGGCAACACAGCTTGCCGCTCTCTCCATGAGAACGACACCGGGAATTTTTAATTCATCAATCATGTATCGGTCAATTGCCCGACTAAGTTCATTGGTAACAACTCGTTCCATCGCTGATTTCCCATTCACTTTTTTTGCACGGATACATCCGCTGCCGAGAGCAAAATTTTCTCTCCCGTTTTTTTGATTATGACCAATCTTCCAATCGAATCAATATCCTCAGCAAAAGCTTCAAATGCAGCTCCTTCAACGGTATGCACAATGATATCGCTGCCGATCAACATTGAATTTTGCCTGTATTCAGCACATAGCCTTTCTCCACCATCCGATATGCCAACAATGTCATCCATTCGGCCGACAAGATCCGCACATATACCGCAGCAAAGCTCGTCAATGTCAGTCAATCGTCCGATAGCGTTTTTCACTGAAGCAGCCTCATACATTAGCCCTGTTGGAAGCACGTCCGCATTGACATTTGCACCAATCCCGACAATGGCATATTTTCTCGAATCATCACCAATTACAAGTGAGGTTAGAATGCCGCAAAGCTTTTTCCCGTCGTGCCAGATATCGTTCGGCCACTTGATTTTTGTCTCAAGTCCGAGCTGCATAAAGCAGGAATTCACCGATACTGCCGCAGCAAGCGTGATAATCGAATACTTCTCCGGAGGCAGCAAGTCCAAAGACAGTGCAATGCTCATAAGCAATGCCCCGCGTGTATTCAGCCACTGTCTGCCATTCCGCCCATGTCCATTCGTTTGTCGTTCGGCAAGAACAGCAAACGGAACGTCTAGCTCATGCTTTGCAAGTTTCCGTTTCAAATAATCATTTGTCGAATCAACCGTCCTGAGACGCTCAATAGGGACGGCAGCCGCACAGCCATTATTCATTCGCATCGGAGAGCCTGCCGATACATTTTTTAATGCAGTCGTAATTATACCCTCTTGACTGAAGACGCAGGGTGACTCTCCTCAATCTTTCTTCCGAATTGAGCTTCTCAAACTGCCTGTAGAACTTTTCTGCAACGGCAAATGCATTTGCTTCTTCAACGACATCATCTACCATTTCAATTACAGAATTAATAATTTCATCCGGTACAAAGTGTTCCCTGAGCTGAGAACAGAGCTTTGCTCTGCTGACAGGTTTTGTGTTAAGTCTCGACTCGACAAAGTCTTCTGCGTACTTCCTGTCGTTGAGTAGATTGGCAGCTTCAAGCCTTCCAATTGTGTTCAGAACCTCAATTTCGGAGTAATTCATATCGTCAAGATAGTTTTCAACTTCGCGAACCGTCCTTGCCTTTGGTGTCAAATATTTTAAAGCGGAATCGAAAGCTGAAGCGTTCTTTTTCCGAGTCATAACTCTTATTCCTCCATTCATCTCAGCATGATTATAACACATTCCTTCCGAATAGTCCATTACTCACAATCACATACAAAAGTTCTCATCAGCCCTTCACACTTTGTGCTCATTCTTTTGAATGTTGTGTTCATTTTTACAGTTAGTTCGTCGTTGCTGATAATAATGTTTTTCACAACCACCTTCATGAAAAACCTTTGCTCAAAGATACTCATGTCACGCAATCTCAGCATTCTGTCAACAAACGCTTCTATATCATGCTTGTCCTGGTTAAATAATTCGACCTTCGTATGCAGGAACTGAACGCAGTGCTTGTACGTATAGATATCGTAACAAATTTCGTTATAACGCTTAAGAATCACGTCCTTTGCTTCCACATCCAACTCTTCGTCCAATCTCAAATCCCGCAGCTTTCTGCGAGCGTTCTCCAAAAGATGTCCCCACTGAGATGTAATGTTGTCGTATTCATCGTTGTACATGTCGCGTTTTCTCTCAATTTCGTTCAGCATCATTCGTCTCAGGCGATTATGACCCGAATTGACAGCCTGCTCAACAAGGTCGAGAACAATATCGCAAAGCGTTTCAACATCCACCATGTATGTCTTCTTCGTGCCGTTTTCAAACCTTATCGTGTCGCAAAACACTCTCCTTCCACAATAAGCACCGGGAAGCAGACGTATCTTCTGATTATTGTCTCTCGCCCACATTGAATCGAACAATCTTAAATCTGAATTAGTTTCCCCGCCTCTTGAATTCATTTTGAGAAAATTAGAAACGCGGAACCATACTTTGCTCGGTACAAGAGGAGGATATAATCCAAATTCACCAGTATCGATGCCCATGTACCGTCTGTTGGCAAGCATGGTCTGTATGGTATTGCGTGAAAACCCATGTCCTTCGCTGTCTGACAGTATGTTGGCTATTTCTGTGACACCTTTTCCGTCGGCGTAGAGTTCGAAAGCCTTCTCTACTACTCTCTTCTCGTCAAAATTAATGTCGATTCTATGCGACTTTGTATGTGAGTAGCCAATGGGCACTCTTCCTCTTTTGCGTTCAAAAACAGGTCTGCAACTTGAAATCCCATACCTGTGCGTAAACTGGTTGCCCAATCCGTTGTATTCCTTTACGGCAATGAGATAATGCTCCGCCGTTGTGGGATATGATGGAACCGATTGTCCGTCAAGACTCAAAGCCCTCACATGATTTCGTTTGAGTGCAAGTAAGCGATACTCTATCACAAGACTGTAATCGCCCAATTCCCGCCAATTGAACATGACCAGGCACCCGATATTCTGACCCTCTATACCATGTATGAGCTTGCTCAAGCACAACCTTCTCGAGTTAACATCATCGTAAACAATGCGATCGATTTTGTGATTACCGACCGCTGCCAATCTTTTCATTTTCTTTTCCATTTCCGCTGCTTCATTCTCATTTGAGCAGCGGAAATAACCTATCGTTAATCTTGCCATATCGATACGCTTCTTATCGTGACTCTACACCAAATTTTTCAAAAAGAATATCAAAACTGCACGGGCCGTAATTCAGGTATTTTGTGAAGAATTCAAGTTTTTCTTCATCCGTCGAAGGTGCTGCTGCGTCGTAAACTGCTTTCGTGCATGTATAACCAAGTGCATAGTTGAAAAAATAGGTCGGCATATCAACAGCATATTCGTAAATAATGTCAACGTACTCATCAACGTTAAGGTTGTACTTTTCAAGATAGCTTTTCATATCCTCTTTACCCCAACCATTGACGTTCACCATTGTGCTGAGATAGGCGGGGATCAGGATGTTGCACAGCACACTCTCTATTTGTTTCACTTTACACAGCGAAGCACCATATTCAGTGAACAGAGAGGCGTTCTGCGTCTCGGAGAACACTGCCCAGCCCTCGGTGTAACCCGTAGGGGCAATTGCCTGTTGAGTTAGAGAAAGACCGTCCATCGCTCTGAAATACTGAGTCTGATAAAGATGACCCGGGTAGCATTCGTGTGCAATGGTAAAAAGGAGCGTGCTGCTGTCGGCAGTAGGATTGAACATAACCACATTCCTTGACGGATCATCAAAAGCGGAAATAAGATACGCAGCAGGACTGAAATCCTCCGCAACAGATTCAGGCACATCGACATAAGTTATTTCCTGTTCAGGAATCTCGGGATAAATGTTCTCTATCGCCCTTTTGAGGTACTCAACGTCATCTTCCGGATTACCGGACGTGATTTTCTTGTTGTAGTCGTTCATTATGCTCGGATTCGTGTAAATCACGCCGAACATTGCAAGGTACTCTTCGTTGCAAATGTTTTTTAATGCACTTGCTATAGTTTCGATATCCGCACTCCACGCCCCCTGGCTCTGCACGTCCTTAATGAACTGTTCCTTTGCCGCATCGCTTCTGCTGCTTGCACCAACGAATGCTCCGCAGGAATCCCTCAGCCCTTCAAGTGTCGCAATCAGGCTTTCATAAGCCGGCAGAAGTTCGCTGATAATAGTTTTACGATTTCTGTCGGTATACTCCGTTTTTTTTGTTTCGTCCAAATCAAATGGGAGATTTTCCATCAATTCATCAAAATAGCCGATAAGGAAAAAGCTTTCGCCCTCTTCAACATACTTTCGGCACGACTCAAGCACCTTATCCAGTGCATTTTCGGTCATTAAAAGACCTCTTTCTGCTTTTTCACGCTCAAACTGCTCTATCTGGCCGAGATACCGCGAAGCATCGTGAAGCAGGAACAAATAGTTTTCTATGTCGTCCTCATCGTAAATTTCATAGAATGTCATCATCATGGGCAGCATCGAATGCTCTCCGTTGAGTGGAAGGAGTGGTTCATCATAATAGAACGATTCGACTGCTTCGCTTCCCCTCTCCAATGTACTTAGAAGCATCTCGTAGGCAATACGATTGCTTTCATTTAAGTCTTCGGCATTAATGCCTTTCAAACGCTCAAGAAGCTTTTTATTTTCTTCTACACCCTCTAGCTGGGCAGAATAAGAGAAGTCACCCCACCCACGCTCAATTTCGCTTTCGTCAATGTCAAATGAAGCGGGATCGATCACAAACTGGTGGTAGGATAGTCCATCTCCCGTCACTATATCGACAAACACTTCCCTATCCAACTCTTCAAACGCTTTATCCGCTTCCGTTTTTATTTCACTTGTCGGAGCGACGGTAACCTCCGGTGTATTCTCGGGCTTCGGGGTTTGATTTTTTCCCCCGTTGAAATCACATGCGGCAACACTAATCAAAATTGCAATTGCCAAAATAACGGCTGTTAATCTTTTCAAACTTATGCCTCCTGCTTTCCCGTCCAAAACGGACTGAATTAATTATTCAATCAGTATTATAACCCACTTCAAGAAAATATGCAATATTTGCATGTGTTTTATTTTTTCACAGAGAACAGGTGCGGCGTTGTAAATTTTTAACATATAAATCAGCTGTATTTGCTTGCAACCATATTTAATCGCTTCCTCGCACCACATATACTTGTAGAACGCTTAGCTTTCCTCAGCTGAATGAGCCGAAATGTGATGTGTCCAAAGCTATTTGATTCATGGGACAAAATTTTAGAAGTGTCACCATGTTGTTTTCTTCTTTATATTCGAGTAATTTTTTGCAAATTTTTTTGCATTTTTTACCGGTCAAAACATTAAATGTGTGGTAAACATTTGTGAATATTTATTTTAAGGCACTTTATTGAGGAGTAAACTCAAAATATATTTTAAAATTCAGCCCAATTTCCCCACTTTTCGAGCTGTAACGTGCCGGCAAATTTTGCCTTCGAAACCCCTCGTGGTTTTCTTTGTGGGATAAAAATTGTATATAACAAAAAAAGCCCCCAATTTTCGGGACTTTTTTCAAAATAGTGGCGGAGAGAAAGGGATTCGAACCCTTGATACGGTTCCCCGTATACACGATTTCCAGTCGTGCGCCTTAGACCAAACTCAGCCATCTCTCCACACATACTCAATCGCAGCAGGCTTGCACCTGACTTGCGAACCGAACTCAATCGTGCCTGCACATGATACACCATCTTCACGGAAAAAGCAAGTCCTTTTTTCACCATATTTCATATATATTCATTGCGGCGTGTACATTTAACCGCTAAATAAGTCTATTTTTACTGTTTGCCTTATCGGTTTTTGTCTAAATAAAAATATATAAATATTACGGTGCAAAATATGGTTGAATGTGCCGCCGTTTAGCGTTATAATCACTTGTAGGCGGTGGGGTTATTCCCACCACTGTAATGTGAACTATTATTTAAGGAGTATTTGTTATGAAATACGGTCGTGTTTACAATTTTTCTGCAGGTCCCTCCATTCTCCCCGAAGAGGTACTTGAAAGTGTCCGTGACAACCTTCTCAACTACGAAGGCTCCGGCATGTGTGTTATGGAGATGAGCCACAGATCAAAGGTTTTCCAGAAGATCATTGACGAGGCTGAAGCCAATCTTCGTGAGCTTATGAACATCCCCGACAATTATAAGGTTATGTTCATTCAAGGCGGTGCAACCCTTCAGTTCGCTATGCTCCCCATGAACCTGATGAAAAATGGTGTTGCCGACTATATCGTAACCGGTAACTGGTCCAAGAAAGCTTACAACGAAGCAAAGAAATACGGCAAAATCAACCTCGTCGCCACGAGTGAAGATCGCAATTACAGCTATATCCCCGATTGCTCCGATCTTCCCATCAGTGAAGATGCCGACTACGTCTACATCTGCGAAAATGAGACGATTCACGGCACAACCTTCCAGAAGCTCCCCAATACCAAGGGCAAGATTCTCGTTTCCGACCAGAGTTCCATGTTCCTCTCCAAGCCCTGCAACGTTTCTGATTACGGTGTAATCTACGGCGGCGTTCAAAAGAACATCGGTCCTGCCGGCATGGTTATTGTCATCATGCGTGAAGACTTGATTCGTGATGACCTTCCTTCCTTCGTACCCACCTACATGAGCTATGCAACCCATGCAAACAACGGTTCAATGTATAACACCCCCAACTGCTGGAGCATTTACGTCTGCGGTCAGGTCTTCAAGTACCTCAAGAAGATCGGCGGTCTTGAAGCAATGGCGAAGATGAACGAAGAAAAGGCAAAGATTCTTTACGATTTCCTCGATGAATCCAAGATGTTCAAGGGTTCTGTCGAAAAGGAATTCCGTTCTCTTATGAACGTTCCCTTTGTAACCGCTTCCAAGGAAACCGATGCAGAAGTTGTTGCAGCGACCAAAGCAGCAGGTTTTGATAATCTTAAGGGTCATAAGAGCGTCGGCGGCCTCCGTGCTTCCATCTATAACGCAATGCCCAAAGACGGTGTTGTTGCTCTCGTTGATTTCCTTCGCAACTATGAAAAAGAAAATTATAAAGGCTGATTTCGTTCAACCGGAATTGTTTTAACAGGAGGCAATATTATGCGTATTCTTGCATCAGACGGTATGGAAAAGAATGCTGTCGCTACTCTCAGGGCACAGGGTCACGAGGTTGTCGAACAGTTTTATGAACCCGCAGAACTGGCAGAACAGGTAAAGAATTTCGATGTTCTCGTTGTAAGGTCTGCAACTAAAGTCCGCACTCCCATCATTGATTCCGCTCTTGAAACGGGCAGGCTTAAGCTCATCATTCGCGGCGGCGTCGGTATAGACAACATCGACCATAAGTATGCCGAAGAAAAGGGCATCAAGGTCATGAACACCCCCCGTGCTTCCAGCGATGCAGTTGCTGAGCTCGCCATGGCTCACATGCTTTCATGTGCAAGGTTCATCAGCATTGCAGGCAACACTATGCGTGAAGGCAAGTGGGAAAAGAAGGCTTACAAGGGCATTGAGATCCACGGCAAGACCCTTGGCATTGTCGGCTTCGGCAGGATCGGTCAATCTCTCGGCAGAATGGCAAAGGGCATGGGCATGAACGTTATCGCATTCGATATCTTCCACATTCCCGGAATTGAGGAACAGACCGGCATCAGCTATGTTGAGATGGATGAGCTTCTTGCAAAGTCCGATTTTATAAGTGTACACGCACCCGCTGTTGACGGCGGTGCCCTCATCAATGCTGATTCTATCGCAAAGATGAAGGACGGCGTTGTTATCATAAACACCAGCCGCGGTACCAACGTTGATGAAGCAGCTCTGCTCGCTGCACTCAACAGCGGCAAGGTTCGTGCAGCAGGTCTTGACGTTTGGGCGGAGGAACCCAGCAAGAACGAGGCACTCTATACTCATCCCCATGTCAGCTGCACCCCGCACATCGGTGCTTCCACTACCGAAGCTCAGAAGCGTATAGGTGCGGAAATTGTTGATATCATCGGCAAATTCTTTGCTTAATCAACACTTTTAAAATTTCAAACGGCATTCCATTTTGGTGTGCCGTTTGTTGTTTTCTCTTTTCTTTTTGGCAATTGTCCGAATAGAAGCCGCCGTGATACTTGCAAAGCTATCATGGCACAATAATCACACGGCTGTATTATCGCCGTATTTTCCATGGAAGGAATCTAAAAGAATGAAAAAAATTGTTATTGCACTCGGCGGTAACGCTCTTCAAGAAGCAGGCAAGCCTGCAACCGCAGAATCACAGCTCGAAGTTGTTGAACAGACTTCTGAATACATTGCCGACATAATTGAAAAAGGTTATGATGTTGTTCTTGCACACGGCAACGGTCCCCAGGTCGGCAGAATCGTCCTGCAAAATGAATATGCTACCGCCGTTACCCCCGCCATGCCCTTCGACGTATGCGGTGCAATGAGCCAAGGCTACATTGGGTATCACATGCAGCAGGGGCTTGAAAAAGTTCTCCGTCATCGCGGAATCGGCAAACGTGTTGCCACTCTCGTAACTCAGGTCGTCGTTGATAAGGATGACCCTAAATTCAAGAATCCCTCAAAGCCCATCGGTCCCTTCTATAATGAAGAAGAAGCAAAATCCATTGCTGCCGAAAAGGGTTATACAATGAAGGAAGATGCAGGTCGCGGCTGGCGTCGCGTTGTTGCCTCACCAATGCCCATTGAGATCGTTGAACTCGATGCGGTAAAATGTCTCATTGACGGCGGCTTCATTGCTGTCACTGTTGGCGGCGGTGGTATCCCTGTAGTTAAGAATGAAAACGGCGATTATATCGGTACAGCTGCTGTTATCGATAAGGATCTTGCATCCGAGCGTCTTGCAGAAGACATCGATGCTGACGCCCTTGTAATTCTCACTGCTGTTGAACAAGTTTGCATTAACTTCGGCAAGCCCAACCAATCAGCACTTTCAACTCTCAGCATTGCAGAGGCAAAGCAGTATATCTCTGAAGGTCACTTTGCCCCCGGCTCTATGCTCCCCAAGATTGAAGCTGCTGTCAAGTTTGTCGAGAGCAAACCTGGCAGGAAGGCGATAATCACTTCCCTCGACAAGGCCGTTGAAGCCCTCGAAGGCAGAGCAGGTACAATTGTTTGCTAAATTTTTTCTGCAAAAAAGCAAGGAGCATGGCTCCCTGCCTATAAAACAGCAATATTCAAGTTTCACAGAACGGGCATGATCAAAATCACGCCCGTTTCATTTACATCTACATCATTTTCTGAACATAAATCGGAGTGCTCAGGAATCTCTTGAATATCGGGAAAAGGAGGTCTTTATCGCCACTGGTAAAAAATTCTGCTTTTCCTTCGCCAACGCAGTTGTTCAGTCCGCAGGATTCAAGAACTCTCCCAAGCTGTCGAACAGTTGCCGCATTTCCGTCAACAAGATGACATTCGCCTTCGAAATGTTTTCTGAAATAGTTTTGTATTGCCCCCGAGATAAAGGGAAAGTGCGTACAACCGAGGACAACGCTGTCCGCCTTCATGCCATTATAAATTCTTAGATTCTTGTCAAGAATATCGTCAAATGCATCGTCATCGGTTATTCCCTTCTCGATCCTGTCGACAATGCCGCTGCATCCCACATTAATCACCCTTTCCGGTTCAGGCATACGAGCGAGCAGTGCCCTATATCTTGCAAGCTTGGTCGTCGCCTCTGTCGCAAGCATAAACACCTTTCCATCCCCCTCCCTTAAGCATGCTGGCTTAATTGCCGGTTCAATGCTTACCACCGGAACATCAAGCTTCTTTCTCAGAACATTAATAGAAGCACTTGTTGCGGTATTACAGGCCAGCACCATAGCCTTAACTCCATGTTCAAGCAGCAAATCCGCCGCATTCGACGTTAGCTCAAGAATTTCTTCCTCTGTCCTATCACCGTAAGGTGCATGGAGGTTATCTCCGTAGTATATAAAGTTTTCGTTTGGCAAAAGTCGTACCGCATCTCGCAACAGACTTACGCCACCCATGCCAGAATCAAAAATGCCAACCGGTCTTGTATCCATACCTTTAACAGAGGGAGGTCATTGTTTCGACTCTCTCAAACTCCTCCAAATCCTCAATCAACATTGCGGCTGCCAGCATATCCGCACAACCGCCGCTGCTGATATTTTTTTCGATCAGTTCATTGTCAAACCTTTCCAAAGCAGAAACCGTCAACTCGCCGCCCATCGAGAGCAGCTCCTTTGCCCGATTCCTGACAAACGATGCACCTTGTAAACCGCCCCGTTTAAAGATGTTAGTATCGTCAAGCTCCGACATTATTCTTAACAATGCAGCAGTCCATGGGTCTGGATGATCATTCTTAAACATCTTTTTCGTAACGATTGCCTCCTTGACTATCGGGAAACCTGCTTTTGCCTCATCCACAGCACCTCCTATACCGAATGTCTGCCTGACCCTTGCTCCATTAGAAGAGCTGCTGCCATCCTCTGCCTTCACCTTTGCAAGCTCTCCGGCAAGGGAGAGGCATTCGTCGATAAATCCACTGCCGTAAGATGCCGCATTTGCTTTCATGATCGCATATGCGGAGGCAATTAAGCCAATCGAGAAAATGGCACCTTTGTGCGTATTGACACCGTTTGTCGCCGCAAACATCGCCTTCTCTGCATTTTTCCCGATTTTGACCAGTTCATTCAATAGTTCTCTGCTGACTGAACCTGACTCGTATGCTTTTACAGCCATTTCTCCGAAAAAAGGGGAAATACGTTCTATGCTCAACTCAAAAGTTGAAACATTCATGTCGGTATTCGCACCACTGTTTCGTCTGTCAACAAGGCCGGGTTTTGGGGTCGTATTAACTTCTTTTCTCAAAGCAGCACCCGTCTTTTCTGAAACAAAGGCTCTAAAACCGGTCAAAAAAACTTCTTCCGTCTTTTTAAACAATTCATCCACTGAATGTGCTCTGCTCCTTGCACAAACTGCCGCAGGATTTCCGCATACAAAGCATCTGCGTTGAATATCTCTGCTCAGCTTCCTGCCATCGGGAGCAATAACATCAATGTCGAACCACCTTCCGAATCCATGCTCAGTTTCAATGAGCATCATTTTGCCTTTAATCTGCTCAGCATCCGCATTCACAGTAAGCATCGCTTCGCATCCCGTTTTTTCTGAAATTATTTCATACGAAGTTATTCGACCTGCCAGCTTCTCGTAAATGCATTTTAAACCGCATTTAAATGCCCATTCAATCAGCCCCGTGCGTTTAACAGGACCTGCAATATTCATGGTAAAGCTGATAACAGGCAAATTGAACTGTTCAATCAGCTCCTTTTGCCTTGCAGCACGACGCTCTCTGCACAGAGCCATGTCTTCGACTTCAGCAAATTCACTCATTTGAAGCCTCCACTGCTCCAAGAGCGACATAGCTCCCATCTTCAAAGACAATGACGGTTATGTCCCGACCTGCTGAAACAGAAGCAACTTTAGAATACATACTGACGCTGCATTCACCGCTTGCATTCCTGCCGCATGCAACAAGTGTCCCATCGCTCTTGAGCCCGACGGTGTGGTTTGCTCCTGCTGACACAGCAACAATATCCGTCCACGAGTCGACCTCGCACTGACCGTTGCTGTTGTCGCCGCATGCAACGACAGTCCCGTCCGATTTAAGACCAACTACATGTCCAGACCCTGCACTGACAGCAACTACATCGTTCCACGAACCGACTGCAAGCTGATTTTTAGAATTATCACCGCAGGCAAGCACCCTTCCCGATGCCGTTACACCATAAGTCGTATTGTCACCGCAAGCAACGAAAATGACGCTGCTCCATGTTTCGGTCATACCCTGACCATAATAATTCCAACCGCACGAGAGGACTCTCCCACCGCTCGTCAATCCGACCGAGTGATACTGCCCACAGGCTGCTTGTTTAATATTTGTCCAATCCCCAACATCAGTTCTGTTGTAACTCGATTTACCGGCCGCAGCCACAGTTCCGTTCGATCGGACACCCAATATAAATTCTTCCGTCCCGATTGCAATGCTGTCTATATTCACCCAATTGGGCGAACTTATACCCCATGCATCGCCCAAAAGCGTTACATTTCCATTGATTCCGAGAATTGCATAGAAATCACTTCCGCCCGCCGCAGCTGAATTGCGAAGCTTTTCGGCGATGACTTCAAGCATTGCCGCCGAGTCACCGTAACCAGGAGTAATCGTATTGAGAAGCGTGAGTGCTGTCTCATAATCGCCCTCGTTGAATGCAGCCCGTGCCTCTTCGCAGCGTGTCTTATTTCTCTGCTCTATCACTTTCGCTTCAACGAAATTGTTGCTGAGACTGTAACAGCGTGCCGCTAAAGCCGTATTGCCGCTTGCGGAAGCAGCTCTTGCGGCATTCTCCCATTCTTTATTGATTTTATCAAGCAATTCGCTCGTTCCGGCATCCGAAACATTACTTCTTGCATTGTTAAAGCAGGTATACGCCGTATCGATCTCTGAACCGTCCAAATAGCGTTTTCCCTCTTCGAACCACAACTCGCCAATTCGGTCGAGTACATTCTCAGAACAAAGTGCAAACACATCCTTCGCCTCTTCAAACTGTTTTCTGCCAAGCAATTCTTTTGCACATTTTAGCCTGCACTCGTCCATGTCTGCACTATATTTATCTTTAGCTTTAATTCTGTCAAAGAATAATTCAGCTGTCTTATATGAATTCAGGTACTTTTCGCTTCCAAGCTTAAAAAATGCTTCGTCAATTTCGGAAAACCTCTCTGCACCTGCACCAGCATTTACAAAACAGCTGTATGCAAGGTCATAGTCCGATTCACCGAGAGCCTTTTCCCCGGCTTGCATCCACGCTTGTTTTGCTTTATCCGCAGAATCACGATAGCCCCTTATTGAAGAAAACTGCATTGCAGCACGCACGTAATCGCCCGTACCAATCAATTCTTCGGCGATATCATACGCATTCTTAGGCTCTATATATTTGGGATAGCCCACAAAAACATACATTGCAAGCACGCCGACAATTAGGACTGCCAACGAGACTGCGGTTATTTCGATTGCCTTCTTCATTTGCATTTACCTCTCTGAGCTGCTCATCATAGCTTTGATATGCTCAAATGTTACCTCCGGAACAAGTTGCCTTATGGAGTTCAAATCACCGTTTGCCATGCACCTGCGTACAGCACTTGCACTTATTCCTCCAATACGTTCAATTTCAACAACCTCTATGCCGTACCTGGGAAGAATTTCTTTCATTGCAGAATTGTATGCATTTGTGACCGCGCAATACGGTTCCGTTCCAACAAAGCGTTTCGTTATGTTCAGTGCGGGGGCAATACGCTTTGCAAACAGCGTAAGATCAAGTTCAGCGTTGACCTGTTCCGCGCTTGCACTATCCTTTATGAAATACGTTGGAAAAGTCGCATAAGACACCATGTATTCTCCACTTTCATGAAGAATCAGGTTCTTTATATCTTTCGTCCCCTCCCACACAAGTTTAAACCGTTCTTTAAATGAAAACTCCGAGCTGTCCTGACTGACGACAAAGACGTGAAGCGTATCAACTTTTTTCGCAGCCGTCTCCATGAGATACCTGTGTCCATTGGTAAATGGGTTGCAGTTTGCCACGATCGCCCCCTGAATCCCATCGCCCTTCGGCATCGCAGCAAGAAATTTTTCAAGTCCGTTTCGACTGTTCTCCATATAAACAACCGACTTGGTTGTCACTATGGGGTAGAATCCAAGACTTCTGAAAAGAGTTTCGTTTTTCGGCTTCGTGAATAGGAACAATTTTGACCTGCCCATGGTATAAGCATGCTTTACCAGCATGCTCACTATGCTTGCTGCACCGCCTTCACCTTGAACTGAATCGTCAACGGCGATGTATTTAAGCACACTGCCGCAGAGTGAACCCGTGCCGACAATTTCATCATCGTTATCGAGCAGTAAAACAGTGTAGTCTGCCCCACCCTCATACTTAAGTCCGTTAGCTTCTAAAAAGGCAGTCGCCTTCTTAAGCCACGAACCGTGCAGACCAAAAAGCTCCATCTGACTGTTTATCAACCGTTCTCCTCCGAAAAATCGCAATTAAGATTTAAAAAGATAATCCTTACTTTCTGCTGCACGATATGCGGCAGCCATCGTCCTTGCCTCAACAGTACAGTCCAAGGCCCCCTTATCAACCGCATAAACGTATGCGTCACTGACGCCAAGTTTTTCAAGCGTATGTCTTATAACAGTCTCTATTTGAGCTCCATACTGCTGCATAACATCGCTTTCGAGTGAGATTTCAAGCCCCACAGTCTGCTTCGGCTCGATTCGTACAATTATGTCGCTGGATTCCATGGTTCCGGCAATACCCGTTTTGCTTATTTTCATTTTTATCCTTTCCATCAATTATCTTTGTTTGTTATAAGCTCAATGCCATGCCTGTACAGCTGCCTGTTGTCAAGTGCCCAAACTCTCTCCGTAAAATCCCCGACTTCAACTGCATCGAGTGCATCGAACATTTCAAACAGCCTTGCATCCAATGTGTCAATCGTCGAAACGATCTCTGCTTCCGGAAACATCGGGGGCTTGGGAGAACCGTACTCCGGTATGCCGTGATGTGAAATCAGAATGTGTGAAACAAGCATGGTAATTTCTTTTGAAAGACCCATTTCCGCCGCAGCACGCTGAACCATTGACATGCCCATCGTGAGATGACCGAGCATCTGTCCTTCGGCAGTATAACCAGTTGCAAGCCCCAGCTCCCCGACCTCTAGCTCTTCCGTTTTCGCTATGTCATGAAGAATTATGCCTGCATAAACGAGATCATCGCAAAGTTCGGGATAGATCTTCTTATATGTTTCAACAACACGCTTTGCCATTTCAATCATGGTGTATGTATGATACATCAGCCCGCCCCTGTTTGCATGATGAAGACGCAATGCCGCCGGATAATACATCAGTTTATCCTGATTTTCACGCATCATATATTTCACCAATCTCGAAAGCTCCTCGTTTTTGAAGTTGTCAGCAAACTCATAAAGTTTTTTATACAGCACTTCTCCGTCGACAGGTGAACTTGCAACGAGCGAATTCATATCTACATTATCCGCATCGGTCCTATGGCGAATGCGTTCTATTTTCAGCTGTTCCGTATCTCTGTACACGTTGACAACCGCACGCACTTTTATTATATCACCTACCGCATATGTCCCATGCTGCGTACTCTGATAATCCCACAATTTTGCGTTTATTTCGCCGTCTGCATCCGCCAACATGAAGTCGAGGTAATCAGCACCCTTGACATTTACCTTCAGCTGAACCGTTTTAACTATGCAAAAGCCCTCCACCTGTCCGGTCATATGATTAATGACGTTTGAAAGCAATCTCATTTTTCCCATACTGCACCTCTCTTCGTTTTATTTGTAATCCTTGCGTGTACAACTGATAAGTTTCACTGAATTGCCGTTAAGCTCAACAACGACATCCATTACGCACTGCTCTCCGTCCACACCGTCAACGTTAACGACGAGAACTTTGCGTCCCTCCTCATTTGTCTCACATGAAACTATCTCCATATTCCGGATTGCAGATTCATTTGGTTTAATGTAGTATTTATCATCACTGAAGTAGAAAAGAACATCATCTTCAAAATTGTAATGATACCTGAGCGAAGGCTTAATTCCGATAACTTCTTGACAAAGAGCATCGGCCTTATCTGCTGCCAGCTCGCCATAGCCGTCTTTAACGGGTACCACTTCATCGTTTGACATGTAATAAACAAACATTTCAAGATCACGGAAATCGAGTGCCGAACCTGCCGAAAAATCAATTTTGCTTTCGTAAACAGCCTCGATAATGTTTTCAAGCTTTTTCGTTTGTGCTTTGTTAAGTTTCTCACCGTTGGTACATGCAGCTGAACACATAGCGAGTGCAGTTATCGCCGTTACGGAAAGGGCATTGAGTATTTTCTTGTAAAATTTCATATTATACCTCTGTTATACAACAAACTCGGGGTAAGTCGCAGACTCCCCCACACCGAAATTTCGGCAGCTCCACCGAACGCGATGCTCTTATGATTTTACCACATTTCAACCGCATTTGCAAACTCTTCTTTAAGCAGCATATACCCACTTGTTATGCCTCGAAAGCAGTGCTATAATTGAACTTGGAAAAACAACTCAAAGGAATAAAAAATGATTGAAGTTCTTCTTACAGTCCTTATCAGCTGTGTTGTACTCGTTGCACTTGTATTGATAAAACCCTCGATTGAAATAAAGGGCATTTCAATCAGCATTTACTGGCTCGCCCCATTTGTCGGGGCAATTTTCATCATGGCACTCTCACTCCTTTCGCCAAAAGAAGTTATCGGGGGACTTTTGCGTGACAGCGATGTCAATCCGATCAAAATTCTCGTCCTCTTTGTTTCCATGACGGTCATATCAGTTTTTCTCGACAACGCAGGCTTCTTCCGATACCTTGCGTCAGTCGTGCTTTCAAAATCAAAATCCGGCCAACCCGGGCTTTTTGCGATGCTCTATGCAATGGTGTCCGTGCTAACAATTTTTACTTCTAATGATATAATCGTTCTTACTTTCACGCCATTCATATGTTATTTTGCACACAGTGCGGATATAGACCCTCTTCCCTACCTTATAGGCGAATTCATTGCCGCAAACACGTGGAGCATGGCTCTGATTATCGGCAATCCCACAAACATTTATCTTGCATCCAACGCCGGAGTATCCTTCTTCGGATACAGCTCAATAATGCTCCTTCCGACAATTTTTGCAGGCATCGTCTCCTTTGCTGTCCTCCGCATCATTTTCCGCAGGAAACTCCGCACACCGATTCATTATTCGCAAAAGCCCTATAAGCTTGAGGACAAGTCTCTCGTCACGATCGGTGTTATTCACCTTGCATGCTGCATAATCCTGATGAGCATTTCTTCATATGTTAATCTGCCCATGTGGCTTATTTCCCTCGGATTTTGCATAAGTCTGCTGTTGATTTCGTCAGTCTATATCTTCGTTACCGCAGGTAATTTTCACATTATCTGCGAAACATTCAAAAGGATTCCATTTGACGTTATCCCCTTTGTCGTTTCAATGTTCACCCTTGTGCTTGCCCTCGATAAATTCGGAATAACAGCGGTTATCGGCAAGTTTCTCTGCCGCGGAAACAGCGTGCTTTCCTTTGGAGTTTCATCTTTTCTTGCAGCGAATGTCATAAATAATATCCCTATGAGCGTTCTTTTTTCATCAATAATCGAGACTATTCCCGTATCCGTTCAGACCTCCTCGCTCTATGCCGCAGTCATAGGCTCAAACCTTGGAGCATTCTTCACTCCAATCGGTGCGTTAGCCGGAATAATGTGGATGGGACTTTTGAAGCATCACCACGTCAAGCTGACATTCGTGCAGTTCATTAAATACGGGGCTGTGATTTCCCTTGCTGCACTTGCCGCTGCACTCAGCGGTTTAATGTTAATTTTATAAATCCGGGAGGTTAAGCATGAATTCACTCGACTTAAGTTTCAAAACACCGTCAGGGCGGTTCAACTATCGCGTCTGCGGAATAATCGTTGACAATGGAAGACTTCTCACTATGAAGGACGAAAATTCCGAATACAGCTATCTGCCCGGCGGAAGAGTTAAGCTCTGCGAAACGGCAGAGGAAGCATTGCAGCGTGAACTTTGCGAGGAGCTCACTGAAACGGCTTCCATAGTTCGTCCATTATATTTTACAGAATCTTTTTTCAACGAAGACACTACCAATGAAGATTTCCACGAGATTTGTCTCTATTTTCTCGTTAAGCTGAACGACGAAGTATTAACAAAGGTTCCCGAATTCACTACGGTTGACAAGTCCTTTTCAAAGCTGCTTCGCTTCCGCTGGATTGACTTCCATGATCTGGAATCCGAACACCTTTATCCGCTTTTTATAAAGAGGGAGATTTTCAGTCTGCCTGAATCGCTTCAGTTTAGGACGGAAAAAGAGTAAAACCAACGAGAAGACGCACCCGTTCAACGGGTGCGTCTTTGAGCGTAGGATTATCTACAGTTGATTAATACATACCGCCGCCGGGCATGGGTGCTTCGGGAGCAGCGGGCTTGGGAATATCGCAAACAATACTTTCGGTGGTAAGGACCATTGCCGCAACGGAAGCTGCATTCTGCAAAGCACTCCTTGTAACCTTAGTCGGATCAATGATGCCCTTCTCAACCATCATGCCGTATTCATTCTTTGCTGCATCGTAGCCGTAACCAGGCTTATTTGCAGCACGAACATTTGCAATAATAACACTGCCTTCCAGACCTGCATTTGCTGTAATCTGGCGGAGAGGTTCTTCAAGAGCACGAACGATAATTGAAACACCGGTCTTATAGTCGCCCTCTGCCTCTGCTTCAAGAGCCTTAACGTCATCGATAACATTGAGGAGTGCTATTCCGCCGCCGGGGACGATACCCTCTTCAACTGCCGCACGAGTTGCATTGAGTGCATCCTCAATACGCATCTTGATCTCTTTCATTTCCGGCTCAGTAGCTGCACCGACAGCAATAACGGCTACGCCGCCTGCCATCTTTGCAAGACGCTCCTGAAGCTTTTCTTTATCGTATTCGGAAGTCGATTCTTCGATCTGAGCCTTGATATTCTTGACCCTCGCACCAATTTCTTCCTGCGATCCCGCACCTTCAACAATGGTTGTATTTTCCTTATCGACACGAACCTGTCTTGCTCTGCCGAGCTGATCAAGAGTAGTCTCCTTAAGATCCATACCGAGTTCTTCCGAAATCACCTGACCTCCGGTAAGAACTGCAATATCCTTGAGCATTTCCTTACGCCTGTCGCCAAAGCCGGGAGCTTTAACCGCAACGCAGGTGAAAATGCCGCGAAGCTTGTTGACAACGAGAGTTGCGAGTGCATCGCCTTCGACATCTTCTGCAATGATGAGAAGTTTCTTGCCCTGCTGAGCAATGGGCTCAAGAATGGGAAGAATTTCCTGAATGTTGCTGATTTTCTTTTCGGTGATGAGGATGTAGGGGTCATCGAGAACAGCTTCCATCTTATCGGAATCAGTCACCATGTATGCGGAAGCATAGCCTCTGTCAAACTGCATACCTTCGACAACATTGAGTTCGGTCTTCATTGAACGACCCTCTTCAATGGTAATAACGCCGTCATTGCCAACCTTTTCCATAGCATCAGAAATCAGTTCGCCAACCTTCTCGTCTGAAGCGGAGATGGAAGCAACCTGAGCAATTTCCTGTTTGCCTGAGACGGGCTTGCTGATCTTCTTAAGACTTTCAACTGCTTTGTTGACAGCAGCTTCAATGCCCTTGCGAAGAACCATGGGATTTGCTCCTGCTGCAACATTTTTCATTCCTTCACGAACGATTGCCTGTGCAAGCAGCGTTGCAGTGGTTGTGCCATCACCTGCAACGTCGTTTGTCTTTGCAGCAACTTCCTTAACAAGCTGAGCCCCCATATTTTCGAAGGGATCTTCAAGTTCAATTTCCTTTGCAATGGTTACGCCGTCATTCGTAATAAGCGGTGCACCGTATGACTTTTCGAGTACAACATTGCAACCCTTGGGTCCGAGGGTAATCTTAACTGTATTTGCAAGGGTGTCGAGACCGGCCTCAAGAGCCCTGCGTGCTTCTTCACCATGCTTAATCTGCTTTGCCATAAAATTACTTCCTTTCAAACTAAAATACATTCGGTGCAGCATACGGCACCGAACCATCTATACAAATTATTCAACAACAGCAAGTATGTCGCTCTGGCGGACGATTATGTATTCAACACCATCGAGCTTAACCTCATTGCCTGCATACTTTGAATAGATAACCTTGTCACCGACACTGACGTTCATCTCGACCTGCTTGCCGTCAATAACGCCGCCGGGGCCAACTGCAATGACCTCTGCCATCTGGGGCTTTTCCTTTGCACTGCCGGTGAGGATGAGTCCGCTCTTAGTTGTCTCTTCAACCTCAAGGCTCTTAATAACTACTCTGTCAGCCAACGGTCTGAGTTTCATAATAAATACCTCCTGAATAAATCAGTATGAGCTACCGAACGACCCGAACCAATCATGAGCCGGGATGTTCTTCAACTTCAAACAATATTATTAGCTTTATTTGGCATTTTATGCAACCCTCTTTTTCGGTTAAGTGTGGTAAACAGAAAAGAATTTTTGTTTACTTGGCGTATCCTTCGAATATATTGATATTTTTATCAATTGCTGTTGATTTTTTTTGCCGATTCCACTATAATGCAACTATAACTTTGGGAAGGAGGTCATGAGTATGTTTTTGAGAGATTTTAACGCTTGTGCATTGCGTGCTGCATGTGTAAGCAGTTTCTGTTCCTTTATCTGTGACCTTTGTTTCCGAATCAAGGGACGCTCTTTATGATAGGCTGTCTTTGGGTTTGCTGAACCCCGGCCTGTGTGGGTGTTTTTTTGCGAATGACTGAGTCACAGAATTGTCTGTGGCTCTTTTTTTGCATTGCACTTCAAAAGATGTCCCGAAACTGTAAAAGCACTTTTCGCCGTTACCGGGAAGTGTTTGGGCGAATGCCCCTCCCCCCACCGTTTGAGGAAACCGCTTGCAGCACTTCCGCAAACTTTTCTCAAACGACAGCCACCATTGAATTGGAGGAACCAAAGAAATGAACAAAACGAAACGAACGAAAAAACTCTGCCACCCATCGCCGAAATTGATGTACCTCAAGGATTTTTTCCGAGGAACCATCGTGCACTTCGTCATAGGTTCGATTGCGATCGTCCTTGCAGTAATTTCGGCGTACTGTATTCCCCTGGTCACAAGTTTCACTATAGACTATGTTCTCATCGAACATGCGGAAATTGGCTATCAGGGCGGAATGACCGTTGCCCCGTGGCTTGAAAACCTTGTCAACAGCATCGGCGGCAAACTGTTTATTGAAAACCATCTTTACATTATGGGAATTTTGCTGGTACTTGTAACAGGTATCAATGCAGCTGCCGTCTACTTAAGGCGAAGCCAGATCGCATACGGTGCCGAACGCATGTCCTATAATATGCGGAACAGGCTTTACTCCCACCTTGCAAACGTCCCGTACGACTACTATAAGCATATTTCAAGCGGCGATGTCATTCAACGCTGTACATCGGATGTCGAAACGATAAAGCGGTTTGTTCAAAACCAACTGCTCGAAATCGTCCGCACGGTCATAATGGTTGTTGCGGCAGCAATCATCCTCTTCGGCATGAACGTCAGGCTTGCTCTGCTGTCAATTGTTCTGATGCCCTTGCTTGCCTTCGTTTCATTTATTTACTTTAAGAGTGTAAAATCTCAGTTTACTCTTGCAGATGAAGCGGAGGGCAAACTCAGTGCCGTGATCCAGGAAAACGCCTCGGGTATGCGTGTTGTTCGTGCATTTGGTCAGCAAAAAAACGAATTTAAAAATTTTACTGAAAAAAACACCGATTTTCGTAGAAAAAACATTCGTCTGCTCAACCTGTTGGCCATTTACTGGAGCGGGACAGATGTATTCGGTTATTTGCAAATCGCAATAAGTATTTGCTTCTGCATTGCCGCCGTCATTCGCGGTGAAATAACTGTCGGTGAGATGCTTATCTTTTCAAGCTACACATCCATGCTCGTCTGGCCCGTTCGTCAGCTCGGAAGGATTCTTGCCGACCTCGGCAAGGCAAGCGTTTCTCTCGAGAGGATAACGGAAGTACTCTCAGTTCCCGTCGAGACGGAACCCGGACTTGCTGAGAAACCGGAAATTCATGGTAAAGTTGAATTCCGCAATGTAGGTTTCGGTTATGAGGACGGACAGGATGTTCTGAAGGATATTTCCTTTACCGCAAACCCCGGCGAGACTGTCGCTATTCTCGGCAGCACAGGTTCGGGCAAATCCAGTCTCGTCCAGCTTCTTCAGAGGCTCTACACTTGCCGCGAAGGTGAGATTCTCA
Organism: uncultured Clostridia bacterium; assembly: GCA_934633695.1. Taxonomy (GTDB): domain Bacteria; phylum Bacillota; class Clostridia; order Christensenellales; family CAG-138; genus PeH17. The sequence goes on along the minus strand of CAKTYT010000001.1, from coordinate 83,982 downwards.
TTGACGGAGTCAATATCAACGATATTGAAAAACATCACCTGAGAAAGAACATCGGTCTTGTGCTTCAGGAACCGTTCCTCTATTCGCGCTCCATTATCGACAACATCCGCATTTCAAGACCGGAAGCGGATGAAAACGATGTCTATTCCGCCGCAAGGACAGCTGCTGTTCACGATGTCATTATGAGTTTCGATCATGGCTATGACACAATCGTTGGCGAAAGGGGCGTCACACTCTCTGGCGGACAAAAGCAACGTGTTGCAATTGCAAGAATGCTCATGCAGAAAGCACCCATTATCATCTTTGATGACTCAATGAGTGCCGTTGATACCGAGACCGATGCCGCCATCCGTGATGCATTGCAATCGAGGCAGGAGCATTGTACAACATTTATCATCTCACACAGAATCACCACGCTCAGCCGTGCCGACAAGATAATCGTTCTTGAAGGCGGAAGACTCGTCCAAATGGGTACTCACGATGAACTCATTTCAGTGGATGGGTTGTATAAACGGATTGCAGACATACAGAATCTGCTCGAGGTTGAGCTTGAATCGGATAGAAGGGAGGAAAACTAAATGGCTGAAGAGATTACCACCTCTGCATTAAAGGAAGAAGAATTTGATAAGAAAGTCGATTTCAACATTTGGAAGCGGCTCATACGTTACGCCTTTCGAAAGAAAGGTACTCTGACACTGCTGGCTATATCCATGGTCATTGTTGCGGCAGTTGACATCGTTTATCCTCAGTTGAGCAGGTACGCAATCGACAACATTATAGCCGTGGGTGCAATGAACAAGATAACCCCGTTTGCCGTTGTCTACTGCCTGCTCATTGCCCTGCAAGGCATAGCTTGTTATTTTTTCATCGGCTGCTCAGGTAAACTCGAAATGGCAATTGCTTTTGATATAAGGCAGGATGCTTTCAAAAAGCTTCAGGAACTTTCATTTTCGTACTATGATAAGACAGCAGTCGGTTACATTATGGCACGTATGGTGGGAGACATTTCACGACTCAGCGAAATGATCGCATGGAGCCTCACCGACCTTCTGTGGTCGGGCGGCTTTATCGTTGGCTGTGCAGCGTTTCTGCTCTCCATGAACTGGAAGCTCGGTCTGCTGGTGCTGACCGTGGTCCCTTTCATCGCCGTTATCTGCGTATATTTCCAGAAGCGGATTTTGAAGCAGCATCGAATCGTCCGCAAACAGAATTCAAAGATCACCGGAGCTTTCAACGAAGGCATCATCGGAGCTGTGACGACGAAGACGCTTGTCAGAGAGGACAAGAACTATGCGGAATTTGAACACGAAAGCGGCACAATGAAGAAAGCAGCAATTAAGGCAGCCGTTCTTTCCGCAATGTTCACCCCCATTGTCATGACTCTCGGCTCAGTGGGAACTGCAATTGCCCTTTACGCAGGCGGAAAAACTGTTATTGCACCCACTGTATTCGGCGTTAGCATGACAATCGGCGTTCTTTCTTCATTTATCTCGTACACTACCAACCTTTTCGACCCCATTCAACAGCTTGCAGGTATCTTCGCCGAGCTTCAGAGTGCCCAGGCGAGTGCCGAAAGGGTTATTTCGCTCATTGACACTCCCTGTGAAATAACTGACCGTCCCGAAGTTGTTGAAAAATACGGTGATTGCTTTAACCCTAAGCCTGAAAATTGGGAAGAGCTTTTCGGCGAAGTTGAGTTCAAAGACGTATCCTTCTCCTACACCGGCGGCGAAAAAGTGCTCGAACACTTTAATCTCCACGTCAAGCAGGGCGAAACAATCGCACTTGTCGGCGAAACCGGTGCCGGTAAAAGCACGATCGTAAACCTCGTTTGCAGATTCTACGAGCCGACAAGCGGACAAATACTCATTGACGGCAAGGACTGCCGCGACCGCAGTCAGCTGTGGCTTCAATCAAAGCTCGGCTATGTCCTCCAGTCACCGCACCTATTCTCCGGCAGCATAAAGGATAACATCCGCTATGGCAGAAAAGATGCAATCGATGAGGAAGTCCGTGCAGCTGCGAGAACAGTTCATGCCGATGCATTTATTGAGGCTCTTGAAGACGGCTATGATACTGAAGTAGGCGAAGGCGGTGCAAGGCTCTCAACTGGACAGAAGCAGCTCATTTCATTTGCGAGGGTCATCCTCGCAGATCCGAGAATCTTCATTCTGGATGAAGCAACAAGTTCCATCGATACTGAAACCGAAGTGCTTATTCAGGCTGCGACAAAGAAGGTTCTTGAAAACAGGACGAGTTTTATCGTTGCTCACAGACTTTCGACCATCAGATCCGCCGACCGCATTCTCGTCATCCGCGGCGGCAAAATAACCGAAATGGGCACTCACCGCGAACTTTTGAGGCTCAAAGGCTACTACTATAACCTTTACACTACTCAGTTTACGGAAAACAGCACAAATACACTGCTTGGTAACAGTCAATATGCAGAATAACAATACCCGCATCGGGGAGCACACCCTCCCCGATGCATTTAAAAGACGCATGAAGGCTCTTTTGGGAGAAGAATATGACAGATTTATTGCCTGCTTCTCTGCTTCGCCTGTTCGCGGACTTCGTGTCAACACACTAAAAATTTCCGTTGACGACTTTCTTGCAATTTCGCCGTGGAAACTTTCCCAGTCTCAAACCTTGGAAGAGGGCTTTATTTTTTCAGATACACCGGACCACATCGGTACTTCCGCAGAACACATGGCCGGCATGTTTTATGTTCAGGAACCCTCTGCGATGAGCGTTATTGAAAAAGCAGATATACATGAGGGACAATTCGTACTTGACCTTTGTGCCGCTCCCGGCGGAAAAAGCGGCGGAGCTGCTGCAAGACTCAACGGAACGGGACTGCTCGTTTCAAACGAAATTGTTCCGTCAAGGGCTAAGCTGCTTGCACGAAACCTTGAAAGACTCGGCGTTATGAATTCCGTCGTCACAAATGCCCACCCGGATACACTTGCGTGCAGTCTTCCCGAATTCTTCGACCGTGTACTCGTCGATGCCCCCTGCTCCGGCGAGGGAATGTTCAGAAAGGATCCGAATGCTGCGGCTGAATGGTCTGTTGAGCATGTGGCAGCCTGTGCAAAGCGTCAGAAAATGATTCTCGAAAGTGCTGAGAAACTTGTTCGCCCCGGCGGAAAGCTGATTTATTCAACCTGCACCTTCTCACGCGAAGAAAACGAGAGCGTTGTTGAAGATTTTTTGGAAAAACATTCCGAATACACTTTAGAATTTTGTTCACGGCTCTACCCACATACCTGTCAAGGAGAGGGTCACTTTGTCGCACGTCTTGCAAACACACGGCCTTCACTTCGGCGTACCTTTGCCCCGTTCGCAGGCAGGATTGACAATAAGCTTTTAAATGGTGTCAACGAATTCCTTTCGGACACCTTTACGTCCTTTCCGACCGGCGGTTTCTTCGATTCTCTCCCGAGCGGAAGTATACGGTATTTCCCATTCTTCTGTCTTCCCGGTGAGATAGCGAAGCTCCCCATTATCAGCATGGGGCTTGAAATCGGCGAGCAAGTAAAGGGGAGAATAAAGCCCGCACACGCCCTCTTCATGGCCTGCGGAAATCGTTCATCACTCGCATTCAAAGCAAAAAATGTGCTGGATCTTGCTCCCGATTCCAACGAGGTTCGACAGTTTTTGGCAGGGAACACCCTGAAAATAGACGATTCGCTTTCCGGTTTTATGCCGGTCGCAGTGCATAATTGCAGTTTGGGCTTCGGAAAGGCTGTTGCAGGCACACTGAAAAACCATCTGCCGAAGGGTCTGATGATCGCAGCCTATAGATGAGAGATTCTTCTGTTCCGGCGTTGTACTGTAAAATTCATAAATAATCCACATTTTTCCCTTGAAAAAGCCATGAACTTATTATATAATCAATGCATACTAAATGAGAGCAGAGAGATACTGCTCTCGAGAAAAATCGGAGGTAAAGATTATGAATAATGGAAAATCAAGGCTTATTCCGTCTCTCGATGCCAACGTGCTCTCGGCAATAATGTTTTTCCTTGCCGTTGCATCCTGTCTTTTCAACGGATTCTGGGGTTGGCTCTCGCCGATAACCTTTGTGCTGACCCTTGTGCTGTTCTTTTTCGACTCGAACAGCTTTGTACGCAAATGCTCCGTTCAGATGATGTTCTTCTACCTCGTAACGGTCGTAAGCTCGCTCATTTTCGGAATGCTGTTCGGTATTATCCCGATCATTGGACTCGTTTTCCGTATCATTGACTGGGTAATCCGTTCTGTAGTCTGCATTATGGCTCTCATCAGCGGCATACAGGCACTTGGCGGTAATCGCTACTCTGTGCCGTTTTTGGCGAAATATATTGATAATGCATGTTCGAAGCTCGGAGTTTTCTGATCCGCTTCGCATATAATTGACTTAAGAAAACGCATATTGCGTGGAGAATAAAGGATGGATGACGTGATGGCTTTTTTCGATAAGGTGAGTACGAAGGCAAAGGAATTTGCCGACAATGCAAAAATTAATGTTCGCATCGCCGATGAAAAACGGAATATTTCTGATTTAAAAGAGAAGCTCGGCAATGCCGTATGGGAGAAATATTGCGGAAGTGATGCTGCCGATGCAGAAATTTCACGTTTGTGTGAGAGCATCCGCATTGCATATGGCAATATTGATTCATTAACCGCAGAGCTTGAAAAGAAACCCAAAGCCACTCAGAACGAAGAACTCTTTTGCCGCAACTGCGGTGCAAAGCTCAGTTGTGGCCAAGCCTTCTGCGGGAAATGCGGAACAAAGGTTGAACCCCCTGAGGAGGACAAATCGAGCCAATGCAGTTCCTGCGGAACTGAATTGACTTCCGATCAGACTTTTTGTCCGAACTGCGGAACTAAAAACCAGTAATTTCTTGAGCGTTCACTGAGAAATCGTGAACGCTTTTTTTATTTCATGAATACCTTATAACAGATACTTTAAAGGAGGTATTTATGAAGAAAATACTTGCCATTATGTTGGCTCTCTGCATTGCCGCACTGCCTGTTGCAGGCTGTCAAAAGAGCGGCTCTGACCTGCGTCACATTGTGCTGAATGAGGTTACTCGCTCGGTCTTCTATGCTCCGCTATATGCGGCCGTTTCTCTCGGCTATTTCGAGGATGAGGGAATTGAGCTTGAGATAGTGACGGGCGGAGGCAGTGACAAAAGTATGACCGCACTTATCGCAGGTGAGGCAGCTTTTGCCCTCATGGGGCCTGAAACAGGAGTATATGTCGTAAATGAAGGTGAAAAGAATCACCCGATGGTCATCGGACAGCTTACAAAGCGAGATGGTTCATTCCTCATTGCAAGGGAAAAGACAGACAATTTTTCCTGGCAGGATCTTAAGGGCAAATCTGTAATCGGCGGACGAGTTGGCGGTATGCCTTACATGACGCTCATGTACGTTCTCATGCAAAACGGTCTTACTCCCGGCGAAGATGTTGAAGTAATAAATAACATTCAGTTCAACCTCATGGGCGGTGCCTTCGAAGGAGGAACCGGTGACTACGTTACTCTGTTTGAGCCAACTGCAACGCTGTTTGAACGCAATGGCAGCGGTTACATAGTTGCAAATATCGGACTTGAATCAGGCGAAGTGCCTTATACGACATTCATGACAATGCCTGATACTATAAAGAATGACGCTAAGCTCGTCGAAGCATTCATTCGTGCGATTTACCGAGCACAGGTCTGGGTACAGACAGCAACAGACAAAGAAGTTGCCGAAGCAATGAGCAAATTCTTCCCAGATGCCGATATCCCGACACTCGAAATTGTTGCAAAGAGTTATCGCGAAACTGACTCGTGGATGAAAACACCCATAATGACGCCCGATGCATTCTCAAGGCTCCAGGATATTATGGATGCGAACGGAGAGCTTGCTGCAAGAGTGGATTTTGGAGAGCTGATCGACAATTCCTTTGCTGAAAAGGTGGTTAAAGGTTTAAAATAAATTTTTGAGTCAGGACGAAAAAAGACCGACTGCGAAGTCGGTCTTTTGTCATTGGTTAATCAACGTGATAAACCTTATTTGGCTGCCAGCTTTTTAGCAAGCTGAGCCTTTTTGCGATTGGCTGCGTTCTTGTGGATAACGCCCTTGGTGACAGCTTTGTCTACCTTGCTGACAGCGATAGTGTAGGTCTCGCTGATAGCAGCCTCGTCCTTAGACTCCAAAGCCTTGTCAAACTTCTTGATAGCGGTTTTGAGGTCGGAAGTAATCATACGATTACGAAGATTCTGAATCCTTGCAACCTTTGCACGCTTCATTGCTGACTTAATGTTTGCCAAATCGGTTCACCTCCTTTAAGTACTCGAACAGAGCTATTATACCACACGAGTGCGATCAATGCAAGAGCTTTTTGTCCGAATCACGGTGTTTTTCTGATATATAATGCAGTTTTTCCGTGAATAAAAACGCAAACGCCTCAAAAAATAGAACGGAACAACGTTTTTATTTTCAAAAAACAGAAAGGAGCGTTGAGCCTCTGGTGTGCTGTCTCCACGGCTCAACAAATACAGTATGCAAATAAGAACCGACCTTGCGATGGAGCTTCGAGAGCTGAACCCTGACATTGAAGGAGTAAGCGAACAGGTTGAAAATGACGGTGAAATAGAAATTAAACGCATAACCATCACTTCCGACTCTGCCGCCTCAGCACTGGGTAAACAACGGGGCAGCTATATCACGCTTGATGCACCGCAGCTTGTTGCCCGTCCACTTGATTTATTCGAAAAAATGGGGGAATGCCTGGGAAAAGAGCTTAAAAAACTCATTGAAAAAGACCCGTCAGAATGTACTATCCTCGTAGTCGGGCTTGGCAACAGGGGCGTCACCCCGGATTCGCTCGGTCCCCAGGTTGCTTCACGCATCTATGTCACGCGTCACATAAAAAAATTCATGCCGGATGCACTTGATTTTCCAACTGCCGGAGTATGTGCGATTGCACCCGGTGTCCTCGGCATAACGGGAGTTGAAACAGCGGACATAGTCAAAGGAGTCGTCGAAAAAACTTCACCTGACGTCATTATCGCCATCGATTCCCTCGCCTCAAGACGTGCTGCAAGGATAAGCACAACTGTTCAACTATCCGATACTGGTATAAGTCCCGGTTCCGGCGTCGGCAATCTCCGCTCGGAATTAAGCAAAAACAGTCTCGGAATCCCCGTAATTGCAATCGGAGTTCCACTGGTCGTGTATGCAAGCACGATTTCGCAGGACACGATTGGAATGATTGCGGACGAAACGGGACTTCATAACGATGAGGAAAAGCTCAAGAGCCTTGCCGAAAAGGTTTCAAATGAAAGGCTCGGTTCAATGATCGTCACCCCCAAAGATATAGACTGCATAGTCGATGATATGGCAGGCATTATTGCAAACGGTATAAACATAGCAATTTTCGGCGATACTCTCGAAACTATCCGAAATCTTATTGCTTAAATGAGCAATAAGTGACTGTATGGCTACCCTGCGTTTGATTTTAGCAATCATTGCTCAAAACCTTTCTTTTTTCCCGTTCTTTTCAAGTCCTTCCACAACAGCCTTATCGGGGGTAATGTACATCGTTTTCTGATTTGTATAAACAACCATCCCGGGCTTTGCCCCCGAGGGCTTTTTAACGAACTTCCGTCTTGCATAATCAACGGGTACAGCCGACGAATTTTTCGCCTGAGAAAAATACGCCGCAAGACAGCCCGCTTCATTGAGGGTGGCGGCAGGTATCTCCCCAGTCTCCCTTATGATGACATGTGAACCGTGAATATCCTTTGTATGCAGCCACATATCACCCGGTGATGACTCTTTGAAGGTTAGCTTGTCATTCTGCGTGTTGTTCTTGCCGACAAGAATTTCAATGCCGTCGGATGAAATGAAGGAATGCGGCTTGGCCCTAGGAAGTTTCACCCGTTTTGAGAAATTATCCCTTATGTAGCCACCGTGAACAAGCTCCGTTTTTATTTCGTCAAGATCAGAATCCGTCGAGCAATGCTGCAAATCGATTTCTATACCCTTTAAATATTTCAACTCAGCCAATGCTTCTTCAAGCTGGACCCCTGCGGTGTCGCGTGCAACCTTAGCTTTTCTGTATTTTTTATAATAGAGCTGTGCATTATCCGCAGGTGAAAGCTGCTCATCAAGCGGAACAGCTATTTTCTCCGGCGGGTTCGCATAATAATTCAAAACTGCCGCTTCTTTGCATCTCGCGGGGATCGAATACATATTTGCCGTAAGCAATTCACCAAAGAGCTTCAACTTCTCAATTTCCGCCTCATCTCCGACTGCAAGATTAAACTTATCAATTTTTCTTTCAATTCGCTGAATATTATTTTGGATGATGCGTTCAATCGATCCTGTTCTCCGCTTTATGCTCTCACCTTCCGATCGCATGCGATAGAACTTGTCTGCCGCTTCACCGATAGATTTGAATGTTTCGGATTCCAATGCAAACGGCGTAAAAGGTAGGAGCAGTTCCGTTTCACCTGCCTTGACAATTGACGCAGACATCATTCCTCTATCCAATCTTTTATAGAATACTTCCAACCTCTCCGCCGTTTGCTGAATATTGCTGCTATCGTAATTCAGGTATTGGAGCAGCACTGCAGCCACTCTCGGTGACAATCCATAGAACGCCGCCGACAACGCTTTTTCGGGGAAATTCGTTCCGCTCAAAACTCCTTCAAAATCTCTGGGGCCGGCAAGTATGGGATCCTTCTTTTGTTGTGTAGGCGGCGAAACATATCCGACTCTTGGAAGAATCAGCCTTACGCTGCTCATCCCCGCCGAAACACGCCTTATCGCATCTATAATCACGCCGTCCTGTCCCACGAGAATAATATTTGAGTGTCTTCCCATTATTTCACAAACCAGTGACAATTCTGCTTTATCTTGAAGTTCTGTCAGTGTGTTAAATTTAAAAATAACAATACGATCATGATTCGCCTGTTCAATATCCGTTATACGTGCATTGAGCAGATGCTTTCTCAGCAGCATCAAAAACATCGGAGCTTCAACCGGCGAAGTCCGTTTTTCCATCGTTTCGTGTATCCTGCAATTATCTGGCGAAGCAGAAATAAGCAGCGTTCGCTTTCCGCACTGAGCATGAATATCAAACAGCAGCTCATACTTATCCGGTTGGCGTATCTTCTCTATTTTGCCGCCGATTAGATGATGCATTTCTATGACAGATGCTGCTAATGTTAATCCATCCATTATGATACTACCTTGTTCCTCAATATCCCGATGCCTTCAATTTCAACTTCTACTACATCTCCCGGCTGCATGCTTCCGATGCCCTCGGGCGTTCCTGTCGCAATTATATCTCCCGGCAGCAGGGTCATACACTGCGTAATGTAGCAAACCAGTTTATCAATATTATGCGTCATGTGCGATGTATTTGAGGACTGCACGATTTTCCCGTTAAGATATGTGCTGATATTCGCATTCATACCATCAAGGTCAGTCTCAATATATGGACCAATGGGGCAGAATGTGTCAAAGCTCTTACCCCTTGTCCACTGCGGGTCACTCTTCTGGATGTCTCTTGCTGTCACGTCATTCAAGCAGGTATAACCAAAAATGTACTCACCCGACATTCCTTTTTCAACATGACTTGCACGCTTGCCGATCACAACGCCCAGTTCGCCCTCATAATCCAACCGCTTGCTGATTGAAGGGTAGATAATTTCTTCATCATTTCCGATGATGCAGGTGGTTGGCTTCAGGAACAGCAATGGCTCCGCAGGTTCGCCTTCTCCCATTTCAATTGCATGAGCGGAATAATTCTTGCCCACTGCAACGATTTTTGTAGGCAAAACAGGCGGCAAAAAAACGGCCTCGTTTATTTTGATGCACTCGCCGCTGTACTCTATGAATTTAAAAGGGGTTCCTTTAATTGGAAGCAGGAATTCTCCGTCAATCACTGCATACTGCTCACGCTCATTATGCTTGATTCTTGTTATCTTCATGTTTGCAGTCACAACCTTCGCATATGCGAAAGCTTCCTTTCATCGATCTTTTCTTTACTGTTTTTATGTGTATATGTAAAAATGCACCGTCTCGATCCTGTCGGACGGAGACGGTACCGCTTAATCATGCACTTTTGCCCGGTTCGGGAAGCTCACCGCTTGTTTTTGCTTCGATACAAATGGGTTCGCTCTTTTTTAGAATCGCATCTTTTGTTACAATAACCTTCGATACATCTGTTCTCGACGGGATCTCATACATAACCGGGAGCATGACATCCTCAAGAATCGCTCTCAGACCCCTTGCACCTGTATTGCGTTTAATCGTCATCTTCGCAACCTCACGCAATGCATCGTCATCAAAATCAAGCTCAACTCCGTCCATTTCAAACAATCTTTTGTATTGCTTGACGAGAGCGTTCTTTGGTTCTGTGAGTATACTTACCATCGCCTCTTCTGTCAACTGATCGAGTGTGACGATGACCGGTACTCGGCCTATAAACTCGGGAATCAGGCCAAATTTAAGCAAATCTTCGGGAAGAATATCCTTAAGCGTTTCTCCGATATCCTTTTTGACATTGGATTTAATATCGGCACCAAATCCCATGCTCTTCTTTCCCGTACGTTTTTCGATTATACCTTCAATTCCTGCAAATGCACCTCCGCAGATGAACAGGATATTGGTCGTATCGACCTGAATAAACTCCTGCTGTGGGTGCTTCCTTCCACCCTGAGGCGGAACTGAGGCAATCGTACCTTCAAGGATCTTGAGAAGTGCCTGCTGAACACCCTCTCCTGAGACATCGCGAGTGATTGAGGGATTTTCGCTCTTCCGTGCAATTTTATCTATCTCATCAATATAGATAATGCCCTTCTGAGCCCTCTCGACATCGTAATCGCAAGCCTGCAAAAGCTTGAGAATAATATTTTCAACATCCTCACCGACATAACCTGCCTCAGTCAATGCAGTTGCATCGGCAACGGCAAAAGGAACATTCAAAACTCTTGCAAGAGTTTCAGCGAGCAAAGTTTTGCCGCAGCCCGTCGGTCCGAGCATAACGATATTGCTCTTGCCGAGTTCCGCTTCGGTTTTGGTTGATGAATTGTAAATTCTTTTGTAATGATTGTATACGGCAACTGCCAAGGCCTTTTTTGCGTGTTCCTGCCCGATGACATAATCATCGAGTATCGCAACAATATCCTTCGGCTTCGGAATATCCGGATCCTCTTCGACAGTTTTTGTATCGGGAGTCACTCCATCGTCAATCAGCTCCTGACAGAGCTCAATGCATTCATTGCAGATAAAAACCCCGTTCGGGCCCGCAAGAATACGCCTCACTTTGTCCTGAGGCTTTCCGCAGAATGAACAGCGAACAATTCTTTCGTCTTCATATCTTGCCATAGTTTGGACCTCTTTCCTGTCGGGCGGCAGTTCTGCATACCGCCCGCATCATTTTAGAAAAATACGGCTGTCAAAGCCATCCTGAGAATCAGGCAATGCCCTATCTTTTGGGTGAAACGATTTCGTCAATTAAACCGTACTCGAGAGCCTCTTCAGCAGTCATGTAATTATCCCTTTCGGTATCGGCTTCAATCTGCTCAAGCGACTTACCCGTACGCTGTGCAAGGATCCTGTTGAGCTGTTTTTTGACACGAAGAATCTGCTCGGCATGGATTCTTATGTCGCTCGCCTGACCCTGTGCACCGCCGGAGGGCTGATGAATCATAATCTCACTGTTAGGCAGTGCCTTGCGTTTGCCCTTCGCACCTGCTGCGAGCAGGAACGCACCCATCGATGCCGCCATGCCGACACAAATCGTCGATACCTCGCAGCGGATATACTGCATCGTATCATAAATTGCCAAACCGGCTGACACGCTGCCTCCGGGGCTGTTGATATAAAGACAAATATCCTTATCGGGATCGTCGGCCTCCAGAAACAGCATCTGTGCAATGATGAGATTCGCTTCATCATCGGTAACGGGAGTTCCCAAAAAAATGATACGCTCCTTCAAAAGTCTTGAGTAAATGTCATAAGACCTTTCACCTTTATTGGTTTGCTCAACAACTATGGGTATCAAGCTGCTCATGTTGACCTCCTGTCGGTACTGTTAAAATTTATTTTTCGGTTTCGCAATGTTCGCAGCTGCAATCGCATTCGCAGTCATGTTCATTGCAATCATGATCACCGCATTCGCAGTCATGATCGCCGCAGCCGCAGCCACAATGCTCTTTCACAACTGCATTGCTGCAGATAAAGTCTATGACTGCTTCGATAATTGCATTGGAAACGTACTTTCCGCGATTCTTTTCAAGCTCTTCGGTAATCTTATCTTCGTCCCACTTTTCGTTTGCCGGTGCAAACCTGCGTACACAGTTGCGGTAATTCTCCTCGGTGGGTTCAAGCTTTTCGGCCTCGAAAATAGCACCCATGACATACTGCCCCTTGAGGTTTGCTTCTGCACCGGGATAATAGTCCTTGCGGACATCTTCAATCGTCATTCCTGCATACTGGAGATAGTCGTCAAGATTGGTTCCCATCGTGCGAAGCTGGCTTTCAAAGCGATTTACTTGCATGTCAACTTCTTCATTGATGATGTCGGGGTGAATATCGACCTTTGCATTGTCGATAGCTTTTTTAATAACGGCGTTTTCAAATGCGATTTTGGTATTCATAACGGCACGTTCTTCAAGCTCCCTGCGGATACCTGCTTTGAATTCTTCAACGTTTTCGTATTCAGAAGTGTCCTTTACAAAATCATCATCGAGTTCGGGAAGCTCATCAACGGAAGCGGAATGAAGGGTCACCTTAAATACGGCGGGCTTGCCTGCAAGATTCTCCACATGGTATTCTTCGGGGAAAGCAACGTTGATGTCGCGTACTTCACCTGCCGTCATGCCGATCATCTGGTCTTCAAAACCGGGGATAAAGGTCTTTGAACCGATCTTGAGTTCGTAATTCTGTGCGGAACCGCCCTCAAACTTTTCGCCGTCAACCGAGCCTTCAAAGTCGATGTTTGCAGTATCACCATTCTCAAGGGGACGATCGACATTGACACTCCTTGCCATGACTTCGAGTCTTCTCTTTATCTCTGCATCAACATCTGCATCGGTAACATTATACTCAACCTTTTCAACTTCTATACCTTTGTATTGACCGAGTTCAACGGTGGGATGAGTAACGACCTCAACAGTGAATGAAACGCCGTTTTCTTCTGAAACATCGGTAAAAATAATTTTGGGCTGCATTTCGGGAACAATATCATGTTCTGCAAGAGCCTCTGAATAAGCTTTCTGTACGAGGCCATCAAACTCATTGTCCCAGAAAACATCGGGACCGTAAGCCTTTTCAATAACCTTGCGGGGAACCTTACCCTTGCGGAAGCCCGGCATTGGATAACGGTTTGCAAGACGACGATAAGCACTGTTCAGTGCGTTGACATAATCTTCAGCGGAAATCTGAAGTTCTAACTTGATTTTTCCGTCTTCGGTACGAGTAAATTCAGACATATAATCCTCCACATTTATCTTCATCGGTCCCTCCGAAAGAAACATCAAACGCAGTCACCGATTGTACTTATGGATAGCATCCACAGCTTACCATTATAGCACTCCATTAGCATGAAGTAAATCACTCATGGCTAAATATATCACGTTTTTACTTGTTTTTTATTGGAAAAAGGGACAAAAACCCTCTCCTGCCGATTTTCAGACAAAATCTATGTACTCTGCAAAGACAGGCAAAAGTTCATCTGATTCTTTTGGGGAATATCTCGGTGAAATTGCTACTGAAACGCAGTCGAACTCTCCGCCCGAATATTCTTCCCAGTTGTCAAATACTCTGAACTGTACAACAGGTTCTTCTCCATTCTGCTTTTCATACAATCCGGAGACAAAAGATGACAGCTTTATGTGCGAATAAATCCCACTCTCCTTATCTTTGAATGCAAAATCCGGAATATCCCGTCTCGATTTTTTGTTCCGGACATTTTCAAGTGAACGCACCCAGCGAAAAGCAAGTGCAAACAGAAGATAGTTGGCCTCATCAAGCTGTCTCATCGCATAATACCTTTTTATATCTGCTCGTTTTTCAACTTCAAGCGGCAGAACAGAGTTCAGCACAAAAGCAGGACCCGGCCTGCCTATGCCGAGGTCGCTGTGTGCATCTACATGCGTGACATCAAACGGAACTGTCAGTTTTCCCTTTTGAATCAACTCCTCCCAGAACAAAAGAGCTGAGTCATGTGTCTCGAAGATCCTTCCCTGAAGTCTTTTGTTTTTATCAAGACCGCAATTATGCTCGAGAAATCTCCGAACGTCGTCCTTACTCCACGGTTCGTGGTCTAAAAGCTCAGGCCGCTCTCCCGGCAATGCAAGCTCGCAGCAATCGGCAAGAAAAAAATCCAAATCAATATCCAATACCTTCATGTTTTCTCCTGTTGCAAAATTATTTCGGATCAAAGTACGTTTCCGAAGACTATTATAGCATATTTCTGCAGCAGGCCGCATTTTTCTGCCGAAAAAATTTTTATTCGACCTTGCAGTGCAGAAAAAACTATGGTAAAATCTTCTAACCTAATACTGATGATGTCGGAGGTTTCATATGAAAAAACGCATAATTGCGATAATATTAACGGCGGTGTTTGCAATTTTCGGTGTAATAGGCGGGATTGCTGTTTATGCCGACAATCACCCCAAAGCCTTCTCAACAACCTTTTCCAATACCGGGGATATGAGCTTTGATATTGTGGAGCATGCTCTTTCGCAGGTCGGCTATCATGAAGGCGATGACAATTGGAATGCGTTCGGCAACTCGTTCGGCAGTCCATCCGGTGCATGGTGTGCCTTTTTTGTCCGTTGGTGTGCAGTTCAGGCGGGCGTACCTGAATCCGTCATTCCCCAAAGTAAGTTCGGCAGGGTTGCAGATTATTGGGAAGACGCAAAGATCAGCCTTGAATTCCACCCTGTAAACGATTTTGCTAACCCCTACACTCCCAAACGCGGCGATCTGGTAATTTACCGAGCCGCATACACCTATTACAGTCCCTCCACCGGCAAAATCAGTACATCCCCCACTTGGGATTCGTTCCAATGCCGTCTTGGGCGTTCTGTGGGAAGCAATGGATCCGTCAAGCAGGCAAGCCATATCGGAATTGTTGCTGCCGACGCACCCTACCCCACCAACAACGGCACGAGTGTCAACGATGCGTATTTTTACATGGTTGACGGAAACTGGCGTGATTGCGTCCAGTCAAGATATGAGAACTATGAGAATATTACCGGTTTTGTCAGCATAAAGTACCCTGCGGCTGAATCCGGTGTCGTCTCAATCGGTCAATGGCCGATTCTTTCCGAAGGATCAACCGGACGCAACGTAAAGATTCTCCAGACCCTTTTGAACTACAATGCAGGCTCCGAGCTCCGCATTGACGGCAGGTTCGGCAAGGACACCTCTGCGGCAGTCAAACGCTATCAGAGTTGGCACGGGCTGACTGCCGACGGCATCGTCGGTCCCGATACTTGGTTCTTCCTTACTCAGACAATTCAGAGTGAAAGGACATCCAACTGGTGGATTACGAGGAACATTCAAATCGTTCTCGGCTCTAAATTCGGTTTCACAATTGACGCCGACGGCAGTTATGACGCCGAAACCGCAAGTGCAGTCAAATCCCTGCAGCGTAGGTTCAAGCTGACACGTGACGGTATCGTCGGTCCCGAGACATGGCGTGCTCTCATTTGCGGCAAGGTCAATTGACAAGGCAATAACAGAAACTCAAAGTGACTGTCACAAGCGAAGTGAATCGCCCCGGTCAAGTAGGCAGGGGCGATTCGAGATTTTTCTGCGGCAGTCTTTTTTTGTTTACCAATTGAATTTCAGCATAATCGTTTCAATGAGCGATGAAGCTTTTCCTCCATTGCTCATCATTGTGTAACCTACTCCTGCAAATTCTTTGACTGCTGCCGCCAGTTGCTCATACGAATACTTACTTGCAGCTTTGCAGGCCTTCTCATTGGCATATCTGCTTCCCTCCATCTTTTGGGCAGCCGTGCGTGGCTGTAAGCCCGTATCAAGCAGCTTTCTGCCCTCAAGCATAACCTTGAAGCGTGATTCGAGAAACGAAGCAATGCCAAGTGCCTCATTTTCATCCTCGAGCAAAATGTGAAGCAACTTCATCCCGTCCCGCACTTTTCCCGACGTGAAGCAGTCAAGCATCTCAAAAATTTTTACTTCAACATTGCTTACCGTGCATCTTGAAATTACGTCCGCAGTTATAACCCCACCCGGACCTGCCATATCAACAGCCTTGTTCATTTCATTGCTTATCGCAGTCATATCAACGCCGACGAGCCCGACGAGTAGTCTTGCACTGTTTTTATCCATCCCGACACCGTTCCGCACGGCATAACTCATGCACCACTTTATGACTTCGCTTTCATCAAGCTCCGCAAACAACACTTCCTTGCCCGATGACCGGAAGTACTTCAACAATTTCGATTTTTCATTCACATTGCCTCGAAAGACTATCAGAAGAACTGTTGTTTCCGGAATATTTTTAAGATATTCAATTAGCTTGTCATTATCAATGCCCGATGATAGACCTTGACAGATAACGAGTTTAAAATCAGAAAAAAGCGGCAGCGTCTCACAGCTCTCCACGATGCTGTTTTCATCAGATTCAGTTAGGCTTTCGTAATTAAACGCCCTTACATCCTCCCCGATTAACGACACAGCAGAACGAATTGCACTGTCCTTGACGAATTCCTCCTCACCATGCAGCAAATATACACCTCTGAGAGCCGTTGTTTTGATCAAAGCAAAGAAGTCATTATAGTCCATATTGTTTTACCTCTTCCATTCTTTCAATATTGCAATTCCGTAGATAGAAATAAAAGCGATGAAGCCCGAAAATACCGGCAGCAGCTTTTTGCGTTTTGGCAAAAATACATTGTCTGAAACAAAATACATCATCAACAATGCTATTACGCAGCATATTGACGGCAATGGTACGACTTCAATTTCGGCATAGGGCAATCGTGAAATCATTTCCATAAAATTCTCCGTAAGTACCAACAGTCCCGACGGAATATTTGCAAGGGCGATTGCGGCACTTGGCAGCACAAAGCCCAGTAAAATGCAGAAAATGCTCATTTGAAGCAGCAGCGAAAATGCGGGGACAGCAATCAAGTTTGCAAGAAGTAAATACACCGGAAATGTTCCAAAAAAATGCATTTGAATTGCTGCGACTGAAACACTTGCAGATATTGTCGTCACAATGCCTATCGATGCGAGTTTAGAACCTCGGTCTTCAAGTTCCGCCGTCAGGAATGGCGAAAAAACAATTATGCCGAATGCTGCCGAAAACGATAGCATAAAACTCACAGAAAACATCGCATATGGGTTAATTACGAGAAGCACTATTGCTGCAAGTGAAAGTGCCGATAGTGAATCCTGACTCCGCCGCATTGAGCGAAATATGACGGCAATGCCTGACATTATCGCAGCACGCTGCACACCGGCAGTTGGCTCAGACACAGCGAGGTAGAACAAAATTGCTGCTATAACGGCTATCGGCTTCACAATTCTTAACCTGTTGGGTATAAGCAGTCCCACCATCATTGCAACAAGTGTCATGTGAATTCCCGAAATAGCAAGAATGTGAGCAGTACCCGTTGCCTGATAGATTGCATACCTCTGCTCGTCAATTTCAAAACCGCCTACAAGTGCGGAGGCAATCAAGATACCATCCTTTTCTCCAAAAAGCTTTACGGCCATCTCTCCAACGGTCGAAGCGGCACTGTGTCTGAATCTTGTCAACGGCAAATTGCCACGGCTCAATACAACTGCCTTATCCGCTTCCGAGACAGCACCTATCCCGCGGCTCATATAGTAGCTGTACTTTTTGTTATTACTTTCAATCTCATCAATATAAATCTTGAAATTTATCTCATCCCCGACATCTACTGTTGAATATGCCTTTGTGTTTATAATTACTCGTTTATTGAATTTTTTCCCGTCAATTTTAACGGTCTTCATTACAATACAGCATTTTCCGCCGTTCACGGTGACATTTTCGGCAAAGCCTGTGACAGTATGGATACCGCCGTCAATTTTATACGGCACATTCACGATCGAAAGAACATTGCCCAGCAATATGCAGAGAGCAAAAATCATCAGCCGCATTTTCCTCTTCATCACAGCATGAACTGTAGCACAGAGAAGAATTGCCGTACACAAAACAATACCGCCGTTTTGAGGCAGCAGCCCCGCCACGGCGATACCCAACATAAGCCCGATTGCAATTTCAAACAACGGACGATAGTTTATGATGCGTCTTGATTTTTCACTTGGAGAAGTACTCTCCATCTCAGCCGTTGGTCACGGCCATTGCCTCAACCTCTACAAGAGCACCTGCCGGCAGAGCTGCAACTTCTACGCAGCTTCTTGCAGGGAAGGGAGCGGGGATAAACATACCGTAAAGTTTGTTCACAAGTGCGAAATCGGACATGTTTTTCACAAAGACTGTCGTCTTTACTATATTTTCCATGCTCGAACCTGCCTCTTCGAGAACTGCACGAAGGTTGTTCAACGCCTGTATTGTCTGAGCCTCAACGCCTTCTGCAAGAGCACCGGTTTCGGGATTTAGCCCAATTTGACCTGAAGTGAACACCATTCTTCCGACCTTGACGCAGTGACTGTAAGGTCCGATTGCGGCGGGAGCTTTGCCCGAATTGATTGCCTGTTTCATTATATTTTCCTCCAAATTATTTTTATCTCATTCAACGCCGAATTCATTCAGCGTTTCACGGATATTATCGTTCCACAGTATGTGAGCATTTTCACCCGTATCGGAATAATAGCGTTTTCTTTCGCCCGCATACCGAAAACCCATTGAGTAATAAACCCTCTGAGCTTTATAGTTGAATTCACGCACCTCAAGTGTCATCCTTTCAGCAGACATGCTCGCGGCAGCCTTCATAAGGTGCAGGATCATTCCCCTTGCAATGCCATGACAGCGATACTCTTCCGCCACGGCAATATTTGTCATGTGAGCTTCGTCATATGATACCCACACGCCTGCATAACCTGCAACAATGCCTTCATCGAGTGCAACAACATAGTATGCTGCTTCATTTGCAGTCACTTCGTATATGAGTGACTCCACACTCCACGGTTGTGAAAAGCATTTGCATTCCAAATTGTAGACTTGCTCGATATCGAGCAGAGCCATTTCTCTATACTCAATTCTATTCATTATTGTTAAATTTCTCCATCGGTGCCGCTGCACACGCCGTTATTGCATACACCCTGACTGCACCGCAGCGTTTAAGTTCTTTTGCACAGCTGTCAAGCGTTGCTCCTGTCGTTTTCACATCATCAACGAGAAGAAACGATTTGCCTTCGCACTCATCCGTACCTTTGAAAGCACCTTTTAAATTCACCGCTCGGCTTGCACCGCTCATTTGAGTCTGAGGTGCTGTATTTTTTATTCTGATGAGTGCATCGGTCTTCATCACAAGATTATACCTCTCGCAAAGTCCCTTTGCAAGAACTTCACTCTGGTTATAGCCCCTTTTGCGAAAACGCCTTTCCCCGAGCGGAACGGGAACAACGTAATCAAATTCCCACGTATCCGGAATTTCCATATAGTGGACAAAAAATTCACTCTTATACAATGCACCGCCAAACTTCAGCGAAATTATAGCCTTTCTCGCTCCTTTTTGGTAGAGCATACCGGCACGTACGCCGTCAAGGTGCTTATTGAGTTGGGTTGAATAACACAGCTCCAGTGATTTTTCGCATTTTTCACATATGCCCCATTCATTGACGATTGCCTCGCGGCCGCAGCAGTGGCAAACGAGATGTTCCGGAAACAGGAAATCGAATATGGCCGTAAAATCAGAGCGAAGTCCCATTCTTTATTTCCTCGATAAAATGCTTTAATGCACTGTACCTTCGCTTGATGTTTGTGTTCTGCACCATTTTTTCAACACAAGTTCCGGAACCGATGATAAAGACATTGCTTCTCGCCCTTGTTACGGCGGTATAGAGAATATTTCTGTTCATAAGCATCGCAGGCCCGCTCATAAGCGGAAGAACGACAGCCGGAAATTCACTTCCCTGACTTTTATGAACTGATATGCAATACGCAAGCTCAAGCTCTTCAAGCTGAGTTGTATTATAATCAGCAGAGCGTTCGTCATCGAATAGCACGGTCATCAGCTTGGTAACATTATTGATGTACATAACCGTTCCTATGTCGCCATTAAATACTCCCTGACCTTCTTCCTCTTTGGCGAGTCCTTTTGCAGGCTTTGTCCATACAATATCATAGTTGTTCTTTATCTGCATTACCCTGTCACCCTCACGGTAGGTGATTCCAGCAAATGTGCATTCATTTTTTTCATCATCCGCCGGATTGAGTGCCGCCTGAAGCCTTGCATTGAGGTTATAAACCCCGAGAGGGTTATTCTTCATCGGCGATAGGACCTGTATGTCGTTTTGTTTGCCCATGTATGCATAATCAAGGCAAATATTCACGACAGAGTCAATGGCGATATCGACTCTGCTGCACGGAAAAAACATAAAATCCGCTTCCTCATTGCTCAGGTACGGCATACGACCCTCATTTATCAGATGAGCATTTGTGACAATCATGCTTCTCCCTGCCTGACGATAAATCTGATTCAGTCTTATTACAGGGATGAATTCAGCATCAACAAGATCGTGAAGTACATTTCCCGGTCCGACCGATGGTAGCTGGTCAACGTCTCCGACCATTATCAGCCTCGTTCCATCATCAATCGCACGCAGGAGCGAGTTAAACAGCGGAACATCGACCATGGACATCTCGTCAACAATAACAACATCCGTTTCAAGCGGATAATCTGCATTGCGGGCAAATTCATTGTCCGAAAAATTATATTCCAAAAGACGGTGTATCGTCCTTGCTTCACGCCCCGTTGCATCACTCATTCGCTTTGCCGCTCGCCCCGTCGGTGCAGCAAGCTCGATTGACAGTCCGATTCTCTCCATAATTGTTATGATAAAGCTCAGTATTGTCGTTTTGCCCGTGCCCGGACCGCCCGTAATTATAAGCACGCCGTCTGAACAGCTCGACTTCACTGCCTCCGCCTGAAGCGGTGCAAGGATGATCCCTTTCTTTTTTTCAATTCTGCCGATTGCATCATCGATATCAAACAACGGAAGGATTTCGACTCTGTCACTTATCTGTTTCAGCCTGACCGCACACTCACTCTCAATATAGTGCATATATGGCAGGAACGCATAAAGACTTCCGTCAATGCTCGTCTCGGTAAGTTCAGCCGTCATTATAAGCTCTTCGATTTTATCGCTGACCTTTGTCTGCTCAACACCAAGCAGATTGTTGGACGTAAAAGCCAGCAGAAGGTCCTTCGGCAGACAGGTATTGCCCTCCTGCCTTGCAAGCTGCAAAGCATATTTTATCCCGGCCTTTATGCGGAAATCGGAATCCGCCTCATAGCCTGCCTCACAAGCAATCTTATCGGCAGTGCGAAAGCCAACATTTTCAACATCATCAATCAATCTATACGGATTTTCTTTAACCCTCGCAACGCAGTCATCGCCATAGAGCTTATAGAGCTTCATTGCCATTGAAATCGTCAAACCAAGCTGCTGCATACCCATAACAACGCTCTGCATTGAAATTTTTTCCATGTATGAGTCATGAATCTGCTTTGCACGCTTTTTCCCGATTCCGGGAAGGACTGTCAGCTTCTCGGGAGAATCCTTTATAACATCGAGAGTTTTATCTCCGAACTCACCGACAATGAGCTTTGCCATTGCTTCACCTATACCTTTCACGAAGCCGCTTGAAAGATATGCGGTTATTGCCTTTGCATCGGTCGGCACATTGATTTTTACGGTGTCAACCTTGAATTGTTTTCCGTAAATCTGATGTTCTGTCCACTCGCCTGTAAAACTGACATGCTCACCGATCCCGACAACCGGCATTGCACCCACGGCGGCTGTTTTCGTGCCGTCATCGAGTGCAACCAAAAGAACCGTCCAGCCGTTACTGTCGTTTCTGAAACGTATTTCTTTTATTGTGGCCGCTATTTCCATCTCTTCATTCCTCACCAATTCCGTTGAATTCTACCACATTTACGCTTAATTTTCAACCTGAACGGCAAAGAAAATACCGAATTTGCTCCTTTGCTGTTTACATTTTCCTCAAAACGTGTTATACTCACCTCATCCTACTAAAGGAGAACTTAAATGAGTATCATTCTCGGCATTGATGTCGGTGGTTCGACCACCAAAATTGTCGGGCTTTACCCCGATGGAACTCTCATTTCAACAATGATGGTTCGTGCATATGACCAGATCACATCCCTATACGGTGCCCTCGGAAACTACATCGCAACGAACGAGCTTTCACTCAGGGATATTGATAAAATCCTCGTCACCGGCGTGGGGGCTTCCTATCTGGACGGCGACATTTACGGCATCCCCACACAGCTAATTGAAGAATTTTCCGCAACTGCACGCGGCGGACTCGCACTTGCGGGTGTCGGCGAGGCCGTCGTGGTCAGCATGGGTACGGGTACAGCTTTTATTTATGCCAACGGCAAGAATTACGTTCACATCGGCGGAAGCGGTGTCGGCGGCGGCACGATAACAGGTCTTGGCAGATATTTAACGGGTGCATCGGATTATGAAAGTCTCTGCATGCTTGCGATGGGCGGTGATCTTGAAAATGTTGATCTGACTGTTGGTGATATCTCAAGAGCTGATATTGAGCGTTTGGGTTCTGACATAACCGCCGCCAACTTTGCAAAAATCCGCGACAATGCAACGGAAAAAGACATGGCACTGGGACTTATAAACATGGTTCTTCAAACGATTCTTACCCTTGCCGCTTTTGCCTGCAAGGGTGTAGGAGTCAAAAAGGTCATTCTGACGGGGGCATTAACCTATTCTGATTTCCTCGGAGAAATGATTGATGTGTTTAAGACGCTCTACCCCGTAGAGTTCATTGTCCCGAAAAACGCTCCGTATGCAACCGCAGTCGGAGCGGCACTTCATTCAATTAATTAAAAAAACTGCTGTAAAGGTTTAATGCCGATACAGCAGTTTCATTTTTAATCTTTTGTCTTGGGCTTAAAGATTATTGCGAATAGGTATCCGAAGAACACCGCCGCTGCAATACCTCCAGCAGTTGCCTTTACGCCCCCTGTTATCGCACCCAAAAGTCCCTCCGTTTTTGCACCTTCTATTGCACCTTTCGCAAGCGAATTTCCAAAGCCCGTCAGCGGTATTGTCGCTCCCGACCCCGCTAAGTTTACTATCGGTTCATAAAGCCCGAATGCTCCCAGGAAGACGCCTGCCGTCACAAAAATAACAAGTATCTTCGCCGGCGTCAACCTTGTCAGACTTATAAGCAACTCACCTATGACACATATTGCTCCGCCGATTGCAAACACAAGCAAATAATCAGAAAAACTACTCATTTTTTTACCCCATTTTATTCAACATGTTCTATCACAACTGCATGTGCGATTGACGGTATGCTCTCTCCCTGCAAACTGCTTACGGGACTCAGCAATGCCCCCGTTGCAAGGAACAGGACTCGGTTTATTTCTCCTGACTCAATTTTCGGCAGAAAGTATCCACTCAGCAGAGTCGCCGCACAGCCGCAGCCGCTTCCGCCGCAATGAACGTTTTGTTCTTCATCGAACATCAGCTTACCGCAGTCCTCATGCCTGCCCTCAATATCGCAGCCGTTATTTTTACATAATTCGTACAGCATTTCCGAGCCAAATATGCCCAAATCGCCTGTGATGATTTTATCATAGTAGTCAGGAGTCCTGTCGAAATCGCTGAAATGCTTTGCGATAACGGCCGCAGCCGCAGGACCCATTGCCGCACCCATATTGTTTGCATCGGTTATTCCGTAATCCTCTACGCTTCCGATCGTGGCACCGGTAAGGGCAATATGCTTGAAGTGGTAGTCAGTATTGTCCCCCTCACAATTCATTGTCTTGCTGTTTTTTATGAGTATGCTCCCTGCTCCCGTAACTGTTCTCTGGCAGGTTGGCGTTGCCTGTACTCCCATTTCAAGTGGATAACGGTACTGCCTTTCGGCAGATGAAAAATGACTGCTTGCAGCACATGCCACCATATCTGCATAGTCGCCATCCGTCATCATGCTCCCAATGAGCAGACCCTCGCTTATCGTTGAACATGCCCCATAGAGGCCAAGGAATGCCGAACGTATCTCCCGTGCGGCAAACCCCGATGAAATGATCTGGTTCAATAAATCTCCGCCCAGCAGACAAGTTAAATCCGAACTCTGTTTTCCGATTTTTGCGAGAGCAACACGCACCGCACTTTCAAACATTCTGCTCTCTGCCTTTTCCCAACTATCGAGCCCCAGAGTATCATCGCGGCAGATTTTGTCGAAATACTCCCTCATGGGGCCATTGCCTTCCTTTTCACCGACATAGCACGCAGACGAAACAATACGTGGCTTGTTTTCAAGTGAAAAGGAACATTTACCGATTCTTCCCATAAAAAATTCTCCGTTTATTTGTTGAGAATAGTTTTTGCATCAGAAGTTTTTTTATTCGGTCGGAAAAACCAGCCCTATCCGCTAAAAACTGTCCACAATATTTTTTACAGATAAAAAAGTGACAGGCCATGCCAAGACCTGTCGGAACTGTTTTTGCTGCAATAATGATTTTTCTGTTCTATGCCATTTGTTTCTCCATAACATAGTTTATTAATTTAACACCATTTCTGATAACTGTCTGTTCCCTGACGACACCGTATCTGCGATCGATAAAAAAAGGCACCGCAGTTATTGAAGCATGAGTTGTGAATTTATCCGTGTACGCATTTCGTTCCAATCGATCGCATATCGCCGTTGCAATGCCCTCTCCCTGGTGGTCTTTATGAACATACAATCTGTCCAAGTAACCTGCCATGTCCATATCACCAAAGCCAACGATCTCGCCATTGATAATCGCCACAACCGTATCATGAGCCGAAAAAGACTTGTCCCATTCCTCCAAATTCATCGTACCCGTTGCCCAAGCATCCAACTGCTCCTCGGAATAGTCCTTTGCATTTACGCTGTGGACCGTTTTGATAGAACATCCGTACTAACTTCTCACAATCAGCTTTTCTGTATTCTCTCAAATACATATTTTCCCTTTTCTTTATAAAGATAAAGCCCATCTTCATCACGTTTTTCAAACACCATTTTAAAGCGTTTCCAGTTCATCCTGCCAGATTCTGTAAAACGCATCGCTCGGCATACGCCAATCTCCCCTTGGTGAGAGGCAAACTGAGCCTACTTTCGGACCATCCGGCAGGCAATTGCGTTTAAACTGCTGGCTAAAGAACCGTCTGTAAAAGTTTTTGAGCCATTTGAGTATAGTCTCATCATCAAATTCACTTCCTGCAAAAGCCTTTTTCGCTATTCGATAAAGCTTTGCCGGAGCAAATCCCCACCTTAGGACATAGTAGAGGAAGAAATCGTGCAGCTCGTACGGTCCGACCAAATCCTCAGTTTTCTGTGCAATATTGCCTGCGTCATCAGCCGGAAGAAGCTCCGGTGAAATTGGAGTTTCAAGTATACTGATGAGTACATCCCTGAGCCTCTCATCTCCACAGGTCAAAGCATAAAACCTGACGACATATTTGACGAGAGTTTTCGGTATTCCGGCATTCAGACCATACATGCTCATATGATCGCCGTTATACGTTGCCCACCCCAGAGCAAGCTCGGACAAATCTCCCGTACCTATTACCAGTCCATTAAGTGCATTCGCCATATTCATAAGCACAAGAGTTCTCATCCTCGCCTGTGCATTCTCATAGACGACATTGTGGTTTGATTCGTCGTGTGAAATATCTTTAAAGTGCTGCCTCACTGCATCTGCGATATGCACGGTATGGAGCGTAACGCCGAGAAGATTGCAAAGCTCGACAGCATTGTTTTTCGTATGCTCCGTTGTGCCGAAGCAAGGCATAGTTACGGCATGAACCATCCTTCTGTCTGCATTCATCAAGTCGCAGGCCTTAACAGCCGCAAGCAATGCAAGGCTTGAATCCAGCCCTCCCGAGATGCCGATAACAAGGCTCTTTGAATGCGTATGCTCAATCCTCCTCTTCAATCCCATTGCCTGAATCGTGAGAATGTCTCTTGCCCTTGAATGCAGTTCATCTTTATCATTGGGAACAAACGGATTTGTCGCAAAGTCCCTTGTAAGTTCGGTTTCGCAAAGTTTACTTTCGTCCATGCCGCAAATGCTAAATGCACAGGTGTATTCTTCGCCTCTGCGAGTGTTTTCAAAGCTGGTTATCCGTCGCCTGTCATATAAAAGTCTCGAGACGTCGATTTCGCTCACGAGAATATCGGGCGTATCACAGAAAGGCGACCGTTCATTAAGCAGTGAACCGTTTTCATAGATAAAACTATGACCTGAAAATACCATATCGCTAGTGGATTCACCTTCACTCGCTCCACAGTATATATATCCTGTAATATTTTTTGCAGATTGCACGTGAACGATATCCTTTCTGTAATCGGCTTTACCGATTATCTCATCGCCTGCCGAGCAATTTGCAATTATCAAAGCACCTCTTCGACACAATTCGTTTGACGGTGGATTTGAAACCCAGAGGTCTTCACAGATTTCAACGCCAAACCTAAACGACGGCATTTGAATGCACTCAAACACGAGGCCCAGTCCCATGGCACAGCTGTAATCCGAATTCCACAGTTTACTGTAAAACATTTCCTCAGCCGCCGGAGTAAAGTGCCGCATCTCATAAAATTCACCGTAATTCGGCAGGTGCATTTTCGGAACAATGCCTATGACCTTTCCGTCTCCAAGCACAGCTGCACAATTATAAACTTTATCGCAGAACATGACCGGTGTGCCGACAACCGAAACGAGACTGCATCCCCTTGTTTCATCCGCTATCCTTAAAAGCTGTTCACGGCAGGCATCGAGAAGTATTTCATGCATGAACAAATCTCCCATTGTATATCCGCAAATACACAGCTCAGGAAATACCAAAAGCTTCACCCCCAGTTTGTCGGCAGCTTTGATTTTTTGAATGATCAAATCGGCATTATATTTCGGGTCTGCAAGGTGAATATGGGGAGAGCAAGCACCCACTTTAATAAATCCGTCTTTCATTTTGTTTCCTCCGAGAACACTTATTGAACACATACGGGACAGAGTGATTATACCACAATAGTGGTGAGGTATTGATATATTCTCAATACGGTTCTATAATGAGAGAAGCTTTTGAAAGGAGATTTATTATGCTTAAAGAAGGAGTCAAGGGCGTTAAGACAATGGTTGTGACTGAAGAATTCACTGCTTCACACATGCTCAGCGGTCTTCTTCCCGTCTATGCGACCCCCGCTATGGTATCGTTCATGGAATACACCTGCTCGGACAGCGTTCAAGCCTTACTCGATGATGGAATGGGAACTGTCGGAACCTGCATCAATATCAAACATCTCAGTGCTTCTCCCATCGGAGCAACGATTCGCTGCGAAAGTGAGCTCACCTGCGTTGACGGGCGAAGACTCGTGTTTGAAGTGAAGGCATATGATAATTTTGACCTTATCGGTCTGGGAACGCACGAACGCTTCATTATCAATGAAGCAAAATTCATGGCCAAAGTCGATGCAAAGCTCAATCTTTTTAAAGAAAAAGATGCAAAGTAAACAGAATGAGCCAATGCCGCAGCGTTGGCTCATTTTCATTTCACTGTACTTTACAGCTTATTTCATCATATTGGTATTGTTCATATTGCGTTCTGCGTATTCGATCATACGCTTTACCATCTGACCGCCGATACGACCTGCGTCACGAGCGGAAATATCACCGTTATAGCCCTGCTGAAGGTTGATATTCATGGAATTTGCAACTTCGTTTTTGAAAGACGAAAGCCTCTGCTTCATCTCTCTTGAATTGCTGCTTGTAGTCATAGCATTTCTCCTTTCTTCAAATAATGATTATTAACAGTCTTGAGGAAGACAAGTTAATCCGTTTTAGTTATTGTTCATATTGCGTTCTGCGTATTCGATCATACGCTTTACCATCTGACCGCCGATGCGGCCTGCGTCACGGGCAGAGATGTCGCCGTTGTAACCTTCGCCAAGGTTGATGTTCATGGAGTTTGCGACTTCGGTTTTAAACTGATTCAATGCCTGCTTTGCTTCGGGAACCATAACCCTATTGCTCCTGTTGGACATACATTTCACCTCCTTTTTATCCCGTGGGCCATGCGTGCTTTTCTCCTCAGTTGCACTGCATAAAGCCCACGGTACCTCACGGCTTGATTGAAATTTTCTCTCACCGTGTTGCTCTTAATTTGTCCCGTTCCAATGAAGATATGTGAAGTATTTTTTGGAAAAAAGTCGAATTTTGCAGTAATATTTGCGGAAATAAAAACGGCGGCTCCCATAGCCGCCCGTTGCCTCAAAAAATTAATTTATTGCGATCTCGCCCTCAGCTTTTCGAAACCTTTGCTCAGCCATGCGAACAATCTTAAGGTTATCGGCATTTTCATCCTGCATAATGCGAAGAGCTGATTTTTTCGCCTCGTTCATAGTTTTTATATCGTCTGCAAGCACTGCCATGCCGAATTGCGAAACTCCATGCTGACGCATACCGAGAAACTCACCCGGTCCACGCATTTCGAGATCCTTTTCTGCTATGACAAATCCATCCGTTGTCGAAGCGAGGATCTCCAGACGCCGCCTTGCCTGAGGATTCTTCGATTCCGTAAGCAGATAGCAGCTGCTCTGTTTTTCGCCCCTTCCAACCCTTCCTCGGAGCTGGTGAAGCTGTGCAAGTCCAAACCTCTCGGCTGATTCAATAACAATAGTACATGCATTCGGTACATCGACGCCGACTTCAATGACAGTTGTTGAAACCAGCAGATCTATCTTGCCATCCCTGAAAGATTCCATAGTGCTGTCCTTCAGGCTATTTTTCAGCTTGCCGTGAATCAGTGCAGTTTTAACTGACAAATGGCTTGCAAGTTCTTCATACACTTCTTCTGCTGAATGTACGCCAATCAACCCATCGTTTTCTTCAATCATCGGACACACTACATACGCCTGGATTCCCTGTTGAACTATCATTTTTTCGATATAACGATACATCGGTATCCGCTTTTGCGGCGGAACTATCATTGTTTTAACGGGTTTCCTTCCAGGCGGCATACCATTGACAATTGAAACATCAAGATCACCGTACAAAATGAGCGAAAGTGTCCTCGGTATCGGAGTCGCACTCATTATCAACACATCCGGCTCGACCAAGCCATCTGTGCCCTTATTTCCGAGCACTGCACGCTGCTTGACACCGAATCGGTGCTGCTCATCCGTTATGACGACACCGAGCCTTTTAAATTCAACTCTGCTTTCGATCAATGCATGTGTTCCCGTGACAGCAAAGATGCTGCCGCGTCTTATGTACTCAAGACTTTCTTCCGCTTGCTTTTTGCTCATATTTCCCGTGAGAAGGACACATTTTTCGCCGAAAATCGACTTTAGCTGTTTAAAATGCTGTTCTGCCAAGATCTCTGTCGGGGCCATTAGAACGGATTGATACCCGTTTTTCATTGCAATGTACATGCAGAACAATGCAAGAACGGTTTTTCCTGAACCGACATCTCCCTGAACAAGTCTGTTCATGGGCAGCGGACTTTGCATGTCTCTTGAAAGCTCATCCATGACTTTGAACTGAGCCTGCGTAGGGGTGAACGGCAAAAGAGAGAGAAAATCGCCCATACATCCGGAAGTTTTGAATGAAATGCCGCTACAATGCTTTCTTTTCGCACGAATCTTTTCCAAGGTTATTGCAAAAATCAGCACATCCTCAAACGCAAGCCTGCGTTTTGCTTCATTCAGCAATCCACCGTCTGTGGGAAAGTGGATGTTGAGAATCGCAGTTCTCCTGTCGAGCAGGGAATTCTGTTCAAGTACATACTGCGGAAGGGTCTCTTCGACATTTACCAACTCGTTTTTCAACACTTCGGATACAAGACTGCGTAAAACATTCTGTGTCAGCCCGTGCACGAGAGGATAAACGGGGAGAACTCCCGGCAGCGAATTGAAGAATACTGCATTCACAAGCTTTGCACCATGGAGCTTATCCATTCTGCCGAGGACATATCCACCAGTCTCTCTCGGGATACTGCGTATGACATAGGGCTGATTGTACCATATCGCCTGCATATTGCCTGATTCATCGCCTATCGAAACAGTCGTCACCGTCATGTTTGGTTTTATTGTCACCGTCTTTCCCCTGCCTATAAAAAGAACACGGAATGCAGCATATTCGCCATGTTCAACTTCGCTTATCTGCCTCGCGACCGAAAAGTCAAGGTAATCTCTCGGGTAAAAGTCCATCACATCTGCAACAGAAAAAAGCCCCAGCTCGGCGAGCTTTCCAGCTCGCCCGGGGCCTATTCCTCTAATTTTCGTCAACTCATCGGTCAACATGTTATTCGGCTGAAATATAGTAGTAATAGAGAGGCTGACCGCCCTTCTGCACAAAGAATTCGGCTTCGGGATAGGTCTCTGCGAGAGTACTCATGAGGTCATTTGCTTCATCCTCATTGACCATTTCACCGTAATAAAGCGAAACAACTCCCTCATTGCTCTGCGTTTCAAGCATCTTGCTGACAAGATCCCTGACTGCCGAGTCAACATCCGTGCAAACTGTAACGATTTTGCCGTCAATCATGCCTATAATATCGTTTGCTGAAATGACATTGCCGTCAAACTGAGTGTCTCTGACTGCAAAAGTAACGGAACCTGAACGTACCGTGCCAAGGGCACTCGTCATTTCCTCAACGTTGGTATCAACATCGCCTTCGGGGTTGTAGCTCATAAGTGCCGTTATGCCCTGTACAACTGTCTTCGATGGGATTACGAACACATTGCACTCGCATATCTCTGCCGCCTGCTTTGCGGCAAGGATGATGTTGGAGTTATTGGGAAGCACGAAAACATTGCGTGCATTAACTTTCTTTATTGCCTGTGCAATAACATCGATGCTTGGGTTCATCGTCTGTCCGCCGGAAATCAGCTGACTGACGCCGAGACTTCTGAATGCTTCATCGATGCCGTCACCAACGCTGACAGCAACAACGCCCATTTCCTTTTCACTTGCTTTGAGCTTTGCAAGAATCTCTCGATTCTGCTCACGCATGTTCTCGATCTTAACCTTGTCCAGTTCGCCGAGAACGATTGCATTTTGAAGTACTTTGCCCGGATCGTTTGAATGGACGTGGACTTTGATCATGTCGGCATCGCTTACAACAACGACCGAATCGCCTATCTGCATGAGCTTATCCCTGAACTCTGCAATGCGGGCTTCGTCAGCATTTTCATTGAGATGAATAATAAAGAATTCCGTACAATAACCAAATTCAATGCTTCCCAAATCCTCAAGCACAGCTTCACCGGGTTCTTCCGCTTTCGCATCATCGGCCGGCACATCAAGCTCATTCAGCTTCTCTCCGTCAATGGCGAGTTTAAACCCACGATAGATCGTGAGAAGACCCATGCCGCCGGAATCGACAACGCCTGCTTCTTTAAGCACGGGCAAAAGTTCCGGAGTTTTTTTAAGAGCCGCTTCGCCGCTTTCGATCATGACCTCAACGACTCTAAATACATCGGCACCGGCCTGAACCGCTTCATCAACTCTCTCGCTCATCATTCTCGAAACGGTGAGCATTGTACCCTCTTTTGGTTTCATGACGGCCTTGTACGCCGCCTGCGTACCGTTCACAAGTGCATCACGCAAGCTCTCAGCAGTCATCTTCTCGCCGACATTGGCAAGAGATTTTGAGAAGCCGCGGAATATCTGCGAGAGAATAACACCGGAATTGCCTCTTGCACCTTTCAACGCACCTATCGAAAGGGCATTGGCGGTTTTTGCAATGGTATCAGGATTCGTCTGACGAATTTCCTGCACCGCACGCTGCATTGTCATGGACATGTTCGTCCCCGTATCGCCATCCGGCACAGGGAACACATTCAACGAGTCAATAACCTGTCTGTTCTTTTCAAGGAGAGCAGCACCCATGAAAAGCATTTCCTTAAACAGGCTGCAATCAATTACACTATACAAAGTCTTTTCCTCCGACGAGCCGGCATCACACCCTGACAGCCTCAACAAAAATGTTGACTCTGTTCACTGTCAGACCCGTCATTTCTTCCACACGGTATTTTACGTTGCTGATTGCGTTCTTTGCAACAGCGGGGAATGATACGCCGTACATCAGCGTAACATAGAGGTCGATATCGACCCTATCATCTTCAGTCAAAGTAATCCTTACGCCACGCTTAAGGTTTTCGCTTCCAATCAGCTGAAGCAGAGCATCGCCTGCACTCTTGCTGCTCATCGCTACAATGCCGTAATTCTCGCATGCCGCCGAGCCGGCAATGTTCGCAATCAAATCTTCGCTCAGCATGATTTTGCCGAATTCGTTACTTAAAATAGCAGCCATATTCTACCTCCGACACTTAAATTATTAATTTCGCATATCATTTTACATCACATTCACCGCTCATTCAAGTAAGCGTGTGTCTTTTTTCACCCAAACAGTGAAAATTAACCGTCTGATTCTACTAAAATCAACCGAGAATGTCAAGATCTGCTTCGGTCTGTTCATCTCTCTGTTCAGGGAGCTTCGGCAGCTCATCAAGAGAGTGAAGTCCGAACTTTCTCAAAAAAACGTCTGTCGTACCGAGAATCACCGGTCTTCCAACACAATCCTTTCTTCCCATCTCGCGAATAAATCCCTGCTTTAAAAGCTGCGATACTGCATATTCGCACCTTACGCCTCTTACGCTCTCTATATCAGCTCTTGTGACAGGCTGCCTGTAAGCGATTACGGATAAGGTTTCCATTATCGAATCACTCAAATTTTTTTCAACCGGCGGAACGAGCAGCTTGAGAAGCCATTTCTCGTACACGGGATTGGTAACAAGCTGAAGCGTATCTTCCGTTGCAAACACGAGTATGCCGCTCTCGACCGCTTCGAGCTCATCGCAAAGTTCATTGACCGCTTCACGCAGGTCCCTTTCACTGACATCAAACAGCCTCTGAAGCTCAACGAAGCTCAGTGCCTCCCCTGAAACAAAAAGCAGGCTTTGAATTGCACCCTTGATAATCTTTTTTTCCATCTTCACCATTTATACATGGAAAACTAATCAGTTTCATCCATGTAGCTTATCTTTTCATCATTCTTCAGCAGTTTGACAGCATAAATGCTTATCTCTCCGCAATAATGCTCCTGTTCAATATGTATTTCTCCCCCGGAAATCATTTCAAGCAGAGCCATAAACGTGACGATGATTTCGGGCTTTGAGGCATCCTTTGTCAATGTCTCGAACGTCACTTGACCGCCTTTCGCCGTCAATTCTTCACGGATTTTTCCCGTACAAGAGCGAATCGTAAATTCATCTGCCGTCACCTCGTGTGAAAGAACCG
This sequence comes from uncultured Clostridia bacterium, assembly GCA_934633695.1. Classification (GTDB taxonomy): domain Bacteria; phylum Bacillota; class Clostridia; order Christensenellales; family CAG-138; genus PeH17. The sequence goes on along the minus strand of CAKTYT010000001.1, from coordinate 50,485 downwards.
TTTCTCTCTTTTTTTCCGAGCGGTTTATCGCCGCCAGCATGGCATCAAATAAACCTTGAACGGTCGTGTTTTTGAGAATAATTTCCCTCGGCGGCAGCGAAAACTCTTCGGGAAGCTTCACGTGCATCGAGGCCGCTTTGCCGTACAGCTGCTTCATTGTTTCGGAAGCCTGCTTGAAAATTTTGTATTCCTTCAGCTGCCTTATGAGCATTTCGCCCGGATCCTCTTCTTCCTCGTCATCCTGTTTCGGCTCGGGCGGAAAAACCGACCTTGACTTTACGTATACCAGCGTTGCGGCAACCGTCAAGAAGGAACTTGCCTGCTCCATATCGAGTTCATCGAGCTCCCTCATGTACTCAAGAAACTCGGCTGTGATTTCGGAAACAAATATGTCTTTTATGTCAACCTCTGCCTTTTCAATCAGGTGGAGCAGAAGATCAAGCGGTCCGCTAAACTGCTTAAGGTGGACTCTGTACTCCATATCAGGCAAACAGTCCCGCTATCGCCATTGTGATTTTTATGAGCAATTTGTAGATCGCAGTTGAAGCAATGCCGACGAGCGAGAAGCTGCCTGTTCGTGACAGCATCATTAACCCGATCAATACATAGTACCCGTACCTGCGAAGGAACAAAAAAGGCTTATATCCAATGCGTGGTGCAAGCAGTGTTTCCGCAACGTGGAAACCATCGAGAGGATATATGGGCAAGAGGTTAAATACCGTTAATGAACAGTTGATCAAAACAAAGTAGCTTAAAAGGTTTAAGCTCTTGCTTATCGCATTCGTCCATACCTCCTGCTTTCCGCTAACGGCAAGCACAATTGAAAAAGCCAAAGCACCGACAAATGCAAGGATGAGGTTCATGGTCACGCCTGCAAGAGAGACTGTAATCTCGCCTTTTTTGTAATTTCTATACTTGCGCGGATTTACGGGGACGGGTTTTGCCCAGCCGTAACCCACAAGAATCATCATAATAAAGCCGAAAATGTCAATGTGGGCAAGGGGATTGAGCGTCATACGCCCCTCATTTCGTGCCGTTGGATCACCGTTTTTGTACGCTGCATAAGCGTGACCGAACTCATGAAAACTAAGTGAAATAAGCACGGCAGGTAAAGTGTACAGCAAATTTTCGACAAAAGTTCCGGTTCCGTTCAGAAGACCCATTCTTCCTCCTATCGCTCCGCTCTGTTTTTTTAAAGGGCGTGAGCAAAGTTTTTTCTTCGGTGTTTCCATACACCCGATCCGATTATATCATACTTTGCTTATGCATTCAATATCCGCACAGTTAATATTCAGTTGATGTTGCGTACTTTACACAAAACGCAGCCATTGGCGGAGAATGTCCCTTATGCTGTCGGCAAAGCTGAGTTTTTCAGCCCCACGTTCGGCAACCAACGCAACTTCGGCCAGTATGTTGCCATCCGTGTCGGAATAAATTATTTTTCCTATTGCATCTCCCTCGGCAATGGGAGCCTCGACGAATTCCGGAACCTCAACTGTTTGATTGTATTTTGCATTGTTGACGTGAATGAGCAGTACAACATCAGCTCCGGCAGTAAGGTTAAGCTCTCTGCTTGTGCCTCCGCTCACTGCCACCGCAGATACGAAATCGCCTTTTTTTATTATTCTGACGCTTCTGAATGCCGCAAATCCATAATCAAGCAATTCTATTCCGGCGGCAAATCTGTCACTTGAATTTGCTGCACCGAGAACCACTGCAACAAACTCAGTTCCCCCCCTCTCTGCTGCAAACACACCGCAGTACCCTGCATCATTTGATGAACCGGTTGCAATGCCGAAACAGCCGGAATACTGCCTGACGAGCTTGTTCGGATTTGCCAGCTCCGTTGCATTTGCACCTGTGGAATGTTCTATTTTTTCATAGTACATTGATGAGTATTTCCTGAATGTTTTGCTTTTTGAAAGTTCGATGCCGATTTTCATAAGATCAGCTGCTGAAAGCATCAGACCTTCTCCGCAAACATTGTCGAGCTGTACATTGATTCCGAGCTGTTTCAGTCTTGCATTTATTCTGTCCGCAGCAACGCTTTCCGAGCCAAAAGCACCTACTGCAAGTGTATGGATTGCATCCCCTGCATTTATCATGACTGCTGCCATCATGAGGTCACCTGCGGAGGCTGTTTCACCCTCGCACAAAAAAGCAGTCGTACCCCTGATAGCTGCTGCCTTCGCAGTAACAGTGAGCCGTGCATCCTCTGCCATCGTTTCATCATCGAATGCTTCCGATATTGCAAGCAGAGCAGGCAATTTTGAAAGCCCTGCCAGAACCCGGTTTTCACTGCCATTAAACTCAAATACGGTTTTGCCCGAACCCGTCTCGCCGACAACCGCAGCATGCACCTTTTGTGTATCAATCGGCGAAACACTCTCTGCCCTGCCCGTTCCGCATGGCAACAGCATAAAGAATGCTGCGAATGAAATAATAAAACCAACTATCCTTTTCAGCATAACAAAACTCCCTTGGCAAATTATGTTAGAATTTATTCGCCGAAAGGGAGTTTCATTCATTTATTATCGAAAATCTGTTATTTCCGCAGCACTTCATTGAGGAACGACTTTCCGCAGTTCCATTTCCCGCCCGTCAGATATTCAAGCACAGTCGCACCTATGTCTGCAAAGGATACCCTCGTTCCCAAGTCAACACTCATGACATTTGCACCGCAAACAAGAATCGGAATGTATTCTCTCGTGTGATCCGTTCCGGGGAAACATGGGTCGCAGCCATGGTCGGCAGTGATGATAAGAATATCATTTTTCTTCAACGCACCGACAATTTCAGGCAGTTTTGCGTCAAAATATTCTATCGCCCTTGCGTAGCCTTCAACATCATTGCGGTGACCGTAAAGCATATCAAAATCCACAAGGTTCGTGAAAATGAATTCGCCCTCTCCGTTCTTCAAGAACTTTATCGTCGATTCAATTCCATCATGATTGTTTTTGGTGTGATCCACAGTCGAAACGCCCCTGTGGGCAAAAATATCTTCGATTTTGCCGATTGCAACGACATTCAGGCCCTCCTTCACCAGCTCATCAAGAACCGTGTCGACCATTGGAGCGAGAGCAAAGTCTCGCCTGTTTTCCGTCCGCTTATAGTCGCCGTTCGAACCCAAAAAGGGTCTTGCAATTACCCTGCCGACAAGGTTGTCACCAACCAGCATTTCCCTCGCGATCTCACACATTTTATAAAGTTCGTTGAGCGGAATAACTTCTTCGTGTGCTGCGACCTGAAAAACACTGTCGGCAGAAGTGTAAACTATGGGCGAACCTGTCTTCACGTGTTCGTCCCCAAGTTCGTTGATAATGACAGTCCCCGAGGCGACTTTGTTTCCAAGGGTCTTCCTGCCGATTTTTTGCTCAAATTCAGCAATAAGCTCTGCCGGAAAGCCGTTTGGATATGTTCTGAACGGCACCTGCATGGGATAACCCATCATTTCCCAGTGTCCGCTTGTAGTATCCTTCGCCTTTGTAACCTCCGCCGCTCTGCCGTATGCACCCACGCAGCTGTCAGCTTTCGGAAGGCCTATGCCTTCGATATTGCCGACTCCGATTTTCATAAGGTTGGGCATTGAAATCGGTCTTTTTTTATTAATGTTTCCGAGAGTGTTTGCACCCTCATCTCCGAATTCGCCGGCATCGGGAAGACAGCCTGCACCGACGCTGTCAAGAACTATAACTATTGCACGACGTTTGTCCATATTGCCACTCCTTCAACTGAGTCAGTTTATGTAATCGATGATTAAACGGAGAAACATGCACGGAAAGGACGCTCCGTGTTCAGGTTTCGAACCAATCAGCGATTACCTTGTCCATATTAATATTATAATGCTCCCCGGAACATTTGTCCACCTCAACGGTATGTTTATGTTGCCGCTTTCATTATATATCTCATTGAAGTCGTTCACAATTCACGAAAAAAGTGGTATGATAATGAATTAATCGGATTCAACAGAGTGGAGGTAAAAAGTATGGCACGCAGTATGACAGGCTTCGGTCGTGCATCTCTCAGCATTGACGGCAGGGAGCTGTCAATTGAGCTTAAAGCTGTCAATCACAGAAATCTTGATATTGCTTTCCGTTTGCCACGGTCTCTGAGCTTTCTCGAAAATTCAGCACGCAAGATTCTTGCATCAAGACTTGCACGAGGGCATATTGATGTTTCCGGTGTTTATCGCAATATCCGTGAAGATTCCAAAACGGTTTCACTTGACACTGCACTGCTCACTTCCTATCTGGACCTTGCAAGACAGGCTTCTGAGGATTACGGCATCGCCAACGACCTCACGCTGTCAAATGTACTTCGGCTTCCCGATGTTATCATTGTTGCCGAAGCAGAGGAAGATCGGGATGCTCTCCTTGAACTTATGGAAAAGGTCCTCGGTGCTGCCTGTGACGAGCTGATAAGTATGAGACAGCTTGAAGGGGAACGCATTAAGCTTGACCTTGTTGCACGACTTGACAATTTGGCAGACATAAGAAAGCAGATTGAAGAACGTGCTCCCTTCGTTTCGGAGGAATACCGCACGAAATTGAATAAGCGAATCGAAAGTCTGCTGTGCGAGGTCGAGATAGACCGTGCAAGACTTGCGACGGAAGTCGCCCTGTTTGCAGATAAAGTCAGCATTGATGAGGAGCTTGTAAGACTCATGAGCCATATCGATGCTGCAAGGGAACTTTTTGAAAGCAGTGAACCCATTGGCAGAAATCTTGATTTTATCGTTCAGGAAATGAACAGGGAGTTCAACACTATTGGATCAAAGGCAAACGATAAATCAATTTCAGGTCTTGTAATTGATGGCAAGGCAGAGCTTGAAAAGATTCGAGAACAGGTTCAGAATTTTGAGTGATAGAGGAGATAAGCGCTTTATGAAGAGAGGTCTTTTGATTATTCTGTCCGGTCCATCCGGCGTTGGAAAGGGTACGATCGGTGCTGAATTGCTTGCAAACCATGCAGATTTATGTTTCTCTGTTTCCGCAACGACGCGCAGCATTCGTCCGGGCGAACAGGAGGGCGTGAATTATTTTTATAAAACGAAAGAGGAATTTGAATGCATGGTCAGCAATGATGAATTCCTCGAATACATGTGCGTGTTCGGAAAAAACTACTACGGAACTCCAAAGGCATATGTTGAATCCAATCTTGCTTCAGGCATGAGCGTTCTTCTCGACATTGACGTCAAGGGTGCAATGGAGGTTAAAAAGAACATGCCCGAAGCCGTGACAATTTTCATCGCTCCGCCGTCCATTGAGATTCTCAGGAGCCGTCTCGTCGGCAGAAATACCGAATCTCCGGAAAATATTGAACGTCGCCTTGCCGAATGCAGGACGGAACTCGGTTACATTCCGAAGTACGATTACGTCATTGTTAATGACGATCTGACTACAGCTGTTAACACAGTTGAAAGCATAATCACCGCTGTACGCTGCAAGCCCGAGTATAATACGGAGCTTGCAGACACACTGGTCGCTGAATAATTTTACAGTTTATACGAAAGGAAGTATTTTATGTTTCATCAGATGAACCATCCCCCCGTTGTAGAGCTTGAGAGGCTGGCAGGCTGCCGTTACATGCTCGTTACTGCAGCCGCAAAGCGTGCAAGACAGATACTTGCCGAGCAGACCGCAAACGCAAAGAGAGGTATTTTGGGAGTTGAGAGTAAGCCCGTCGCCCAGGCAGTTGAGGAGCTTTATAACGGCAAGCTCGAAATTGATTACCCCGACGAATACTACATGACAAAGGAAATCTAATTATATCAATTTACAGGAAAGGGGTCTCCGTGTGTGCGGAGGCTTAGCGGTGAACAGTTTGTTTGCAAGGGTCATTGTCGATATAACAAATGCCAATGTGGACAGACTGTTCACTTATTCTGTTCCTGAGGATATGAACGTTATCCCAGGACACAGAGTCCTCGTTCCGTTCGGCAAAGGCAACAGGAAGATTGAAGGCTTCGTCGTAAGCATTTCCGATACTCCTGAAACGACTGTTGAATTGAAAGAGATTATCAAAACAATGGAGCCCTATACAGTTCTGCTTGAAGAGCAGCTACAGCTTGCGGAGTGGATTTGCGTTGCTTACCACTGCACGAGAGCAGAGGCTCTTCGCGGCATGCTGCCCGCAGTTTTGAGAAACCCTTCCGTCAAGGAAAAGACTGTCCGCACCGTCCGCATTGCAGAGGGGCTTGATATTTCCGCAGCAGCAGAGTCGATGAAGCGAAAGGACGGCTCAATCAAGTCTCCGCGTCAGTTCGAGGTCTTTGAATTGCTCGCAAATTCCGCCTTGGAACTCACTGTCCCCGACATTAACGCATATATCCCGAACTCCTCTCCCGCCATTTCCGCATTGATAAAAAAGGGCATATTGGTCGAAAGCGGACGAGTGACCTTTCGCAGCCCATTTGCCGGAACGAGAGTGCGGCCCTCTGCACCGCCTGCACTCACTGCCGAACAAAAGTCTGCTTATGAAAGCATTATCAACGGCAAACCCGGGGAATGCTTCCTGCTCCACGGCGTCACGGGCAGCGGTAAAACGGAGGTTTATCTCCAAGTCATTGAAGATGCTGTGAAGAAAGGGATGGGAGCCATCGTTCTCGTTCCCGAAATTTCATTGACACCGCAGACGACCGACAGATTCAGGAGCAGGTTTGGTGACAGTATTGCAGTCCTGCACAGTCATCTCGGAGATGGTGAACGCTACGATGAGTGGAGACGCATACGCTTCGGAAAAGCACGAATCGTTGTTGGAGCAAGGTCCGCACTTTTTGCTCCCGTTGAAAATCTCGGGATAATCATAATCGATGAAGAGCACGAACCGAGCTATCAGTCCGAGCTCACACCGAAGTACTCCGCCGTTGAAGTTGCTCTGAGAATTTCAAAGTTCACCGGTGCAAGACTCGTTCTTGGCAGTGCAACTCCGTCGTTGACTGACTATTACAGGGCAAGAACGGGCAAATTCCATCTGCTTGAGATGCCGACGAGGATCAACAGCATTCCGATGCCTAAGGTTGACATCATAGATATGCGTAACGAATTCATGAGCGGCAATGTCAGTATTTTTTCTTCGCTGCTCGCATCCCGTCTCGGCGAATGCCTTGAAAACGGTGAACAGTCCATACTTTTTCTCAACCGCCGCGGTTATTCATCCCACGCAGAGTGCAGGGCGTGCGGATTCGTTTTTACCTGTCCGAATTGCGATGTTGCCCTTACCTATCATAAGTATGATGAAACTATTCGCTGCCATTATTGCGGTGCCGTTTACGCCATGCCTAAAACCTGTCCGTCATGCGGTCAGGAATACATCAAGTACACCGGTATCGGCACGCAGCAGGTCGAGGAACAGCTGAAAAAACTTTTCCCGTCCGTTCGTTGTCTCAGGATGGATACTGACACAACAGGAGGAAAAAATTCTCACAGAGAGATTCTCGATGAATTCACCTCGGGGAAGGCAGATGTCCTAATCGGAACCCAGATGGTTGCAAAGGGATTAGACATACCAAATGTAACTCTTGTTGGAGTTATAAATGCAGATGCCTCACTCTTCCACTCCGATTACAGAAGCAGCGAACGAACTTTTCAACTGCTCACGCAGGTGGCCGGCAGAGCCGGCAGGGCAGAGAAAGCAGGTCATGTCGTCGTTCAGACAAATGCCCCCGAACACCGTGCGATCAAGCTTTGTGTCAATCATGACTACAAATCATTCTATAAGCTTGAAATTGCCGACAGAATGCGTACACTCTTTCCCCCGTTTGCAATTTTTATCAGGGCACTGTTCGTCAGTCCCAACGAGGAAAGGGCAGACGGTGCATCACAAAGGTTTGCGGAGGGCGTCTCCAAGGCAGTTCTCAACGAACTTCACGGATTTAATGCGGAAAATCAGCTTATTTTTGTTATTCCCGGTGCGGCCCCGATACGCAGACGTGCCGGTGAATTCCGTTTTGTCGTCATGATCAAGCTTGCAAGGACAAACCTTTCGTCAATCGCCGTCAACGCAGTTTACAGGTTCGGGGATTCTTTCACCGACGAAACCTACCGGGGCATAGAGGTCAACCCCGTGGATATGTTATGATGCAGAGAACAAAACCCGGTCTTACAGAGATAACAAAAAGAGGCAATAAGCTTGCAAAACTTTTTGAATGCGAAAACTCAAGCGTGCATTATCTAAGCATACTTGAGGGCAACACCTGCGGCTGCGTGTACGTGAATAAGCCCTCCGCACCGACACTTGCCGTTATATTCAGCTACCGCCTCGGCGGATTTCAGCTCATGGGTAAGCCTTTGACCTCCCCGGATGAATACGCCTCTTTCCGCCTTGCATTTCAACTGGACATTATTCCCCGTCTGCTCGTTCCTAATGGCATCAATGAAGTTTCATACAGTGCCGATTCGGACGAATTGATGGAAATGATGCGAATTGCTTTTTTCGATAAGGAAATGTATGAGCAGGAACAGCGTGTTTACATTTTCGACTGCAATTTCGACTTGACAGGCAGTGTAACGACTGATTTTCTCTGCGTAAAGGCAGATAAAGCTTTTTCAGATAAAAATCCCTGTTTTATGAATAGCTTTTCGAATGAATTATCCCTCTCATACCAGCCCGTACAAAAGTTTTTTACTCACAGTTTGGCATATATTGCTCTTGACAAATCCAAAGGCGGGGAGGCGAAAATAATCGGCAATATTATCTCCGGCGGGCATTATAAAAATCAATTTGTTCTCGGTGCAGACACGGACGAATCTTACCGCCAAAGGGGAGTCTGCTCTTCGCTGCTCTTTCTCGCCGCCCGTGATGCAAAGGAGTCCCGTTTTAATTTGGTGTGGGAATGTGCAACAGATAATGTTCCATCAGTCAAAACCGTTGAGAAATGCGGCTTTAAGCTCAAATCCACTTTTCCGGTTCGCTGGTTTGAGTTATAATAATATATTAGTCTTTAGTGCTGTCAGCCCCTTGACACGCACTTTTTTTGTGTTATAATGAATTCAAGATTAGGAATGATTCCTAAAACGGAGGCTCGATGACAAAGCAAAGACAGTTAATCTACAAGATTCTTGCAGAATCTCGTGAGCATCCGACGGCCGCAATGGTCTATCACGAGGCAAAAAAATTCATGCCGTCGATTGCCACAGGAACGGTCTACAGGAATCTCGGCCTTATGGTTGATGCAGGGGAGATCTTAAAAATCTCCATACCGGGGGAACCCGACAGATTCGATGGAAACATTAAGCCGCACGGGCATCTCGTGTGCAGCAGCTGCGGCAAGGTGGAGGATTTTTTCGTCGAAGGCATCGAAAAGAAAATACAGGAACAGATTGGAATGGAAGTTACAAACTATGAGCTGAAGGTTCACGGTCTGTGCAATGCGTGCAGAGAAAGTTCCACTCAATCAAAGAATCAAAAACATTAAACCTCAGGAGGAATTTATCATGAAGAAATTTGTATGTTCAGTTTGCGGTTACGTTCACGTCGGTCCCACCGCTCCCGACTTTTGCCCCGTCTGCAAAGCTCCCGCTTCCAAGTTCATCGAGCAGAGTGAAGAAATGACTTGGGCATCCGAACACGTTGTCGGCGTTGCAGAGGGTGCTCCGCAGGACATCATTGACGATCTGCGTGCAAACTTCAACGGCGAATGCTGCGAAGTCGGCATGTATCTTGCAATGGCAAGAGTCGCTCACAGGGAAGGTTATCCCGAAATCGGTCTCTATTGGGAAAAAGCTGCTTTTGAAGAGGCCGAACATGCTGCAAAGTTTGCCGAGCTGCTCGGCGAAGTCGTAACTCCCAGCACGAAGAAGAACCTCGAACTTCGTATCGAAGCGGAAAACGGTGCAACTGCCGGCAAGACCGACCTTGCAAAGCGTGCAAAAGCCCTCAACCTCGATGCGATCCATGACACCGTTCATGAAATGGCGAGGGACGAAGCCCGTCACGGCAGGGCCTTCAAGGGTCTGCTTGACAGATACTTCACCAAATAATTTAATTTTCTAAAAGTCAACGCAAAAGGACCCTGCTTTACGGCACGGTCCTTTCTTTTTGCAAATTATACTCTGTTATCCGTCTAATACTCCCGTTTTCGGGAAAACATCTCAAGATTAGGAGTTTTTCATTTCTTCAATTCTTGCGGTTAGCTTATCAAGCATGGACTTTGCGTTTTCAAGCTTTGCACGCTCTTCAAGAACGACCTTTTCAGGTGCTTTCGCCATAAAGCCTTGGTTGTTAAGCTTTCCGTTTGCTCTTGCCACTTCACTCTCCCAGCGTTTGCGTTCCTTTTCAAGACGTTCAATCTCCTTGGCAATATCGATAAGCTCGTTCATGGGAATAAATGCTTCACCGATTTTTGAAACAACAGAAACTGCACTCTTGTCAATGCCTTCCTTATCGAAGCGAACTTCAACAGTGCTTGCACCTGCGAGCTTGTTGAGGTATGGAGCTGCTTCACGGCAGACCGATTCATTTTCGGCAGTCGTTACAACGAAGGTGTGTGCTCTCCTGGAGGGGGGAACGTTCATTTCCGCACGAACGTTTCTGATGGAACGAACCATATCCATGAGTCCGTCCATCGCCTCTGCCTCCTTCTCAAAGCGGCAATTATCATTGACCTTCGGCCATGCTGAGAGCATAATCGTTTCTTCCGAGCCGGGAAGTCTTGTATAGATGTCCTCGGTAATGAACGGCATGAACGGATGGAGCAGCTTCATCGAATCCGAAAGTACATGCACGAGAATTGAACGAACATTCTGCTTCTGCACTTCATCATCGCCGTAGAGCCTGGGCTTTGCCATCTCAATGTACCAATCACAGAACTCCGTCCAGATAAAGCTGTAAATCTTGTCAACAGCAAGATTTAGATCAAATGAATCAATGTTTGCCGTTACATCGGCGACAACATCGTTGAGTCTGCTGAGTATCCACTTGTCGGCAATGTCGAGCAAGGAGAAATCAATTTCGTCCATGGGCTCATCACCGAGATTCATCATGACAAAGCGTGATGCATTATAAATCTTATTGCAGAAATTGCGTGCCGCTTCGACCTTCTTCGGCTGATACCTCATGTCAGTGCCCGCCGCCGTGCCAGATGTCAGGCTGAATCTTAGCGAATCCGCTCCATACTCACGGATAACTTCGAGCGGATCAATGCCGTTGCCAAGGGATTTGCTCATCTTTCTGCCAAGTTCGTCACGAACCATGCCGTGGATGTATACCGTATCGAATGGCACTTCACCCATTGCATAGATGCCGAACATGATCATTCTTGCAATCCAGAAAAAGATGAGGTCGTAGCCCGTTGCAAGGGTCGATGTCGGATAGTAGTATTTGAGTTCTTCCGTCTTTTCCGGCCATCCGAGCGTCGAAAAGGGCCACATGCCGGAGGAGAACCAGGTATCGAGGACATCCTCATCCTGACGCAGCTTTCCGCCGCATTTGGGGCAGCAGCAGGGTTCGGTTTCTTCAACGACGGTTTCACCGCAGACATCACAGTAATAGGCTGGAATCCTATGTCCCCACCAGAGCTGACGGGAAATACACCAATCTCTTATATTACGCATCCAGTTATAGTAGGTCTGTGCATAGCGTTCGGGGACGAACTTTACCCTTCCCTCCTCAACAGCCTTGAGTGCAGGCTCTGCAAGCTCTTTTATTGCAACAAACCACTGCTTTGAAACCATGGGTTCAATAACCGTGTGGCAGCGGTAGCAGGTTCCGACATTGTGCGTGTACGGTTCGATCTTCACCAAGGCACCGCATTTTTCAAGGTCTTCAACGAAAACCTTTCTGCACTCCGTTGTAGTGAGACCTGCATATCTGCCGCCGAGTTCATTAATATGACCGTCGAGAGTAAATACGCACATGCGGGGCAGACCGGTACGCTGTCCAACCTCAAAATCATTCGGATCATGACTTGGTGTGATTTTTACGGCCCCCGTGCCAAAATCCATTTCAACGTATTCATCTGCAACGATTGGGATCTCCCGCCCCACTATCGGAACAACAACTGTTTTGCCGATAAAATCAGTATATCTGGGATCCTTGGGATTAACTGCAATGCCGGTATCACCGAGAATTGTTTCCGGCCTTGTCGTTGCACAAGTTATTGAATAGCTTCCGTCCGGAGCATCATAGCGAACATGCCAGAGGCTGCTGGGCTTTTCTTCAAAATCAACTTCGGCGTTTGAAATTGCCGTTTTACAGCAGGGACACCAGTTAACGATTCTGTCGCCGCGGTAGATAAGACCCTTCTTGTAAAGGTCGACAAACACTTTGATGACCGCTTTATTGCAGCCCTCATCCATAGTGAACCTTTCACGTGCCCAGTCGCAGGATGACCCGAGCTTGCGGAGCTGAGAAACAATCCTTCCACCGTATTCATTCTTCCACGCCCATGCATGCTCCATGAAGCCATCGCGGCCGACATCCTGCTTTGTTTTTCCTTCCTTCGCAAGCTTTTCAACGACTTTAACCTCGGTTGCAATGGAAGCATGGTCCGTTCCGGGAAGCCAAAGGGTTTCAAATCCGCTCATACGCTTGTACCTTATCAGAATATCCTGCATGGTTTCATCAAGTGCATGACCCATGTGCAGCTGACCGGTAACGTTGGGAGGGGGTATCACAATACAGTACGGCGGTTTTTCGGGGTTAGGTTCGGAATGGAAGTAACCTCTCGACTCCCATTTTTGATACAACCTGTCCTCAACGGAGGATGGGTCGTAGGTTTTCGGCATTTCTTCAATGCTCTTTGCACATTTTTCGCACATAGTGCTTCCTCCTGAAAATAAAATAAATGCACCTTCATCCATTCAAAGGACGAGGGTGCATCTCGCGGTACCACCTTTGTTGAACAGGTAAAAACCTGCTCCGCTCAAAATGCCGATAACGGGGCTTCCGACCGAGTTGCTGCCCCCGGTAGCTCAAAAGCGACCTTCACCCTGCTGCCCTGCCGACAGACTTTCCAGCCATGAGTCCGTCTCTCTGTTGCCGCAAAAGGGTTACTCCTCTTTGTCATAGCAATATAAAGATAATTTATTTTAGCAGCATTTAATGCAGTTGTCAATAGACGTTCAAAATATATTTATGTCTTGAGCAGGCAACAGATAAATGCGAGCAGGAGAACGATCATAATTACCAGCAGCCATTGCGGTGCAAGAAAAAGCAGCCCGCAAAAAGCAAGTATGCCGAATACCCAACAGCAGCATTTTATCATTAGTGACGACCAACGCCTTCTTCGATAGTATGCACGTCTGTTGCATGGACGAAACGCAAAAATCATACTGTATTCTCCCTTGCAGAATCATTTCTTTGCCTTACATACAAAATTATATTTCAGGTATCGCTTTTTTTGAACAATTTTTTTTGAAATCCGCAAAAAAATTCATAAATTCTCCACAAAAAACTGTTGTAAATGTATGCGGATTAATGTTAAAATAGTATCGTGGGAAATTGAGGGCATTTTCGCACACTGATTTTTAATGGTTCCGAGACAGCTCGGTTTTGATAGGAGATGTTTGAAAGTTTTGCTCTTTCGAACTGAGTTTTGCGTATACTCATATTTCGTGAGTTGGAACCGCAAAACCTGCCCGACTATTCGAGAAAGGTTGCTTTCGCAGGGGGCGAAAGCTGAGGTCAAGAAATGGGTATTTTTGAATTTAACGATGTGGGAATCGACCTTGGTACGTCAAGCGTACTCGTATATGTGAGGAACAAGGGCATTGTTCTTCGTGAACCTTCTGTAGTTGCAGTTGAGAAACGTACCGGAAGGATCGTTGCTGTCGGCGAAGAAGCTCGCCGTATGCTCGGCAGGACGCCCGGCAAAATCGTCGCCGTTCGTCCGCTCCGTGATGGTGTCATTTCCAATTTTGATATAACTGAAAGGCTGCTTCGCCACTTCCTCAAGAAGGTTGTCGGCACAAAGCTTTTCTTTAAACCCCGTGTTGTTGTATGTGTTCCCTCCGGCGTTACGGAGGTTGAAAAGCGTTCGGTCATTGAGGCAACCGAAGAAGCCGGTTCAAGGCACACTTATCTTATTGAAGAACCTATTGCCGCCGCCATCGGTGCGGGCATCGATATTTCCCAGCCCCGCGGCAACATGGTAGTAGACATAGGCGGCGGTACGACTGATGTCGCCGTTATTTCCCTTAACAATTCCGTTTTGAGTGAATCAATCAAAGTTGCCGGCGATAAGTTCGATGATTCGATCGTACGCTATATGCGTAAAAAGCATAACCTTCTCATTGGTGAACGCACCGCCGAAGAAATGAAAATCAGAATCGGTTCGGCTTACCCGAGAAATGAGCAGGTCTTCATCAGTGTCAAGGGCCGCAACCTCATTTCCGGTCTTCCCCAGGCTGTTACGGTCGGTTCAAATGAGATGATTGATGCACTCGAAGAACCTTTGCAGAACATCATCGAAACCATCCGCACTCTCTTTGAGAACACTCCGCCCGAGCTTGCAAGTGATATTGCTGAAAACGGTATCTGCCTGACCGGCGGCGGTGCCCTCCTTTACGGCATGGACAAATTCGTTACTGAACATACCAAGGTTCCCTGCTATGTCGCCGACGACCCCGTTTCCTGTGTTGCGGTCGGCACGGGCAGATCCCTTGATAACATCGACAATGACATTGTAAATGCTCTCTATGATTACCGCAGAGGCGATTACTACGAATCCTGATTTTTAATTTAATAGTTGTCTGTCCAAGACAGAAGCTTGAATCTGTCTTGGGTGTATTAGTTTTACCATTTTTGGAGGTTATATGGGTTTCATCGATTATCTTTCACTGCAAAACGGAAGTGACATACGCGGTGTTGCTCTCGCCGTTCCCGGCGGAAAGGAAGTAAATTTAACTTCGGAGGTCGTTCGCAATATCGGTTCTGCTTTCGCTGTTTTTGCTGCAAAGAGGCTTAACAAGCAGAACCTCGCTGAACTTAATATTGCGATTGGACGTGATCCCCGTCTGACAGGAGAAGAAATTGCAGATCTCCTTGCCGAGGGCATTACCCTTGTCGGTGCAAACGCCTTTTTGGGCGGTCTTGCCAGCACGCCTGCAATGTTTATGTGCTGCGTCAACGAACTGAAATTCGATGCAGGTGTCATGATAACCGCAAGTCATTTGCCGATGGAACGCAACGGAATGAAATTTTTCTTTGCTGGAGACGGGCTTGAGAAAGCTGACATAAGTGCGATTCTCTCAATTGCACAGAGTGGTGAATTCAATTTTGCAGCTGAAACCGGTAGAATTGCTTTCACCGATGTGATGACGCCATACATAAATGGATTAAAGGCGACCATCCTTCGCGAGCTCGGTGAAACGGATCCCGATGCGAAGCCATTCAAAGGATTGAAAATAGCCGTCGATGCAGGCAACGGCTCCGGAGGTTTCTTTGCCGAAAGACTTTTAAAGCCCCTAGGGGCAGATACATCGGGCAGCAGATACATAGAGCCCGACGGGCGTTTCCCCAATCATCAACCGAACCCCGAAAATAAACAGGCAATGGCGAGTATTGTCGAAGCAGTGCTTGCAAGCGGTGCCGATTTCGGAATTATCTTTGATACTGATGTCGACAGGGCGGGAGCCGTTCTTCCCGATGGGGATGGTGCCGTTCTCCTAGACCGCAACAGGCTCATCGCTATGCTGACTGCAATTCTTTCGCGGCAGTATGGGCCAATTACGGTTGTTACGGACTCGGTTACCTCAACGGGACTTAACGAGTTTATAACGAACCTCGGCTGTACTCATCACCGTTTTAAACGCGGCTATCGTAATGTAATAAACGAAGCGAAGCGATTGAATGCACTCTGCAAAAATTCATTGCCCGCTGCAAGGCTGGCGATCGAAACCAGTGGTCACGGTGCAATGCCCGAGAATTATTTTCTTGATGACGGAGCATATATTATCGTTAAACTTCTTGTCGAGCTTGTTCGCTCCATTCGCTGCGGAAGAACGCTCAATGCACTCATTGCGGACCTCAAAGAACCCGCTGAAAGCACCGAAGCGAGGCTGGATGTTATTTCCGATTACACAGAAAAATTCACTGACATTGTTCTTGCCCATGTCCGCAAATACTTTGAAGAGCAATCCGGTTTCAGTATCGTCGAGCCCAATTATGAAGGTGTACGTGTCAACGCCGATTACGAACACGGCGATGGTTGGTTTCTGCTGAGAAGAAGTCTCCACGATCCGCTCATGCCCTGCAATATCGAAAGCAACAGTATTGGCGGTGTAAAGCTGCTTGCAGCCGCACTTCTTTCCGCTCTTGAACCGTTTGAAAACATAAACGTTGCTGCACTCACGGAGATGAGCCATGGAAATTATTGACACACATGCACACCTTTCCGATGAGGCATTTGATGCCGACCGTGATGAGCTGATCCCGCAGCTTTTTGATAAGGGTGTTGCCGGAATCATTGATGTTGCGTGCGATTTGCGTACTGCCGACAGGACAATTTCGCTGATCGACCGTTATCCATTTATTTTCGGAACAGTCGGTATGCATCCGCACGACGTCAGCTGCATGAACAATGCGATGATGGATGTCCTCGTCCGTTATCTCGGTCACGAAAAGATGCTTGCCGTCGGCGAGATAGGATTGGATTACCACTACGACTTTTCCCCGCGCGAGGACCAGCGTAAATGGTTTGTCGAACAGCTTGAGCTGGCCAAGCAGCTTGGTTTCCCTGTTGTGCTTCACATAAGAGAGGCCTTTGGGGACTGTATGGACATCCTCCATGCACACCGTGACGGACTTAACGCAGTTATGCACTGTTTCAGCGGCAGTGTCGAAACGGCATACGAGTGTCTTGACCTCGGCTTAAAATTTAGTTTTGGCGGTGCAGTGACTTTTAAAAATGCAAAAAAGCCTATTGAGGTCATAAAAGCCCTTCCGCTTGACAGCTTCATGCTCGAAACCGATTGTCCGTACATGACTCCTGTCCCGCACCGCGGTGAACGCAATGACCCATCCATGGCATTCCTCTCGCTCGATAAAATCGCAGAAATTCGCGGAATGTCGAGTGAGGAGCTTGCACAAATAACGAATACGAATGCCGTAAATTTTTTCCGCATGAAATTAAATTGAACAAAAACAGCCGTATGGATCTCTGAACTGCACCTCATTTGTTAGACATGTGGTATAATGTTAACAAGTGGGGTGCAGTTCACACTTCGTACGGCTGTTTTTATCCCTTCATATTTGTACGAGAGTTATTACCGGCAGTTGTCTCCTTATAAAAAGGACATCGGCGGAATGACCCGTATCCGATGTCCACAAAGACAAGTTATTTTACCACAATTATCACATTCGGCACTTACAGAACAAAGTCTGCCGCCTGTTCTTCGCCGCAGAGAACGCGCAGACCGCCGGCTGCAAGGGCCTCCATCTCATATTCGCCGGGCATAATTTCCACCGGGGCGATCCATGATGCATGATCCTTGATAATATCCATCAGACCCGGGAAGTGAGCAAGACCGCCGGTAATAACGATACGGTCAACCTTACCTCTTACAACGCTTGCAAGGTCGGCAATGCCCTTTGCGTGAGAGATGCCCATTGCTTCAACAACAAGCTTCGTCCGCTCCCACTTTTCGGCGGGAACACTGCCATCAGCGTTAAGGAAATCCTTTTCGACCTGGAATGCATCGCTCGTACCGAGCAATGCCGCAAAGCCGGACTTGCCCCTTATGTACTTGCTCATCTCTTCTTTGGTGTATTTACCGCTGTAACAGAGCATTGCAAAATCCATCGCCTGGAGCCTTCCGCAGCGTTCGGGAGCGAAACCTGCATCGTCGTCGCTGTAACAGTCAATGCACTTACCCTTATGAATAAGCCAAGTTGAGCAGCCGCCGCCGATATGGTCAACGATAATCGTGCTGTCCTCCAACTTTTTACCGAGAATCTCTTCGGCACAACGCCTTGCCATCGCACGGGAGTTGAGGACGTGACCGCGGCTGACCTTGGGAACTTCGGGCATACCGGTAATCCTTGCAACCGGCTCAAGCTCGTCAACTGCAACAGGATCATAGACCATTGCCGGAATGCCGAGAGGTTCTGCAATTGCATTTGCAAGTACACAGGCGAGATTGCTGATGTGGACGTTCACCTTTGCGGCATAGAAATAATCAATCATTGCCTTATTGATTTTTATTGCACCGGACTTGACTGGAGGAAGAAGCCCGCCCCTTGCCATTACGCAGGTAAGGCTTTCTTTGTCAATCCCGTCAACCTTGAGGCAATCGTCAATAAGCTTCATTCTGTATTCAAACTGATCCATTACCCAGTCAAATTTTTTCAGGTCTTCGGGGGCATGACGGATGGTTTCCTTCAGGATCTGCTTATCGTCATCAAAAACGGCAATTTTGGTTGATGTTGAACCGGGGTTAATAACGAGAATTCTTTCCATAGACAAATCAACCTACAAAGCCGGCACCCATTGCGAGGCTGAAATATTTTTCTTCCGCACTGGAACCGCGGCTTGTGAGCACGATAGGAACTTTGCAGCCCATAATGATGCCTGCCATTCTTCCGCCGCAGGTGTAGGTAAGGCACTTGCCGAGAACATTGCCGACAACGATTTCGGGAACGAGAAGAATATCAAAATCGCCGCAGCAGGGGCAATCCTTATAGCCCTTTACCTTGGAAAGTTCGGGAACCATTGCAAGGTCGTAGCTGATCGGGCCTTCGACATAGCATTCGCCGAGCTCGCCTGCAAGGCTCATACGCTTAAGCTCTGCACCGTCAACTGTTTCGGGCATTTTGGGATTAATTGTTTCGATTGCACAAAGGGCTGCAACGTTGGGCTTCTCAACGCCGATTCTATGGAAGAAGCTGACAGCATTCTTAACGATGCCGACTTTTTTCTCAAGATCGGGATAGGTACACATGCCGCCGTCGGTAACACCGAGGAGCTTGTGATAGCCCGGGACTTCAAAGAGCATAACGTGGCTCATGAGCGAACCGGTACGAAGGTCTGCCTCGGGAGTAAGAACGCCCTTGAGGAGGTTGCCTGTCATAATTTTACCCTTCATGAGGAAGTCTGCACGACCTGCATGAATGAGGGACGCTGCACAAACGCTTGGATGCATACCTTCGGGAACAACTTCGATCTCGAAATCATCGGGATTTTTACCGAGGGATGTGAGGATGCCCTTAAGCTCTTCAACTTTATCACCTTCCACTACGAGAATTGCGTTAACAAGGTCGGATGCGTGGATAACTGCTTCAAGTGCATGTTCATCGTTTGCACATACGAGTGCAACCGTAGATTTTTTGCCGGATTTGACTTTTGCAATCAGCTCATCAAAAGACTTCATAGCCATGATTTTTGCCTCCAAAAAAGATTAGATTCTATTTTGACGGAACCATCACCGTCGTATCACTTCTATTTTACTCTCCGGGGCTGAATATTGCAAGTTATATTTGCCGACTTCTGCCAAAAAAGGAGCGGACGGCACTTTTTTAAGTACCGTCCGTAGCAAGACTTATTTAGTTTTGTTTGTTACAGTTCATTTTCATCGATTTGACGGATTACATCGACGACAGTATTGTCTCTGTACATTACAACGCCTACAACCTTGTCCTTATAGCGGATGGGGTCGGGAACTCCGACAAGAGCTTCCGCTTTTTTCTGCAAGACATGAATATCGAACACGTGCAGACCAAATGCTTCGATTTTTTCTTTCAAATCGGGGCGTTTGGGGTTGACTGCAATGCCCTGGTCGGTTACAAGAACGTCAACAACGCTGCCCGGAGTGACTACAGTGCCCACATGGTTTACAATGGTGGGGATTCTGCCTCTTGTAAGCGGAGCAACGATTACTGAGAGACTTGCACCTTCTGCAGTGTCAGGGTGACCGCCTATTGCACCTCTTATCACGCCATCGGAACCCGTCAGAACGTTTACGTTGAAGTCGGTGTCGATTTCAAGTGCAGAAAGAATTACGAAGTCAAGCTGTTCAGCCGCAGTTGCGACGAGATGACTTGCATAGTACGTTGCACTTATCTGGTGGTGGAAGTGATTGTTTTTGAGCGACTTTGCGGCATCAAGATCAAAGCTCTGAACGTCGAGAATGCGGTCGATCAAGCCCTCTTCGTGCATTGCGGTTATCTGGCCCGTTATTCCGCCGAGAGCGAAGCGGCAGTGTATGCCTTTATCGATCATCTTCTGACGAATAAACCTTGCGGTTGCGAGAGAAGCACCGCCGGATCCCATCTGCATTGAAAAACCATCATAGAGGTAACCTGTTGCCTCAATAACGTTTGCGGCAGTCTTTGCGATAAGCAACTCCTTTGGGTCTTTGGTGTATCTTGTTGCACCGCTCATAATGCCCTTGGGATCGCCGATGTCGTCAGTCAGTACAACATAGTCAACATCATGCTCGGGAATCGCCCAGGGAGCGTTGGGATAAGCAACGAGATTATTTGTGATGACGACAACCTTATCAGCATACTCCGCATCCGTCCTTGCGTAACCCAGTGAGCCGCACATGATCCCGTCATCGCTGTCCCTGCTGTATCCGTTTGCATTGCCGTACGGGTCACAGGACGGTGCACCGAGGAATGCGACATTGATGTGCAGCTCGCCAGAGCGAATCGCAGAGGCTCTTCCGCCATGGGATCTGAACACGACCGGGAAATCCATAAGACCCCTTGAAATCTGCTCGGCGAGCTCGCCGCGAAGACCGGAGGTTTCGATATGGGTAATAAGTCCGGATTTGATGTGCTCAATTACCGGAGCGTGTATGCTCGCAAGTGATGAAGCGGCAAGAGTAAGATTTTTAAAGCCCATATCTGAAAGTTTCTGCAAAACAGTATTTATAATATGGTCGCCATTGCGGAAATGGTGGTGAAAACTAATCGTCATTCCGTCCTTAAGACCTGATTTGACGATTGCCTCCTCAAGAGATCCTACGACCTTATTGCAGTCTCTGCAACGCTGTTTGAAAACCTCGGTGTTCTTTTCACGGGTCCCCGTGAACTTGCCGTGATTCGAAATTTCGTCGATATGCGGAATCTTTTCCAGTTCAAAGCTCATAATCAGTCCTCCACTTCGTCGATTTTGCTTCCTGCCTCATGCAGTGCAAGCAGCCTCTGGGCACGGATAACAACAGGCTTGTCGATCATTTTGCCTTTCAAGCTTGCAACGCCGCTGCCGCGTGCGTTCGCCTCGGCAATGGCTTCCATAATTGCCCTTGCCTTTGCAAGATCCTTCTCGCTGGGCATGAACACCTTGTGCAGAGGTTCAATCTGCCTGGGATTAATGATGGACTTTCCGTCAAAACCAAGTTTTTTGATAACAGTTGCCTCTGCAATAAAGCCTTCTTCGTTATTGACATCGGAATAGACGGTGTCAAGAGCAGCTATTCCCGCTGCACGAGCGGCATTGAGAATCATGCTCCTTGCAAAAAGCAGTTCGATGCCGTCTGCACGCGTCGTTTTAAGGTCGGTAACATAGTCCTCTGCACCGAGGGCGATACCAATGAGCCTGTTACTCGCCTTCGCTATCGAAGCAGCGTTAAGAACACCGTTTGCAGACTCAATTGCCGCCATCATGCCTGTCGTGCCGACGGGAATGCCCGCTTCGCTCTCAATTCTCGCAATTTCTCGTTCACAGTCAATGACATCCTGTGCACTGTCTGTTTTTGGAAGACGGACGACCTGCACGCCCGCACGCACAACAGCCTCAAGGTCCATTATGCCCAATCCGCTGGCTAGATCGTTGATTCGAACAACAGTTTCCTTTGTTCCGAAATTAAGTGTCTTCAGTGCATTGTAAACGAGAAGACGCGCTGCATCTTTTTCGGTGTATGCAACGGAATCTTCAAGGTCGAACATAATGCTGTCCGCACCGTAGATATGAGCATCGCGAATCATGCCGGGGTTGTTGCCCGGAATGAACATCATGCTCCTCCTCAAGCGGTCTTTAACGTACATTTATTTTACCTCCCAACGGTAATCGCTGCTCTGTGCCGAGCGGCAGATTGCCGCAACGGTGCGTGCTTTGACGGTGCAATTCAACGCACCTTTGTCAATCGCTTCGATTTTTGCATTTTCAACGCCGTATTCAGCGAGAGTGTCGAGAATAACTTTTCTGATTTCCTTACCGAACTGCTGCATAACGCTGCTGGTGATCTCCAGCTCGATACCGCCTTCGCTCCTCGGTTCAAGGACGATCATTATATCGCTCGATTCCATTGTCCCTGCCGTGCTGTTTATTTTGAGTTCCATTTTCGTGCCTCCTGTTACTGAGCCTTTTCAAGTCTTTCCCTAATGGCAGCAATGAACTTTGCACTGGTAACAGCCTGCACTGCCGACGGATCATCTACAAGACCGACAAGGTCCTTTGTCATGATGCCGTCTGCAAGGGTTTCTATGCATGCCTTTTCGAGTTTATCGGCAAAGTTTTCAAGTGCTTCGATTTTGTCGAGCTGACCGCGTTTACGCAGTGCACCCGTCCACGCATAAATCGTCGCCATGGGATTGGTTGAGGTTTCCTCGCCCTTGAGGTGACGATAATAGTGCTTCGTGACCGTACCGTGTGCAGCCTCATACTCTGTGGTACCGTCAGGAGAAACAAGTACGGAAGTCATCATTGCAAGCGAGCCAAATGCGGTCGAAACCATATCGCTCATAACATCACCGTCATAGTTCTTGCATGCCCAAATGAATCCGCCTTCGCTGCGTATGACCCTTGCGACTGCATCGTCGATAAGGGTATAGAAATAGGTGATTCCGAGCTTTTCAAATTCTGTACGGTAATTTGCTTCAAATTCTTCTTCAAAGACACGCTTGAATTCGCCGTCGTAAATCTTTGCGATAGTATCTTTTGTGGAGAACCAAAGGTCCTGCTTTGTATCTATTGCATACTGGAAGCAAGCCTTTGCAAAGGACCTTATGCTCTTCTCCTTATTGTGAGCACCCTGCCATACTGCCGGACCGTCAACCTTCTGAACGGTCAAAGTTTTTGTTTCACCGCTCTCGCCGGTAAATGTCATTGTGCATGTACCGGGTTCGGTCGTGTACATATCAACGCTCTTATAAACGTCGCCATAGGCGTGACGGGCAATGGTGATGGGCTTTTTCCACGTCTTAACTACGGGGTGAATGGAGTCCATAAGGATAGGAGCACGGAAGACAGTTCCATCGAGAATGGAGCGGATCGTGCCGTTGGGACTCTTCCACATTTCGGTCAGCTGAGGATATTCCTGCATACGCTGTGCATTCGGGGTAATCGTTGCACATTTTACTGCAACGCCGAGCCTGCGGGTCGCATTTGCTGCTTCGACCGTTACCTTATCGCCTGTCTCATTGCGGTGGAGCAGACCAAGGTCGTAATATTCCGTTTTGAGATCAACAAAGGGGAGAATGAGCTGTTTTTTTATCATGCCCCAGAGGACACGTGTCATTTCATCGCCGTCCATTTCGACGAGCGGAGTAATCATTTTTATCTTTTCCATTTATGTTTTCTCCTTCACTTTCGGGGGCGTTCCTCGATGAACCGCCCCCTCATCGGTATTGGTTAATTTCTTGCTGCGTAGTAATTCATCAGGCAGCCATCAAGGATAATTTCCTTTTCGTTGGGAGTGAGGCCTTTAAGGTGCAGAGTGATATCTTTCACGCTGCCATCTGCTGTAATGACCTTTGCGGGAATATCTTCAATACCTTCTTCGACCGCTTTGCGAACGCCGGGAACGAATACGTAATCTCCGGGCTGATAGTCAAATTCGACTTCGCTGTCAATTGTAAAGGGAAGAATACCCCAGTTAATGCAGTTGCTGCGGTAGCGCTTGGTTGCATACTCATAGCAGATGTTTGCAAAGCCGCCAAGCACCTTCTGGCAGGAAGCGGCTTGTTCTCGTGCCGAACCGTCACCGGGTTTGTTTGCGAATACGCAGGAACCGAACTGCGTGTTCTTCGCAAGTTCTTCTCCGTTTCCAACATGATTGAGGGCTTCAACGACCTCTGCGGAGCCTTCCGCCCTGCGTGCAGCCTCCTGCTTTGCAACCTCCTTTGCCCTTCCGACATAGGCCGGTTCTCTGCGTGAGAGGGTGAATTCGGAGAGACGTAGAGGATTGCTGCGGTAAGATGAGGTTTCGCCGGAGGGAATGAGCTCATCGGTGGTGGTTACGGGATCGTGGATAACAGCCGCAAGCTTGACAAGGAGATTTTCGGTAAGGGCATACATCTTGGGCCAATCGGTGATATTCGGACCCATGATAAGCTCCACAGAGGGGTCTGCTTTGCCGTAACCATAATAAACACGCTTGTCATACGCACTGGAATCGAATACGTATTCGGGAATTGTGTTATCGTAAGTAATGTCTGTCGCGGCAGTGATTTTACCGCCGTTAAGTGCCGTTGCGGCAATCGACCTTGCATCCATCAGGCAGACGCCTGCAAACTGGCCTTCACCAGGCTTTGAACCTTCACGGTTGGGGAAATTGCGTGTCGTATGACGCAGCGAAAGACCATTGTTTGAGGGCACATCTCCTGCACCGAAGCACGGACCGCAAAAACTGGGCTTAATAACTGCACCTGCGGCGAGCAGATCGTTTGTCGCACCCATTCTTGTAAGAGCCATCGATACGGGAACAGATGTGGGATAAACATCGAGTGTGAATGCACCGTTGCCCGTGCTTCCTCCACGAAGAATGTCGGCAGCTTCGGCAATATTGTCAAACAAGCCACCGGAACAACCCGCAATAACGCCCTGGTCAGCCCATACGCCGCCATCGTGAATCTTATTGACGAGCTTGACGTTTGCCTTTGGGAAACGCTTTGCGGCGTCAGTTTCGACTTTTTTAAGGAGTTCATCCGCATTTTCGAGGAATTCATGGATCGTATATGCATTGGAGGGATGGAACGGAAGAGCGATCATCGACTCCTGTTTGCTCAGATCGATGGTTATCATGCGGTCGTAATATGCAATTGGACCGGGCTTCAGGCACTTGTATGCCTCTTCCCTCTTGTGAGTTTTATAGAATTTGCGTGTTTCTTCATCGGTCTCCCAAATGGAGGAGAGACATGTGGTTTCGGTCGTCATGACGTCAATACCGTTTCTGAAATCAATGGGGAGGTTAGCAACACCGGGACCCGTAAATTCAAGCACGCGGTTGTTGACAAAGCCGCTTTCGAACGTTGCCTTGACGAGTGAAAGTGCAACATCGTGCGGACCGATGCCGGGACGGGGCTTTCCGGTCAGGTAGACGAGCACAACTTCGGGCATGGGAGCATCCCATGTATTTTTGAGCAGCTGTTTTGCAAGCTCAGGTCCGCCCTCGCCGACTGCCATGGTGCCAAGTGCACCATACCTTGTGTGGGAGTCCGAACCGAGAATCATTCCGCCGCAGACCGCCATCTGTTCGCGCGCATAGGAATGGATGACCGACTGGTTCGCAGGAACGTAGATTCCGCCGTATTTTTTTGCGGCAGAAAGACCGAACACATGGTCATCTTCGTTTATGGTGCCGCCGACTGCACACAAACTGTTGTGGCAGTTGGTCAACGCATACGGCATGGGGAATTCCTTCATGCCGGAAGCACGGGCCTGCTGAATAATGCCCACATAGGTAATGTCGTGAGAAACAAGTGCATCAAACCTGAGCTTGAGCTTATTGGGATCCTCCGAGGTGTTGTGTGCCTGCAGAATCTTGTAGGCAATAGTTTCACAACGGGCCTGCTCCGGGGGAATCTGAACATTGTCACAGGGGACACCGTTCACAAGATACATACCGTGCTGAGTAAGTTCAATCACAAGAAACCTCCTGATTTGCTGCCGATATTTCGGCTGTTTGATTTGGTAAAAAGTGCAAAAAAACAAAAGAATCCCGCATTCGCCGGTTTAAATCAGGAAATACGGAATAAAACTCAGCATCCAAATCAAAACCAAATCGATGCTCCTATTCACCAAGTTCCCGGTTCCGGCAGAAACTTTTCTGTCTTCAGGGTAACCTGACTTATTCCGCATACGCAGACTTCACAGTGACCGACTCGCCGGGACTTTCACCCGATTCCCCCCTGCGGAAACGCCGCACGAAGACACAAATGTTATTCAATTGTTTCACTATTCACTCACGACCATTATATCATCCGAATGGCAAAAGTCAAGATATTTTCGATTTTTTTGTCGCCCTACCCTTTGTTCGTGTATTATATCTAATATTGCTCGAACGAATAGGCTTCTAAATAATTCATTTTATTGTATTTTTTACCAAGGTAATCATTTTTTAAATCAGCGACCAAGATTTTCATCATGTTGATCACCTCCGTTTCTTCAACGCAGTCTCCGATTTTATCAAATATTGCGTCATTAACCGGGAGAGGAATACTCACGCAGCCGTATTTCTCAAGCAGCCCGAGGGCAAGGGTACGTGCGGAAATTTTGCTTGTATAAGCAAATTCATTCAAAACGGCACCTTTTTCCGTTTCATAACCGAGAGCGTATGAGTCTCCGTTAGATGCCGAGAATGCACCCCGAAGGGAAAATTCCCTCAACAGGCACTCAAAGGTTTCTTCGTTCCGCTCTTCAAACAGAATCCTTCCCTTCATGAATTGATCGTAAATTTCAGCCATTCGTGCTGCACACGGTTTGACCGGATCCTTTTTTGCGTATCCGGATAAAAATCCGCACTCACTCTGATGCAAAGTAACGATTTTACGATAGGATACGGGCGAAAAGCCGAGTTTTTCATATAACTCAATGACAGCAGGCGACAGCATAAGAGCCTTCACGCCTTCCAACCCGGCACTGCTTTCCACTTGCTTCATAAGTTCCGAGGCGATCCCACGGTGACGAAAATCGGGATGAACGGCAACTCCCGAAACAAACCACAGCGGAATGCTTTCTTCTCCCGTTCTCGAAACAATAATATTTTTTTCAGTCGCAAATGCCATTGCGTACGGTCTGCTGTTATCGTATTTAACAAACAGGCGGCTGTTGTTCACCCTTTCATGGAAGTAATAGTCAATAAACTCCTCCGTATCTTCGGGGAAGCAAAGCTTCCACAGCTCCTTTAAACCTTTTTTGTTCATTTCACACCTCTCGGTATTTTTCCAAATCCGCTTATTATAAGCGTTTGGGATAATTCTATACTTTCTTTGTTTCAAATGCAACATCATCCGCTTATTGCCTATTTTTTTGTTTTTTGGAGAAGATTATAAAATCTGTTAAATCCGATTCAGCTGTTGACTTTTAATCGGTGGGCTATTATAATTGAACACAGTGGGAATCTGCGTCTTATTTTGACTGATTTTTGCAGTATTTGCAATGGAAATTGGGTTGAAAATGCCAATCCGATACTTTATATTTTTCTTTGGCTATACTTTGCGAAGCGTATCCGGTCAAACGCAGACTTCTTTCAGGGAAAGCGAGCCGCACGAACCGTACCGCAGACAGAATGGTCTTCGGTGCATTTGCCGTGTCGGCGTGCAGTGCGGATAAATGCATGTAGGCTGTTGAGTATGCACTCGTCCCTCCCCGATGCGGATAATGTGTCCGCACACAGACAGGTTTTGTTGTTGCAGGAAACGCAATGCGGATGCACGCCTTGCCGTGCGGCGAAACCATCGTAATATTTCTGAAAGGAATGGTCATAAAATGTACAGAATCACAGCAAAAAAAGAACTCAACCCCACCGTCACCATGATGGAGATTGAAGCTCCTCTTGTAGCGGCAAAAGCAGAACCGGGTCAGTTCATCATTCTTCGCGTTGATGCAGACGGCGAACGTATCCCCCTCACCATTGCGGGCTACGACCGCGAAGCAGGCACCGTTAAAATTATTTTCCAAATCGTCGGTGCAACTACTGAAAAGCTCAACCACAAAAAAGAAGGCGAATTCATTCAGGATTTCGTTGGTCCCCTCGGCGTTGCAACGCATATTGAAGGCCTTAAGAAGGTCTGCATCGTCGGCGGCGGCGTAGGCTGTGCAATCGCTCTTCCCATCGCACAGAAGCTGCATGAGAACGGCTGCCAGGTCACCAGCGTTATCGGTTTCCGCAGCAAGGATCTGCTCATTCTTGAGGACGAGTTCAGAGCAGCGTCTGACAAGCTTTATGTCATGACGGATGACGGTTCTTACGGCAGG
Organism: uncultured Clostridia bacterium; assembly: GCA_934633695.1. Taxonomy (GTDB): domain Bacteria; phylum Bacillota; class Clostridia; order Christensenellales; family CAG-138; genus PeH17. The sequence goes on along the minus strand of CAKTYT010000001.1, from coordinate 22,407 downwards.
CACGGCAACGTTTGCGTACCTCTCAACGAGATGTTCGCAGCAGGCGAAACCTTCGACGAGGTCATCACTATCGGTCCGTTGATCATGATGAAATTCGTCGTTGCAGCAACCAAGCCCACGGGAATCCCCTGCACCGTCTCCATGAACCCCATCATGATTGACGGCACGGGCATGTGCGGCGGCTGCCGTCTCACACTCAACCGTGACGGTGAAAAAATCACCAAGTTCGCATGTGTTGACGGTCCCGACTTCAACGGTTATGAAGTTGATTTCGATGAAGCGATGTCCCGCGGTGCAATGTACCGCGATTTTGAACGCCATGCACATGAAGAGGCTTGCAGCCTTTTTGCCAAGGAGGTAAAATAATATGCCTAACATGAGTCTTAAGAAGAACGAAATGCCCACACAGGATCCCCTTGTAAGGGCTCACAATTTTAACGAGGTTGCAACCGGTTACAGTGAAGAAACTGCTCTTGACGAGGCAATGCGCTGCCTTAACTGCAAGAACATGCCCTGCGTCAACGGCTGCCCCGTAAACATTCATATCCCTGAATTCATCGCCAAGATTAAGGAAGGCGACTTCGAGGGTGCATATCAGGTTATCAACAAGACTTCTTCGCTCCCCGCAGTATGCGGTCGTGTATGTCCCCAGGAAACTCAGTGCGAAAGCAAATGTGTCCGCGGCATTAAGGGCGAACCCGTCGGTATCGGCAGGCTCGAACGCTTCGTTGCAGACTGGCACAATGCTCACTCAACCGAAGCTCCCGCTGTTGCCCCCTCCAACGGTCATCGTGTTGCTGTCGTAGGTTCCGGTCCTTCGGGGCTCACCTGTGCAGGCGACCTGGCAAAGAAGGGTTACAAAGTTTCCGTATTCGAGGCTCTGCACACCGCAGGCGGCGTTCTCGTTTATGGTATTCCCGAATTCCGTCTTCCCAAGGCAATCGTCCAGAAGGAAGTTGACAACCTCATTGCAATGGGCGTTGATGTTGAGACCAACATTGTCATCGGCAAAACTCTCACCATTGATGAACTGTTTGAAAAGGGCTTTGAAGCCGTATTCATCGGTTCCGGTGCAGGTCTTCCCAACTTCATGGGCATTCCCGGCGAAGCTTACAAGGGCGTTTACTCCGCAAATGAATTCCTGACTCGTTCCAACCTCATGAAGGCTTACAAGGACGACCCCGTTACTCCCATCATGAAGGGCGGTAAGGTTGCGGTCGTTGGCGGCGGCAACGTTGCAATGGACGCTGCAAGGACTGCTCTCAGACTCGGTGCAGAAAAGGTTTACATCGTTTACAGGCGTTCTCTTGAGGAGCTTCCCGCACGTCGTGAGGAAGTTGAGCACGCAATGGAGGAGGGCATTGAATTCAAGCTCCTCAACAATCCCATCGAGATCCTCGGCTACAACAATCCTGATGACAAGCGTGACCCCAGGAACGGTTTTGTTACAGGCATGAAGTGTATCCGCATGGAGCTCGGCGAACCCGATGAAAAGGGTCGCCGCCGTCCCGTTCCCGTAGAAGGCAGTGAATTCGTCCTCGATGTTGACACTGTTGTCATATCCATCGGAACCAGTCCCAACCCCCTCATCAAGTCCACGACCAAAGGACTCGAGGTCAACAAGAAGGGCGGCATCGTCGTTGAAGAAAATACCGGCAAGACCAGCCGCGATGGCGTCTACGCCGGCGGTGACGCCGTTACCGGTGCTGCAACCGTTATCTCTGCAATGGGTGCAGGCAAGGCTGCCGCAAAGGCAATTGACGAATATCTCAGCAATAAGTAATCGATTTCAAGACCGCAATTTCGGTTTGATAACTGAAATTGCGGAAGTGAAAAATACAGATACGGCATTAACCATTCAATTCCTCTGTCGTAAACACGACAGAGGAGCTTAGAAAAGCAAAACTGAACAGACTCAATTTGCAGATCAACTCTCTGCCCGCTTAAGAGCATTGCACATGGATTCGTTGTGCTATATCGATTCGGCCCGGGAGCCCTGCAAGGGTTTATCGGGCTTTTGTTTTTTCGAAAGCAATTTACAGAAAAATCGGATGTTTCCGAAATTCAGAGGACACAACGGTTTCAAAATATTCATTTTAATAAGGAGACGGAACATGAACAAAGAGTTCGATTACAACGTGCTCGATGAAATTCTGAAAGAACACAATTACGATGAATCACACACCGTAACCATTCTTCAGGAAGTTCAGGCACACTACAGCTACCTGCCCAGGGAAGCTTTCCCTTATCTTGCGAAAAAGCTCGGCGTACCCGAGGCAAAGATTTATGGTGTTGCAACATTCTATGAGAATTTCTCCCTTGAACCCAAGGGTGCGAATATCATTCGCTGCTGCGACGGCACAGCTTGCCACGTTCGTCATTCCACCGATGTTCTTGATTATTTACGCAAAGAGCTCGGTCTTTCCGCAACGAAGAGAACAACGGATGACCTCAAATTCACCGTTGAAACAGTTTCATGTCTTGGTGCATGTGGTCTTGCACCGGTCATCACCGTAAACGGTAAAGTCTATTCTCAGATGACAAAGGAAAAGACAGCCGAAGTCCTTAAGGAACTCAGGGAGGAGAATTAACATGCTTAAAAACAGGCAAGATCTTATCGCACTTCGCGAGGGATGCATGGCGGCGGCTCAGCTCCAGAAAAGAAGGATTCTTGTTTGCGCCGGTACGGGCTGCGTATCAAGCGGCTCATTGAATATTTTTGACAGGCTCAAAGAACTCATCGAAGCAAACGGCATCAGCTGCCCTGTTGAACTCAAGGTTGAACCCCATGACCCCGATATTCATGGCAGTGAGTGCTCATGTCATGCTCAAGCGGAAAACGCCAATAACAGCGTCGCCATGAAAAAGAGCGGCTGCCACGGCTTCTGCGAAATGGGTCCCCTTGTCCGCATCGAACCTGAGGGATTCCTCTATACCAAGGTTCAGCTTTCCGATTGCGAGGAGATCGTCGAAAAAACGATCCTCAACAACGAGCCCATTGACAGGCTTGCATACAAACGCAACGGCGAAATTTACAGGAAACAGGAAGAAATTCCTTTCTACAAAAACCAGACCCGTATTGTTCTCGAGCACTGCGGTCACATCGATGCACTTTCTATAAAGGAATATCTCAGCATCGGCGGTTATACTGCTTTTGAAAAGGCTCTGTTTGACATGACTCCCGATGATGTCGTAAATGAAATCACTGAGTCCAAGCTCCGCGGCAGAGGCGGCGGTGGCTTCCCTGCCGGCAAAAAGTGGGCACAAGTCAAGGCACAGAAGGCCGAACAGAAATACGTTGTCTGCAACGGCGATGAGGGCGACCCTGGTGCATTCATGGACAGAAGCATCATGGAAGGCGACCCGCACCGTATGCTCGAAGGTATGATGATTGCGGCTGTTGCCTGTGGTGCAACTGAAGGTTATATTTATGTCCGTGCCGAATATCCCCTTGCAGTATTCAGACTCCGCACTGCGATCGAACAGGCTAGGGAAATCGGTCTGCTCGGCAAGAATATCCTCGGCAGCGGTTTTGATTTTGATCTGCATATAAACCAGGGTGCAGGTGCATTCGTTTGCGGCGAGGGTTCCGCATTGACCGCCTCCATCGAAGGCAAGCGCGGTATGCCCCGCACTAAGCCCCCGCGCACTGTTGAACACGGTTTGTTCGAAATGCCAACAGTTCTCAACAATGTTGAAACTTATGCAAACGTTCCTTCCATCATCTCAAAGGGTGCGAAGTGGTTCTGCACCATCGGCACTGAATCCAGCCCCGGTACGAAAGCATTCGCAATTACCGGCAATATTGCAAACACCGGTCTTATCGAAGTCCCCATGGGTACAACCCTGCGTGAGATCGTCTATACTGTCGGCGGCGGTATGCGCGGCGACGGTCAGTTCAAGGCTGTTCAGATCGGTGGTCCTTCCGGCGGCTGCCTGACCGAAAAAGATCTTGACCTGCCCCTTGATTTTGACTCCCTCAAAAAAGTCGGCGCAATGATCGGTTCCGGCGGTCTTGTCGTCATGAATGACAAAACCTGCATGGTTGAAGTTGCACGCTTCTTCATGAATTTCACTCAGAACGAATCCTGCGGCAAATGCACTCCCTGCCGCGAAGGCACAAAGCGTATGCTTGAAATTCTTGAGCGTATCGTTCACGGCAAGGGTGAAGACGGCGACATCGAGCTGCTGCTCGAACTTGCGGACACCGTATCTTCCACCGCTCTTTGCGGTCTGGGCAAGTCCGCCCCCAACCCTGTTGTCAGCACGATTAAAAATTTCCGCGATGAATACGAAGCTCATATCTACGATAAGCATTGCCCCACCGGCAACTGCACAAGGCTGAAGAGAATCGTGATTGATCCTGCGACCTGCAAAGGATGCTCCAAGTGTGCAAGGCAGTGTCCGGCAGGTGCCATCAGCGGCGAGCTCAAGCACCCGTTCCACATTGACCTTACAAAGTGTCTCCGCTGCGGTGCATGTGTCACCGCCTGCCCGTTCCACGCAATCAGAGAGGAATAAACAATGGAAAAGAAATTTATGTATGTAGACGACATCGCTGTAGAACTCGACGGCGAAAAGAACGTCCTTGAAGTTATCCGCAAGGCCGGCATCGATATGCCCACCCTTTGCTACCATCCCGAGCTTTCCATCTACGGTGCATGCCGTATGTGTATGTTTGAGAACGAACGCGGCGGTCTGGATGCAGCCTGTTCCGCTCAGCCCCGTGCAGGCATGAAGGTATACACCAATACCGCAAGGCTCCGCAAGTACCGCAAGAACATCATCGAGCTTCTGCTTGCAAACCATTGCCGTGACTGCAACACCTGCGAACGCAACCAGAATTGTAAGCTTCAGGAGCTTGCAAAGCGTTATGACGTACGCAAGGTCCGTTTCCCCAACACTGCGAGAACCGAATATGATAATTCTTCCCTCAGCATCGTACGCGATGCAAGCAAGTGCATTCTCTGCGGTCAGTGTGTAAGAATGTGTAATGAGATCCAGGACGTCGGTGCTATTCATTATGCACACCGCGGCTCCGAAATGCTCATCAGCACTGCATTTGCACAGCCCATTGCAGAAACCTCCTGCATTGGCTGCGGTCAGTGTGCAGCAGTCTGCCCTGTCGGTGCAATCACTGTCAAGCAGGATACTGCAAAGGTTTGGAATGCTATTTCCGATAAGAACGTCAACGTCACCGCCCAGATTGCCCCCGCAGTCCGCGTTGCAATCGGCAAAGAGCTTAACATGCCCGAAGGCACTGATGTAATGGGCAAGATCGTTGCTGCTCTCCATCAAATTGGCGTAAACAGGGTTTATGACACCTCCGTCACTGCCGACCTCACCATTCTCGAAGAAACTGCTGAATTCCTCGAGCATTACGGCAAGGGAACCGGGATGCCCCTGTTCACCTCCTGCTGCCCCGGCTGGATCCAGTTTGCAGAAAAGAAATACCCTGAGATCATGCCCTTCATCTCCACCTGTCGTTCTCCCATGCAGATGCTCGCTCCCCTCGTAATCGAGGAGCAGAAGGATAATAGCATGACCAACTTCAACTTTGCGATCATGCCTTGCACGGCAAAGAAGTTCGAAGCTGCCCGCAGTGAATTTACTCACGACGGCAAGCAGGAAATTGACGCCGTCATCACTACTCAGGAGCTCATCCACATGATCCGCACTGCCGGCATCGACTTCGGCAAGCTCGCTTCCGAAGCAATCGACGCTCCTTTCGGCATGTTCTCCGGTGCAGGCGTCATCTTTGGTGCAACCGGCGGCGTAACTGAAGCAGTTCTCCGTCGCGTTTCCGATGACAAGTCCCTCAATGCAATAAAGAGCATCGGCAATTGCGGTGTACGCGGTCTTGAAGGCGTTAAGGAATTCACCGTTCCTTACAACGGAATCGAGCTTCGCATTGCCGTTGTCAGCGGTCTTGGCAATGCAGGCAGGCTCGTTGAAAAGATCCTCGCCAAGGAGGTCAGTTTTGATTTTGTTGAGATCATGGCGTGTCCCGGCGGCTGCGTAAACGGCGGCGGTCAGCCCATCAGCTGTGATAATGCAAAGAAGGTAAGAGCCGACGGTCTGTATTCTGCCGACCGCACCAACACTCTCAAGACCTCCGACACCAACCCTCTCATGGACACCATCTATGACAAGTACATCAAGGGCAGGGCTCACGAGATGCTTCACGTTCACTACGCAAAGCACTGATTTGTTCGGTAACTGAATAACAAAGGCTTTGGGGCAATGCTCCGAAGCCTTTTTTCGATTTAACCTATACACTTACCCGATTTTTTCGCATTGGTATTGAAAAAATCCGTTGCTGTGGTATAATACTCGACGTGCAGTGCTTTTTTCACGGAGGGAAATACATGGAACAAAAAAGAAGTTCAAACCCAAGAAGACGCTCAAAGCAGCAGATTTATTCATTGAAACATCAGCTTTTAAGGCTGCCGTGGCTCTTATTGATTGTCCTCGGGCTTTACATTCCGAGACTTATTTCCGGTGATTCACATTCAATCGAAACGATTTACAGCAGGACAATTTATCCCGTCGTTTCAAGCATTCTTGCAAGCCTGACTTCACTTTTGCCCATATCGGCTGCAGAGGTGCTGATGGTTCTGCTGCCCGCAGTTTTCCTGCTCGTTCTTGTCATTCGCCTCATTCGAATTGCAATGGCAGACCTTGCACTGAAGCACTACTATCGGCTGCGTTTTTACAGTTTTTTGATTTCCCTTGGTATTTTTGCTGGCATAATGCTGAATGCATTTTACTGCGTGTGGGGACTGAATTATTTTCGTGAACCCCTTGCGTACACACTTGACCTTAACGTTCGCGAACGTCCTGTCGATGAGCTTGCATCCGTCTACACTCAGCTCGCACTGGAGGCGGTAGAGCTTCGCAGCGGTGTTGATTCGGATTACAGGGGAGTTTACATGATCGGGAATTACAGTGACGAATACAAATCGGTCGTACTGGCCTACCGCAAGCTCGGCGAAAGCAACCCTGTCTTTGACAAAGCTGTTTACCGTGCTAAATCCGTTGCACTTTCGGAAGCTATGTCCGTACTTGGAATTGCCGGCATTTATATCCCGTTCACCGGCGAAATGAATATAAACGTCAATCAGCCCGATTTGTACATTCTTGCCGATGCCGCACACGAAACGGCTCACTACATGGGTTTTGCGAGAGAAGATGAAGCGAACTTCCTTGCATTTTATGCCGCTCAATTCAGCGATGACATATCATTCAGGTATTCCGCGACTATGCTTGCACTTGTGAATTGCGGCAACAAGCTCGTCGAAAAGGATCCTGAGCTCTATTACAGTATCCGTGGAGAGCTGTTCACCGAAGGCATGGAGAAGGATCTTGAGGAGTATCGAAATTACTACAACACTTATGATAAGACCGTTGCAAAGTCAGTGAGCGACAATGTGAACGATGCCTATCTCAAGCATAACGGGCTTGACGACGGTGTTGACAGTTACGGAAGAATGGTAGATTTGATTATCGCATATTATGAGTCCATTGGTAAATTGAATTAAAACAAGACGCGAAACAGCTCCGACTGCACAGAGCCGGAGCTGTTTTATTGTGTAAACAGTTATTTCTTGTCGATGTCAGTTACCCAACCATGTGTATCTTCGATCCTGCCCCACTGAAGACCGGTGAGAGTGTTGTAGAGCTTCATTGTCAGCTCGCCAATGCCGTTATTGACATTCTTATCGCCGATGTAGATGTGCTTATCGCGGTAAGCAAGCTCGCCGACGGGAGAAACGACAGCCGCCGTACCCGTACCGAAAGCTTCCTGGAGCTTGCCGGATTCGCCTGCTTCGATGAGTTCATCAACGCTGAGGGGACGTTCTTCAACCTCAATGCCCATTTCCCTTGCAAGGGTCATGACACTGCGGCGAGTGATGCCGGGGAGAATGGTATCGTGAAGAGGAGCGGTGACAAGTTTGCCGTCAATGAGGAACATCATGTTCATTGCACCGACTTCCTGAACATACTTGAGATGTTCGCCGTCAAGCCAAAGAACCTGACTGTAGCCTTCCTTTTCGGCCTCTGCACCTGCAAGGATGGAGCATGCATAGTTGCCGCCGGTCTTTGCAGAGCCTGTACCGCCGCGAACTGCACGGACGTATTTATCTTCAACACGAATGCGGATGGGAGCAAGGCCTGCCTTGTAGTATGCACCGGAAGGAGCACAGATGATGTAATAGAGATAGCTGTGAGCGGCATGTACGCCGAGGGCTTCATCAACAGCGATCATGGTAGGACGCAGATAGAGGCTTGTACCCTGGCTGTGGGGAACCCAGTCACGCTCAACCTGAACCAACTGACGCATTGCTTCATAGTTGTCGTCAATATTGATCTCGGGCATGCAGAGTCTTCTTGCCGAATCATTGAGACGCTGAGCATTGTCCTTTGCACGGAACATGAGAATACGATCGTCATCGGCACGATATGCCTTAAGACCTTCAAAAATCTCCTGTGCATAGTGAAGAACGGAGCAGGAAGGATCAAGTGACAGTCTCTGATAGGGGACAATGCGTGCATCATGCCATTCGCCGTTATCATAGTTCATCATGAACATATGGTCGGTAAAACGTTTACCGAAACCTAGTGATGCTTCTTCTTCGAGGGTGGGCTTTTTCTTAAGCTCAGTTGCCTTCGTGATTGAAATATTCATTTTGTTACCTCCTGAAAAATCGGGTAATTATTATTTTTGCTCCCCTCGGCAAAAGAACCGAAGTAAGGAGACGGTTAGCTAAAATTATTTTGCGATATAGTCCTCGCCGACAACCTTCGGAGTGCATCTTCCATCGGTCTGCTCAACGATCGCAGCGACAAACGCATTCGCCTTGTCACGCTCAACGAGGCACTTGAACGACACATCCTCAAGGAAATCGACACTCTTTACAACAGAGTTTTCACGAACAAAGCCCTCGATGCTGCCGTATCTTCCGTAATCGACAGTAAACTCAATCACTGAGCAGGGGGTCATAAAGGCAAATCCTGCCAGCTTGAGAGCCTCAACAGATGACCTGCTGTACGCACGGACAAGACCTCCGCTGCCGAGCAAAACGCCGCCGTAATACCTTGTAACAATTATCAACGCATTCTTTGTATCAGTACGAACGAGCGTATCCATTATAGGCATACCGGCAGTGCCGCCCGGCTCGCCATCATCGGAATAACGCATGGAACCATCCGCTAGGTTATACGCCCAACAATTATGGGAAGCATCGTAATGGAGCTTTCTGATAAGCTCTATCTGCTTGAATGCCTCCTTTTCGCTTTTAACCGGTATGCATCTGGCAATAAAGCGTGATTTGTTTATTGTAATATCTGCCAACGAGGGCAGCTTGGGGGTTTTGTATGGTTTAAGCATAATTCAAAATCCTCTCAGGCGAGGGGGAAAACCCTCCCCCCGGCCAAATTATTCGGTGATTCTTACAAAAGTCTTCTTGCCCTTTTTAATGATAATGCCGCTGCCGAGCAGGTTTCTGTCAAGAACGGCCTTGGTATCGGTAATTTTTTCATCGTCAACACTGACACCGCCCTCTTTGATCGTACGAATTGCGGCCGAATTCGACATTTCGATACCGGCAAGCACCAACAGTCTCACAAGGCTCATACCGGTTTCTTCGATATCAGTCTCAGTCAGCTTGACGGTCGGCATATGGGTGAGATCGCCCTTGCCGCTGAACAGGGCGAGAGCCGCTTCTTCGGCTTTTTTCGCCTCCTCCTCGCCATGGACCTGGCTTGTTACGGTGTAAGCAAGCACACGCTTTGCTTCGTTTATGTTTGCACCCTCTGCACAAAGGACATTAATTTCTTCCATTGGGATGAAGGTCAGCAGGCACAGGCAGGTTTTGACATCTTCGTCAGCCACGTTGCGGAAATACTGGTAAAAATCGAATACACTCGTACGTTCTTTACTGAGCCAAACAGCACCCTTCTCGGTCTTGCCCATCTTCTTGCCGTCAGCAGTGGTGAGCAGTCTTGTCGTGAGTGCATAAGCACGCTTGCGTTCTTTACGCCTGATGAGATCGGCACCGCCGAGAATATTGCTCCACTGGTCGTCGCCGCCCATTTCAAGCTCACAGCCGTACTTACGGTTCAGGCACAGGAAGTCGTAGCTCTGCATGAGCATATAGCTGAATTCAAAGAACGTGAGTCCCCTCTCGTAACGCTGCTTGTAGCATTCTGCACGAAGCATTTCGTTGACCGAGAAATGTACCGCAATATCACGCATAAAGTCCATAAAGTTGAGACTACGGAGCCATTCGGCGTTATTGACGATGATTGCACCGTTTTCGCCCTCAAAGTTAATGAGACGCGACATCTGCTGCTTGATGCATTCGACGTTATGATCCAGCTCCTCAACGGAGAGAAGCTTACGCAGCTCTGTCTTTCCGGACGGGTCGGCAATCATGGCCGTACCGCCGCCCAAAAGCACAATTGGCCTATGGCCGCAACGCTGCATATGTGCCATAACACACATAGCGACATAATGACCGACCGTGAGGCTTTCTGCCGTAGGGTCAAACCCTATATAGAATGTCAACCTTTCTTTGCCGAGAAGTTCTCTGAGCTCTTCCGGGTGAGAACACTGTTTGAGGTATCCTCTTTCGTTCAAAACGTCGTATGCGTTTCTGTTAATCATTTTTCTTCATCCTTTCTGTTTTGTTGAGACAGGACGGAGCTTACTTCTCCCCTGCCATTTTATTGAGCAGTTCACCAAGACGTTTGATGCCCTCGCGAATCCTTTCTTCCGGTTCTGCGGAGAAATTGAGCCGCAGAGTATTCTTTCCATTGCCCTCGGTAGTAAAGAAGGGTTCACCGGGAACGAATGCGACTTTGTATTCTGCAACCGCACGCTTGAAAATCTCCTGTGCATCCCATCCTTCGGGAAGAGTGCACCAAATGAACAGTCCTCCGACCGGAAGCTCGTAGTGTACCCAATCGGGGAAGTATTCGTGCATTGCGTCAGTCATGATTTTTGCAGATCTTGCATATACCCTGCTGATTCTCTCAATATGAGCGGGCATATTTCCTCTGTCGATAAACTCGGCGACAATCGCCTGATTCAGGTTTGGAGAATGAGTATCACTGCCCTGCTTGGCAATGGTCATCTTCCTGATAAGGTCCTTATTGCCGTAGCAAAGTGCCACCCTGAGACCTGGTGAGATTGTCTTTGAGAAGCTGGTGAGAACGATAACATTATCGCTCGTATCAAAGCTCTTTATAGTCGGGAGCTTTTCACCTTCAAATCTCAGTGCGGCGTATGGATCGTCCTCAATAACGAGCATGTCGTACTCCGCTGCAAGCTCTGCAATACGCTTTCTTGCTTCCACCCCGGAAATCCATGAAGTGGGATTCTGGAATGTGGGAATTGTGTAGAACATTACGGGTTTGTGTTCTTTGACGATAGCTTCAAGCTCATCAACATGTATGCCGTCGGTATGAAGGGGCACTGTAACGAGCTTTGCCTGTGCAACCTTAAAGGTCTGCAAAGCACCGAGGAAGCTGGGTTCTTCCACCAAAACAACATCGCCGGGATTGACAACAGCCTTGCAGATCAGATCAAGCCCCTGCATTGAGCCGGTGAGAGCAAGAACATTTTCGAGCTCACCGTGCAAGCCGTTATCGGGAAGAATCTTGTCGAGGTATGCACGACGGAGGGGCATATAGCCCTCTGTTGCTCCATACTGCAAGAGAACATCCGATTTTTCTTTAAGCAATTCATCGGTTATTTTTTCGATTTCTTCTTTTGGAAAACATTCCTTAGCGGGATTTCCTCCGCCGAATGAAATAATACTCGGATCACCGAGAAGCTTAAACAACTCTCTTATTGCACTGCCTGACACGCCCTGCATACGTTCTGCTATCTGCATTATAGATACCTCCACAAGGAAAATAGTTAAATACTGCGGAACTTTTTACCGCTCCACAGGTACATTTTAGCCCCTAATGCATGGGCTTGCAAATATATTTACACATTACATGACTGCAATTCGCCAACAGTGTGTAAATATAAAATATAAAGCATTCCCTTATGTTTTTTCATTTAAAAAGCAATTTCAGAAATTCTGTTTGAAGCATTGCATAGACCTTTTCGTCCCGCCATTGCTCTATTGAATTAACGGTTGTAAAGCAGCTTGAACGAAACTCCGCTTCCTTCCGCATACCGATTTTTTTCATTACGGATTCAGAGGCAAGGTTCTCCCCGTCGCACTTTGCAAATATACGGTGAAGGTCGAGATTCATGAATCCGAATTTCAAAAAAGCACATGCTGCTTCGCTCGCGTAGCCCATTCGCCAATGTGTTTTCTTTATGATGTAGCCAAGCTCTCCCTGAGTTCTTTCTTTATCAAGTGTAAGGCCCATCGAACCGATCAATTCGCCCGTCGATTTGAGGCAGACGGCAAAATCAAAATCCACTCTCGGTTCAAGGAGCTGACTGGTCAGCTTATTGAAGACAAATTTTCTTACGCCTTCAAGGCTTTCGGGCCCCCACGGCATGAAGTAGGTGTTTTCCGCATCGCCTGCATACGTGTGAACACTTTCAACATCATCGATATTAAATTCTCTGATGTACAATCTCTCCGTTTCGAAGAGGATAAAATCAATATTTTCTTCAATCATTATCTTTTTCTCCTCTGCCAAGCCGTTTTGTCCTGTCGTATGCGGCTTTCACTGCGTTCATCACGACTGCACGAAAAGCACCGTTTTCAAGGGCATGAACGCCGGCAATCGTTGTTCCTCCGGGGCTGCACACCTCGTCCTTGAGCTGACCCATGTGTTTACCCGTTTCAAGGACTGTTCCTGAGGCCCCGATAAGTGTCTGAGCTGCAAAGTCAACCGCTTTCTTCCTCGGCAGACCGCATTCGACCCCTGCATCCGCCATTGCCTCAATAAACATATACACAAATGCGGGTCCGCAGCCCGACACGGCAGATGCGGCGTCAATCAATGTCTCTTCGATATCATCAACTCTACCCGAATGAAGAAGCAGTTCTTTAACAACTGTAAACACTTCATCGGTCACAAATTCATTGCGGCAAATCTGGGTCATTCCCTCTCCGCAGACACAGGGCATATTGGGCATGATCCGCACGATCGGGCAGTCGAAACCAATCATTCGGGCAATTTCAGCCGTACTTACACCTGCCGCCATGCTCACCAACACGGGGCATTTGCCGCTCGCTTTAAAATACGGGGCAATTTGCACTAAGACGTCCTCAAGCACATTTGGCTTTACCGCAAGAAAAATAAACTCGCAGCTCTCGGCAATAAATTCGTTTGTTGCAGCCGTGCAGCCGATTTTCCGTGCAAGTTCAACTGTATGGACGCTCGTCTTTGCGGAAACTGCTATATTTTCCCCGCCTACACGCTTTGAAACTGCAATTGCAATCGCACCTCCCATGTTTCCGGCTCCGATAAACCCAATTTTCATGACTTTTTCCTCCGTCCGGCTGAAATATGAGCCTGATTTTACCACAATTTCAAGGCAATTTCAACATTAATATTGGCATGCTCTCAAATTCCGGTGCCGAAGAGAAGCATCAATATATCTCCATTGCGGTTGCGTTGACTCGATTTATGTGCTATAATACAGTGTGCATGTACCCGTAGCCCAGCTGGATAGAGCGTTGGACTCCGACTCCAAAGGCCATGGGTTCAAATCCCATCGGGTACGCCATGAAAGAGCAGGGAGAATTTTCCTGCTCTTTTCTCAATTAAAAAAATGAAGGCGAACCCGAAAGTCCGCTTTCATCTGTAAGTAATGCTCTTTTCATCAGCGATTAAGAAGGTAAGTTGAAAGATTCAGGTAGCCTGCAAAAATGATCCACAGGACATACGGTATCTGAAGTCTCGCGGAAACAGCATCGACTCTTGAAAATCTTACTATCATAACAATGACCGCTGCAAACAGGACAACGAGCCATATAAATGCAGCAAGACGAAGATTAAGGGCGAAGTACAGCGGCGTCCAGATGATATTTATTATCAGTTGAACAGCATAGCTTGCCAATGCAGGTTTCGTCTGCGGCGTTTCTTTAAGATAAACCCTTGCCGCCGATATTCCCATGAGAGCAAACAGTATTGTCCATACTATTGGAAAAAGCCATGACGGCGGTGCCAAAGGCGGCTGTCTGAGCTTTGAATACTCCTCCATTGCTCCCATTGCAAAGATAGCGGAGATTCCACCCGCCGCAAGTGCAATGAGAATACTGATGACATAGGCTTTTGTTTTGCAGTTTTTTTCAGTTTGCATATTTAAAACCTCCATAAGGTAATTATCTGCACAATTGCTAATATATATGCCTGAATCGGTGAAAAAATGCTTGCAAATTCGGTTAAATCATGGTACAATAGCGGTGTTTGATTTTCGTGCCGCATAAATTATGCCTTTTTAGGCTTTTTGAGCGGCAGATTAGGCAAGGAGGTGTAACGAAATGGGTAAGTTTTGTGAAGTATGCGGTAAGGGCGCAATGAGCGGTAACTTGGTCAGCCATTCCAACAGGAAGACCAGGCGTATTTGGGCTCCCAATATTCAGCGTGTTAACGTCATCGTTGAGGGTACTCCCAGAAAGATGAATGTCTGCACTCGTTGCCTGCGTTCCGGCAAGGTACAGCGTAACGTATAATTGGTATCCAGTATGAGAACAGAACTTTCTATGGATAAGATTGTAGCTCTGTGTAAGAATCGGGGCTACATTTTTGCAGGTTCTGAAATTTATGGAGGACTTGCAAACTGTTGGGATTACGGTCCGCTCGGCGTACTGCTTCTCAATAACGTCAAAAATGCTTGGTGGAAGAAGTTTGTTCAGGAAAGCCCGTACAACATCGGCATGGACTGTGCAATTTTGATGAATCCCGAGGTTTGGGTTGCAAGCGGCCACGTCGGCAACTTCAATGATCCCCTCATGGACTGCCGCACCTGCAAGGCAAGGTTCCGTGCCGATAAACTCATTGAGGATTATGCAAACGAGCATGGTTTTGAGGATATCCACCCCGACGGATGGACCAACGAACGCATGGAGCAGTTCATTAAAGACAACGGCATCACCTGTCCTGAATGCGGCAAAGCTGACTTTACGAGCATCCGCAAGTTCAACATGATGTTCAAGACTTTCCAGGGCGTCAACGAAACCACGGCCAACGAGATCTATCTTCGTCCCGAGACTGCCCAGGGTATTTTTACTAATTTTTTGAACGTTCAGCGTTCCATGCGTAAAAAAATCCCCTTCGGCATTGCTCAGATAGGCAAATCCTTCCGCAATGAGATTACTCCCGGCAATTTCATCTTCCGTACAAGGGAATTTGAACAGATGGAGCTCGAGTTCTTCTGCGAACCCGGAACGGAGCTTGAGTGGTATGACTATTGGCGTAATTACTGCTACGACTTCCTTCGTCATCTCGGTCTGAAGGAAGAGTCACTGCGTCGGCGTGAGCATTCTCCCGAAGAGCTTTGCCATTATTCAAACGGAACGACTGATATTGAATTCCTCTTCCCGTTCGGTTGGGGTGAGCTTTGGGGAATTGCAAGCCGTACTGACTTCGACCTTAAGGCACATGCAAGCCACAGCGGAAAGAGTATGGAATACATGGATCCGTTCACCAATGCGAAGTACATTCCATATTGCATTGAACCGAGTGTCGGTGCAAACCGTATGGCTCTCGCCTTCCTCTGTGATGCATACGACGAAGAAACTCTCGAAAAGGGCGATGTTCGCAACGTTCTGCATCTGCATCCTGCAATAGCTCCATACAAGGCAGCCATTCTCCCTCTCCAGAAGAAGCTCGGTGATAAAGCAAAGGAGATTTACGCAATGCTTGCAAAGGACTTCATGGTTGATTACGATGAAACCGGTGCTATCGGCAAGCGTTATCGCCGCCAGGATGAGATCGGTACACCTTTGTGCATTACCGTTGACTTTGAAACCATTGAGGGCGACACGGCGGGTACCGTTACCGTTCGCGACCGTGACAGCATGGAGCAGATCCGCCTTCCGATTTCTGAGCTTAAGAGTTATATTGAACAGAAAATCGAATTTTGATTCGACCCATTTGCAAAGCCGCAGTTCCCCCTGCGGTTTTGTTTTTTATACAGTACAAAAAAGAGGCCTTGCGGCCTCCTTTTTTCATATCAATCAATCAACCATGAGCTTGCAGATCCTTGCTGCGAACTCAACGGGGTCATCAATCTTCAAGCCGGCAAGGAGCAATGCCTGGTCGTAGAGCAGCCTTGCATAGTTGCCGAAATCATCCTGCTTTTCGACCTGACGGAGCTTCTCAAATACGGGGTGATCGGGGTTTATCTCCAAAATCCTGTCAACCTTCACCTCGCTGCCCATCGGCATACTGCTGAGCACCTTTTCCATTTCGAGGGAAAGCGGTCCTTCGGAAGTCAATGCTGCGGGTGCATCGGCAAGGCGTGAGGACAGCCTGACTTCCTTGACCATGCCGTCAAGAGCATTCTTTATGTTCTCAAGCAGCTCCTTGTTGTCGTTCTGCTTTTCCTCAATTGCCTTCTTTTCGTCTTCGGAATCAACGTTGATATCGTTGTCCGTAACCGACCTAAAGGGTTTGCCCTCGTAGCCGTCCATCATTTTCAGTGTGAACTCATCAACATTTTCGTCCATTATCAGCACATCATAACCCTTCTCAGTCATGTACTTGAGCTGCGGCAATTTTCTGATCGCCTCAATGCTTTCACCGCAGGCATAGTAAATCTCCGTCTGGTTCTCGGCGAGAGCATCGGTGTACTCCTTAAGGGTTATCATCCTGTTTTCCTTAGCGGAATGGTAAATCAGCAAATCCTTAAGTGTTCCTGCCTCCGCACCGTAGGATTCGTAGATGCCGTACTTAATGGAGAGTCCGAAGTTCTTAAAGAACTTTTCATAATCGCTCCGCTCATCCTCAAGCATTTTCTTAAGCTCGGCAGTGATCTTCTTTTTAAGGCCATTTGCAATAGCACGAAGCTGACGGCTTTGCTGGAGCATTTCACGTGAAATATTAAGAGAAATATCCGAAGAATCCACAAGACCCTTCACGAAACCAAAGTACTCGGGCAGCAAGTCTTCGCAGGATTCCATTATCATTACTCCGTTTGAGTAGAGCTGCAAGCCGCGTTTGTAGTTCTTTGAATAGAGGTTGTACGGAGGTACGGAGGGGATGAAGAGAATCGCATTATACGTAATACCGCCTTCCGTCTTGACATGGATGTGCCTGAGCGGGGCTTCGTAATCGTGGAACTTGTCTGTATAAAATGAATTGTAGTCCTCATCCGTCAGCTCTGCCTTGTTGCGACGCCACAAGGGTACCATGCTGTTCAGCGTAGTATCCTCCGTCACTGTTTCATATTCAGGCTCGTGCTTGCCGCAGTCACACTCGCCCTCCTCATGGTCGTGCTCACAGCCGCACTCATGCTCCTTGATTCTTGTCGTTTCAACAAGCATTTTGATTGGATAGCGGATGTAATCAGAGTAACGCTTTACAAGCCCCTTTATTGTGTATGTATCAAGGAACTCATCGTAGTTTTCATCGTCGGTATTATCCTTCAGGTAGAGGACAATTGTCGTTCCGCAGGCGTCCTTTTCAGCCTCTGTAATAGTGTAGCCGTCAAGACCCTCGGATTCCCACATCCACGCCTGGTCTGAGCCGTATGCACGAGACAATACTGAGATTTTTTTGCTGACCATGAATGCGGAATAAAAACCGACACCAAACTGACCGATAATGTCCATATCGTCCTTAAGATCATTTTCCGCCTTAAAGGCAAGAGTGCCGCTCTTCGCAATCGTACCGAGGTTATTTTCAAGCTCTTCCTTTGTCATGCCGATTCCGTTATCGCTGATGACGAGAGTTCTGTTCTCCTTGTTGGGAAGAAGCCTGATTTCAAGCTCGGACCTTGAAAGCCCTGAATTATCCGTAAGGCTCTTGAAGTAGCGTTTGTCGAGAGCATCACTTGCGTTTGAAATGAGTTCTCTGAGAAAAATCTCCTTGTTTGTGTAAACAGCATTGATCATCAAATCCAGGAGACGTTTGGATTCTGTTTTAAATTCTTTCTTTTCCATTTATATTCACCTCTGAAATATCTTCCTTGTTAGCACTCATCTTTTTTGAGTGCTAACAGCATTGTACAGCTTAAATTTTCCGTTGTCAATAGTTTTTTTCAAAAAAAATCTTTAAATTCAAAAATTTTTCACATCCGGAGAATTCTGTTGCTTTTTCCTATAATAAACGTCTCCCAACTGCTGCACTTTATTTGTCCCAATGTATGAAAGCAATCGCCTCTGACCGCCGCAAAGATCTATCAATTTTTTCTGTTCATTCGCTGCCATCAGTTACCTATGTCAAGGACCGCAGCCGCTTTGCCGTGATGATTGACTGCGGCTTCAAAATATATTTACTTGATTCGCAAAAAAATTGTTCCGTGCCTATTGATTTTTCTGCTGAGATTGTGGTAAAATTGCAGAGTATGGAATAACTCACCCGTGTGGATTTTTGCAGGGTTGTCGAGCGTGAAATTCGCTTGATTCTGCAAAAAGATGATACACGGGGCGGAATAAAAAACAGGAGGATATTATGTCAGTTATTTCTATGAAGCAGCTGCTTGAAGCAGGCGTACACTTTGGTCACCAGACCCGTCGTTGGAACCCGAAGATGAAGGAATACATCTTCACCGAGCGTAACGGCATCTACATCATCGACCTTCAGAAGACAGTCAAAAAAATCGACGAAGCTTATGCATTCATTCGTGATATTGCGATGAACGACGGCACCGTTCTTTTTGTCGGCACCAAGAAGCAGGCTCAGGAGAGCATTGAGCAGGAAGCAAAACGCTGCGAGATGTTCTATGTAAACCAGCGTTGGCTCGGCGGTCTTCTCACCAATTTCAAGACCATTCAGACCCGTATCGCAAAGCTCAACCAGATCAACAAGATGGAAGCTGACGGTGATTTTGATTTGCTTCCCAAGAAGGAAGTCATCCAGCTCTGTGCACTTCGTGAGAAGCTCATGAAAAACCTCGGCGGTATCAAAGACATGAAGAAGCTCCCCAGCTGCATGTTCGTTGTTGACCCCCGCAAGGAACACATTGCTGTTCTCGAAGCACGTACCTTGGGCATTCCCGTTGTTGCAATTGTTGACACCAACTGTGATCCCGATGATGTTGATTACATCATTCCCGGCAATGACGATGCTATCCGTGCTATCAAGCTCATCGCATCAAAGATGGCAGATGCAGTCCTTGAAGGCAAGCAGGGCGAACAGATGACCGATGCAGCGGTCGATGCAACTATTCCCGCTGAAGCTGACAACTTCTAATTTGATTTTTTCGGCATAGTGGGGCTTTCTCCCATTATGTCAACCTATTTGACCCCATTTTTTCGGAGGATATTACTATGGAATTTACCGCAAAAGACGTTATGAATCTCCGTGAGCGTTCCGGTGCAGGCATGATGGACTGCAAAAAGGCTCTCAAAGAATGTGACGGCGATATTGAAAAGGCTCTCGACTATCTTCGCGAGAAGAGTCTTGCAGCATCCGCAAAGAAGGCTTCCCGTATTGCAGCAGAAGGCATCGTTGATTGCTTTGTATGCGAAAAGTGCGGCGTTGGTGTCATCATCGAGGTCAACTGCGAAACCGACTTTGTTGCAAAGACCGATGATTTTAAAGCACTTGTTGCTTCCCTTGCAAAGCATGTTGCAAAGAAGAACCCCGCTGACGTCGACGCTATGATGGCTCAGACTTTCTCTGAGGATGAAAGCAAGACCGTAAGCGACGTTATCAATGCAGCAGTCGCAAAAATCGGTGAAAAGATCACCATCCGCCGCTTCAACCGTGTTGAAGGTGTTGTTGACACTTACGTCCACCTCGGCGGCAAGATCGGCGTTCTCCTTCAGATAAGCAACAACGAGTATCCCGCTGTTGCACACGATGTTGCAATGCAGATTGCAGCAGCAAAGCCCACCTGCCTCAGCAAGGCTGACTGCGACCAGGCAGAGCTCGAGCATGAGCGTGAGATTCTTCGCGAACAGGCCAAGAACGATCCCAAGCCCAAGCCCGCCGCTATCATCGAGAAGATGGTTGAAGGCCGCATTGAGAAGTATTATAAGGAAGTTTGCCTGCTTGAGCAACCCTTCGTTAAGAATCCTGACGAGAGCGTTGGGGCTATGATCAACGGCAGGTTTGAAGTTATCGGTTTCACCCGCTACGAAATGGGCGAAGGTCTTCAGAAGCGTGAAGAAAACTTCGCAGAAGAAGTTATGGCTCAGACCAAAAAGGCTTAATCGTCTGTTTTAACAAACAAGGTAAAGAATTACACCGACTGCAAAATGCAGTCGGTGTTTTATTTGTCAATAAAAGCGTTGCAGTGTGTTGTTTGGTTTATTATTCGGCTGAATCTCCATTTTCAACAGTGGGCTGAATTTCGAAAGTGATGCCCTCGCCATAGCTATCTTCACCGCTTTCCGTTTTGTACGTAACGATTACGTTGCACACATAGGTAGGCACACCGTTTATCATATGCCACTTCGCATTGTCAAGGGTCCAAGTACCATCATAGACATTGCCCTCAGTCAAGCTGCTGTCGACATGAGCCTGTATTCCGGCAGAAATAGTTGCGTTCAGTCTGCTCTCATTTATTTCCGGCACAGTTACATTGTCAAAATCATGCTGATTGAGTGAAAAACTGAGTGACATACAATCGACATTAAAGAACATGACGACATAGATTCTGTCACTCGTCTCTGCTCCGCCCTTAAGAACGGTGTAAATAAAGTCGTACGTAGCAACGGTATCATTCTCCGCTCTTGATATGAATCCTTCATGCTCGACATCCTCGCCCTCGCAGGAGGTCGTGCATTTATAGGAATAAAGATCAAAGTCCTCCTGGGCAAACTGGCTGATGACGTCCTTGACAAAGAGCTTATAATCCTCCTCTGTCACAACATCGCTGCCGGGGAGAAATTCCGGCGGATTGAAGGTTGCACTTACAAGCTCGTCCGTGCCGGCATTGTATTCAGCTTCGATTTTTTCATCATCTGTTGCATAACGGTCGACATTGGAGAACATTCTTACCTCCGAACCGATATAATTAAGCTGATAAGTCTGGCCTGCATAGGTAAGGCTGTGGGCTGCCGGAGCATCGGGATTGGTGTACTCACCACACCGGACACTACTGCCGTCGGATTGAACGAAATACATTGAATCCGAGTTTGAACTGACAGTATAGGTATACGGTGCCTTAGAGCCCTTGCTCACAAGAGCACATCCCACAGAAGTGGCAACTAAGCATACGGCAAAGATGATTGCCATGAGTTTGAAGTTTTTTTTCACTGTTTTAGATCCTTTCTTTAAATCGCAAAATTTGGTTTGAAATGTTGGTTTGTCTGAGCCACAGTTGAGTCATCTTTCACACTAAGGTAGTATGAAATTGCAGAACCGTAAACACGTATCGTATAGTAACCGTCGACACGCTTCGAGATAACCCATTTCTGAGTATTCCCACCGTGGAAGCTCCACTGCTGAACCAACCTTCCATCTGTGACGCTTTTGTTTTCAACGTCAACAAACTTGCTCGTCTTGGTGTTTTTTATGAAATAAACACCATTCGAAATGGAAGTGGAGGTTGAGGAAACTTCCTCACTCTCTGCACATATTCCTGTTGAGATGAATCTAACAGCAACAATGCAGAGGACAATGAAAAGAGATAAAAATCGCTTCATTGCTTCCGTTTTCTCCTCTAAAAAGATTTACCTTTACCGGTATGTTCGTATTATACCTTATTCGCCATAATCTGTCAGGCATCATCTAACATTTTTTCCAATATTTTTTTATTTTTTCTGAGCAATGAATCGAAATCCATCTCCAATTGCATTTCAGCAATCAGAGATGGATTCGTTGAAATAGCGTTATTTTCTCACTTCTCCGCTCTCAATGGTTGGCCTAATGTAAAACATTACGGTCTGACCCCTGCCCTCTTCGTACTCACTCGATTTGCGAACGGCATAATAAGTGCAGACGTAAGCGGGTTCACCGTTCAGCATACGCCACTGCGGAGCCTGGTCTTCCTCAGATATCCAGTTGATGTCGT
This sequence comes from uncultured Clostridia bacterium, assembly GCA_934633695.1. Taxonomy (GTDB): domain Bacteria; phylum Bacillota; class Clostridia; order Christensenellales; family CAG-138; genus PeH17. The sequence continues at coordinate 296 of CAKTYT010000001.1, read as the reverse complement.
AAATAACTTCACCCTCAAAGCCTTTATCGGCATATGCCTGCTTTGCGGCAGACAGCGTCGCTTCCACTCTGCCGTCTTTAATATCTATTTCTGCCACATCGTCGAATTCATGCGGATTGAATTCGATTTCCAGTCTTGTGTAGTTTGCAGCGTTGGTTTCAAACCTCGGGAAGTTCAAGAAGGGAAGGCTTACCACAGCATAGATCCTATCAGTCGTTTCATGGCGAGTGTTCTTACAGCATTTGAAAAGCTGTGAGGACACTCGCTTTTTTCTGCTCAAACGGCGGGTCTGTCGT